>JAZSNN010000020.1:0-15554 GCA_045536425.1 Oscillospiraceae bacterium
ATATATCAAGGAGTTTTTATTATGTCCATAGCTAAAGCTCTCTTTCCCACTGGCAGAGCCAGTGGTTGCTCAACTAAAGTGAATCGGCTGTGGAAAAATCCACAGCCGATTATTCTTCGTATTGGCTTTTTAGAATCTCTTCGATTATGCGGTCGATGTCTTCGATTTTGGAGAGGTCGCCGCACATTTTTCGTATCTTGGCGGCGTTTTTACTACCCTTGATATACCACGAGGCGTGTTTTCTCGCCTCGCGCATACCGGTATACTCGCCTTTATACTCACAGAGCTTCAGAAGATGGTGGCGCATAATTTCCATCGTTTGTTCGAGAGAGGGGGACTCGGGAATTGGCTGTCCCAAGATTGCGGCACGAATCTGTTCAAACAGCCACGGATGTCCGAGGGCGGCACGGCCTATCATAACCATATCGCAACCTGTGTACCTCATCATTTCGAGCGCTTTTTCGGGAGAATCGATATCGCCGTTTCCGACAACGGGGATACTGACCGCTTCTTTGACGCTCTTTATAATATCCAAATCGACGGGTGGCATATACATCTGTTTTCTTGTTCTGCCGTGGACTACTATCATCTTTGCACCTGCGTCCTCGGCTCGTTTTGCGACCTCGACTGCCGTGACGGTATTGTCATCCCAACCTTTACGAATCTTTATCGTTACGGGGATTTCGGTGGCATTTACCACCGCTTTGACAATCTCTCCACAGAGCTTTGGGTCTTTCAAAAGTGAGCTTCCGCCGTTCGTTCCTGTGACCTTTGGTGCAGGGCATCCCGCGTTGATATCTATCATATCGGGGCAGAATTTTTCCGCCATCACGGCAGCTTTTGCCATAAATTCGGGCTCTGCGCCGAAGAGCTGTACCGCCATCGGTCTTTCGGGCTCGGTCACTTCCAGTAGCTCGGGGGTCTTTTTATCGTTGTAGCAAAGTCCCTTTGCACTCGCCATCTCGCCCACTGTATAGGCGGCTTTGTAGTGGCGACAAAGCTCGCGAAAAGCCTTGTCCGCGACACCTGCCATTGGTGCCGCGGCGACTGTTTTCTCTATCTTAAGCTTTCCTATCTCTAAATAGTCCACTTAAATTCTCCTAGAACTTCATTGTGAGGGATATTCTCTTTCGTTTGAGGTCAACCTCGAGCACCTTTACCTTGACAATATCGCCGACTTTCAGGACTTCGCTCGGGTGTTTTATATATCTATCGCAGATTCTCGAAATGTGCACCAAACCGTCCTCGTGAACACCGATATCGACAAACGCACCGAAGTCAATAACATTTCGAACTGTGCCGTCGAGCACCATATCGGGTTTGAGATCCTTGAGCTCCATAACGTCGGTTTTGAGAAGGGGTTTTGAAAGTTCATCACGGGGGTCACGACCGGGTTTCATAAGCTCACTGACGATATCGTCGAGGGTCAGGACACCGATACCGAGCTGTTCGGCAAGTTTTGCTTTACCTATCTGCTGTACTGCAGTGGGAAGTGCAGAGATCTCTCCCGCTCTCACCTGTGCAGGTGTGTAGCCACAGATTTCGAGGAGTTTATTTGCCGCGTCGTAGCTCTCGGGGTGAACGGAGGTGTTATCGAGGAGGTTTTTACTCTCGGCAATTCTCAAAAATCCCGCGCACTGTTCAAAGGCCTTCGGACCGAGTTTTGCGACCTTTTTGAGCTGTGTTCTGTTTGTGAAGCTTCCGTTTTCCTCTCTATATGCGACGATATTTTTCGCGATGGAGTTGTTAATTCCCGCAACTCTCGACAAAAGAGAAACCGATGCGGTATTGAGGTCGACACCGACCGAGTTTACACAATCCTCGACAACGCCGTCAAGGGTTTCGTCGAGCTGTTTCGGGGACATATCGTGCTGGTACTGACCGACACCGATTGCCTTGGGGTCAATTTTGACAAGCTCTGCAAGCGGGTCTTGGAGTCGTCTTGCGATGGAAACTGCACTTCTGAGCGATACGTCAAACTCGGGAAATTCCTCAGCCGCGAGTTTGGATGCGGAATAGACAGAAGCTCCCGCCTCGCTGACCACCATATACTCGACCTTTTTGTCGATTTCGTGCAGTGTTTCGGCAACGAATTTTTCCGACTCTCTCGAAGCGGTGCCGTTACCGATAGAGATGAGGGTGATTCCGTATTTATCGATGAGCTTTTTGACGGTGATTTTTGCTTCCGCAACCTTGTTTTGCGGAGGTGTGGGGTAGATAACAGAGGTGTGCAAAACCTTACCTGTGCCGTCAACGACAGCGAGCTTACAGCCCGTTCTATACGCGGGGTCAAGACCCAAAGTTACGCGGTTTTTGACAGGGGCTTGCATCAACAGGTTTCTCAAATTTATACCAAACACCTTGATAGCAGATGTCTGTGCCTTTTCGGTGAGGTCGTTTCTGAGCTCTCTTTCGAGCGAGGGGAAGATGAGACGGTCAAGTCCGTCCTGTGCCGCCGCGATTACCGTCTTTGTGCAGGGGGAGCCCATTATAACAACCGCGTTGCAGATGATGTTCATACAGGTTGCGGTGTCGGCTTCGATTTTAACCTTTAGGACCTCGTCGCTTTCACCTCTGTCGAGGGCAAGGATTCTGTGGGATGCGATATTTTTAACGCCTTCGGTGTATTCATAGTACATTGAATACACGCCAGAGGGGTCTTCTTTGTTGGGTCCCGTTGCGGTGATGACCGCGTATTTAGAAAGATATTCGCGGAGTTCTTTTCTTATCTCGGCATCGTCACTGATAGCTTCGGCGATGATGTCCATTGCGCCTTGGAGAGCGTCCTCTGCGGTGGCAACTCCCTTTTCCTCGTCGACAAACTCTGCCGCCATCTCGATGGGGGCGGGGCAGTCTTTTTCTTGTTCAAAAATCTTGTCTGCAAGGGGCTGGAGTCCCTTTTCCTTTGCGACAGACGCTCTTGTCTTTCTCTTGGGTCTAAAAGGACGGTAGATGTCCTCGACCTCGGTCATTGTTTTCGCAAGCTCGACCTTTTCTCTCAGCTCGGCGGTGAGAACGCCGAGGGTTTCCATCGAGGAAAGCACTTCTTCCTTTCTCTTTGCAAGACCTCTGAGGTATGTAAGTCTTTCAAAAAGCTCTCGGAGAAGCTGGTCATCGAGATTTCCGGTGACTTCCTTTCTATATCTTGCGATGAAAGGGATGGTGTTTCCCTCGTCCATCAGCTTTACTGTGTTTTCTGTCTGTTCGTAGCGAAGCTTGAACTCTTCGCAGAGAGTTTTTATGATATTATCCATAGTTTTCCCTTTCGTTTTAAAAATCCTTTAATATTATACACTTTTTCCGTGTTTTTTTCAATATTTCCCTTTGATTTTCTACAAATTTAGTGTATAATGTAGAGTGGAATGTTATATCAGACAATAGGAGGACTTTCGATGGACAGATTTTTGGGTTCGGTTTTGGACAAAAGGATAGAAAAAACCATTAAAAATCTCGAAAAAAACAACTTTTTCGCTTGTCGCGCAAAGAGCCGTGAAGAACTTTTGAAGCTTGTTGAAGAGTTTGTACCTGCAGGGGCACAGGTGGGCTTTGGCGGTTCGGTGTCGCTGTCCGAGTCGGGCGTTCTTGAATATCTGCGAGGCAGAGAGAACATTGACCTTCTCGACCGCGAAAAAGACCCGTCGAAAGCATCAGAGATGATGAAAAAGGCGCTTGTCTGTGACGTTTATTTTGCAAGCTCCAATGCTGTTACCGAAAACGGCGAGCTGTTTAACGTTGACGGCAGAGGAAGCAGAGTTGCACCGATGATTTACGGCCCCGAGAGCGTTGTGCTCGTTGTGGGTGCGAACAAGATTGTTCCCGATCTGGCAAGTGCAGAGGTGCGCGTGAAAAAGATTGCCGCTCCCGCAAACACCGCGCGACTCGGTTGCGAGACTCCTTGCCGTTATACCGGCGAATGTGCCGATTGCAAAAGCCCCGCTCGTATCTGTTGCGACTTTGTCACGATGAAGATGCAGAGGGTAAAGGGCAGAATCAAGGTCATTATTACCGACGAAAGCTTTGGATTTTAAAAAAGTTTGAAAAAAATAAAGGGATTTTGAGTTTTCCTGCGTATATATAATTAGAGGGGTTTGAAATATGACCGTTAGAGAGCAAACCGAACAGATTGAAAGGGCGACCCTTTCCGAGAAAGCTTGTCTTAGTGAAAACACAAAAGGGCGCGAGTTTGAGATTGAAAAATGTCAGCTTCGCACCGAGTTTCAGCGTGACCGCGACAAGATCATCCACTGCAACGCATTTAGGCGGCTTAAAACCAAAACACAGGTTTTTCTTTCTCCCGAAAAGGACCATTACAGAACACGACTCACCCACACCCTTGAGGTTTCGCAGATTGGCAGAACTATTGCAAGGGCAATGAGGCTGAACGAAGACCTTACCGAAGCTGTGGCACTCGGTCACGACCTCGGACACACTCCGTTTGGTCACGCGGGCGAGAGAGCGCTCGATTCGGTTTGCAGTTTTAGATTCAAGCACTATGACCAGAGTGTTAGGGTTGTCGAAAAGCTCGAAAACCTCAATCTCACGTATGAGGTGCGCGACGGCATCGGCAACCACACCAACGGGCCCGACGCCTCTACCCTCGAGGGACAGATAGTCTGGATTGCAGACAGAATCGCATATCTCAACCACGACATCGACGACGCTATCCGCGCGGGAATGATATCCGCAGAGGACATTCCGTGGAGGGTGCGCTATGAACTCGGAAGAACAAAGTCCGAGAGAATTACGACCCTTATAAACTCTGTGCTCGAAAATTCCACCGACTTTATAAGACTTGGTGAAACCGAAAAGGGTGCTTTTGACGAGCTCACGTCGTATATGTTTGACAACGTTTATATCGGCAGTCTTGCAAAGGAGCAGGAAGGCAAGGCGATGGACGCTGTGAAGTTTATGTTCGAGTATTTTATGAAGCACGCAGAGCTTTTGCCTCAGCTCTATCGCAATATCGCGGAGCTTGAGGGAATCGAGCGTGCGGTTGTCGATTATATTTCGAGTATGAGCGACACCTATGCGGTGAACATCTTCAGAGAGCTTACTATTCCAAAGGCTTGGAATCTATGATATTACAACAAATTTGAAAAGGAGGGCGAAATATGGCACTGCCACAGCAATTTTTGGACGAGCTGAGAATGGCAAACGATATCACCAGCGTTATATCTTCATACGTTTCACTAAAACGCAGTTCGAGAAATATGGTCGGCTTGTGTCCTTTCCATTCGGAAAAATCGCCGTCCTTTACCGTTTTCTCCGACACGCAGTCCTACTACTGCTTTGGTTGCGGAGCAGGCGGAGACGTTATCACCTTTATAAAGAACGTTGAAAACCTCGAGTATATCGAGGCGGTGAAGTTCCTCGCTCAGCGTGCGGGACTGCGTATGCCCGAGGATTCCATAAACGATGCCGCCGCAAGACTCAAGGAAAAAACCTATAAAATCAACAAGCTTGCCGCAAAGTTCTTTTACGAACAGCTCATCTCCCCCGCAGGAAAGCACGGTCTTGACTATTTTGCTTCGCGAAAGCTCGACCCAAAAACAATAAAGCGCTTTGGGCTCGGCTTTGCACCTGACGGATGGACAAGCCTTGTGGATTTTTTGAGAGGTCAGGGCTTTTCCGACAAGGATATGGTTGCAGCGGGTGTTGCCGCTGTATCACAGAAAAACGGCAGGTTGTATGACTATTTCAGAAACCGCGTTATGTTCCCTATCATTGACCTTCGCGGAAATGTTATCGCGTTTGGCGGTAGAGTTTTGGGCGATGAAAAGCCGAAATATCTAAACTCCCCCGACACTCCCGTTTTTAAAAAGACAAAAAATCTATTTGCATTAAATCTTGCCAAAAGCTCGAAGGAGCGCCGCCTGATACTCGCGGAAGGATATATGGACGTTATCGCCCTGCACCAAGCGGGATTTGACAACACAGTGGCTTCTCTTGGTACTGCACTCACTTCAGAGCAGGCGAGAATGATAGCAAACTATGCCGACGAGGTTATCGTCGCCTACGACTCCGACGGTGCAGGCAGAAAGGCAACACAAAGAGCGTTTGCCATATTCGACGAGCTCGGCATCAAGGTGCGGGTTCTGTCGGTGCCCGGTGCAAAGGACCCCGACGAGTTTATCAAGAAATATGGTGCTCAGCGCTTTAAACTTCTTCTTGACGACAGCAGTTCGGTTACCGACTACCGTCTTGCCGAAGCGGCTCAGAAGAACGACCCGTCAACCCCGAGCGGTAAGGTGCAGTATCTTCGCGATGCGGCGCAGATAATCTCCGAGATAAACTCCCCCGTCGAGCGCGACGTTTATATCAGAAAGCTCGGTGAGGAGCTATCGGTTTCGCACGAGGCGATTGCCGAGCAGGTCAAGGGAATTCTCAAGCGCAGAAAACGCGCCGAGGAGAAAAAGGACGCGGGAAATCTCGTTATGGCAGTCAATGCCGGACTCGAGCGTTCCGACCCCGACCGTGTGAAGTTCAAAAAAGAGGCGGTTTGTGAGGACAACATCCTCTACATCCTATACAGAAATCCCGACCGATTGGAGTACATACTCTCCAAACTGACCGACGACAGCTTTGTTACGGCAACAAACAGAAGGATTTTCCTATCACTCTGTCAGATAATCCGCGAATGCTCGGTTCCCGATATGACACAGCTTTCGCAGTATCTCTCCTCGGAGGATCTGAGCAGAGTTGCAAGGCTTCTCGCCTCCAACCGTGACAGAGGAGATGTCAATCAGCTTTTGGACGACTGCATAGCCGTTTTATTGAACGCTAAAACTTCGCCAAAAAATGACGATATAAAAGAGATGGATGACGCCGCTTTGATGGAGTATATGCGTCAGCTGAAAAATAAAAAGAAGTAGGAAGAAAGATATGGCAGATAAAAGATCTATTATCCACGACCTTGTTGAAAAAGGCAAGAAGAACGGAAAACTCACCACGAGAGAAATCAGCGATGCCCTCGAGGAGCTCGATTTTGACGTTGAGGAGCTCGAAAAGCTATACGATACCCTCGAGTCAAACACCATCGAAGTTATTGAGGACCTTGAGACCGACCTTGACATTGATATTTCGGGAATAGACCTATCGGCTGACGATGATACAGAGTCGGTATACTACACCGATTCGGTTAATGTTGACGACCCCGTTAAAGTGTACCTCAAGGAAATCGGTCGTGTTCCGCTTCTCACAAACGAGGAGGAAATCGAACTCGCAGAGCGTATGGTCGCAGGCGACCCGATGGCGAAAAAACGTCTGTCGGAGGCAAACCTCAGACTTGTTGTAAGCATCGCAAAGCGCTATGTTGGCCGCGGAATGCAGTTTCTCGATCTCATCCAAGAGGGTAACCTCGGTCTTATAAAGGCTGTTGAAAAGTTTGACCCCACAAAGGGATTCAAGTTCTCGACCTATGCTACCTGGTGGATAAGACAAGCTATCACAAGAGCGATTGCCGATCAGGCGAGAACCATTCGTATCCCCGTTCATATGGTGGAAACCATCACAAGAGTTAAAAAGGCGGGAAGTCAGATTCTGCACGAAACGGGCAGAGAGGCCACCGCAGAGGAAATCGGTGAACAACTGGGTATGTCTGCCACAAAGGTCAGGGAGATTCTTCGCATAGCCCAAGAGCCCGTTTCTCTCGAAACACCTATCGGCGAGGAGGAGGACAGCCATCTCGGTGACTTTATCCCCGACGAAGATGCTCTCGCTCCGCAGGATGCCGCTTCGCAGGCTATGCTAAAAGAACAATTGGCTTCCGTTTTGCAGACACTCACTCCTCGTGAAGAAATGGTTTTGAGGTTGCGTTTTGGTCTTGAGGACGGCAGAAGCCGCACTCTCGAAGAGGTGGGAAAAGCGTTTAACGTTACCCGTGAACGCATCAGACAGATCGAAGCAAAGGCTCTGAGAAAGCTTCGCAGACCTACTGCAAAGCAGAAGTTGAAGGATTTTCTTGATTGATTAAGGACGGTTAGCTATGTCAGACAAAAAAACTATAATAAACGACCTTTTGGAAAACGGAAAGCAAAAGGGAAAACTCACTACAAAGGAAATCGGCGACGCTCTCGAGGAGCTGGATTTTGACGTTGAACAGCTTGAAAAGCTATACGACACCTTTGAAACACACAACATCGAGATTATCGAGGACCTAGAGCCCGATCTCAACATTGACCTTTCCACCATCGACCTTTCGGCTGATGAGGATTCCGAATCGGTATACTACAGCGACGCTATCACAAGCGACGACCCCGTTAAAGTATATCTCAAGGAAATCGGTCGCGTTCCCCTTCTCACAAACGAAGAAGAGATTGAACTTGCAGAGCGTATGATGGCAGGTGACCCCGTTGCAAAGAAGCGTCTTTCCGAAGCAAACCTCAGACTCGTTGTCAGCATTGCAAAGCGCTATGTCGGCCGCGGGATGCAGTTTCTTGACCTCATACAAGAAGGTAACCTCGGTCTTATAAAGGCTGTTGAAAAGTTTGACCACTCCAAAGGATTTAAGTTTTCGACCTATGCTACCTGGTGGATCAGACAAGCTATTACAAGAGCTATTGCCGACCAAGCGAGAACCATTCGTATCCCCGTTCATATGGTGGAGACCATCACAAAGGTAAAGAAGGTCAGCAGTCAGCTTCTGCACAAAAACGGTCACGAACCGACAGCAGAGGAAGTTGCTGCAGAGATAAATATGCCCGCAGACAAGGTGCGCGAGATAATCCGCATCGCCCAGGAGCCTGTTTCGCTCGAAACGCCTATCGGCGAAGAGGAGGACAGCCATCTCGGTGACTTTATCCCCGACGACGAGGCTCCCGCTCCGCAGGATGCCGCTTCGCAGGCTATGCTCAAAGAACAGCTGGCTTCCGTTTTGCAGACACTCACTCCCCGTGAGGAGATGGTACTTAGACTTCGTTTCGGTCTTGTGGACGGCAGAAGCCGTACACTCGAAGAGGTTGGCAAGGAGTTTAACGTGACCCGTGAGCGTATCAGACAGATTGAGGCAAAGGCGCTCAGAAAGCTCCGTCATCCAAGCAGAAGCAAGAAACTCAAGGATTTTATCGACTAAACTCAGGAGGTGCACTGTGTTTATTACTCTTGAAGCAGATTATGCCGTGAGAATTATCGACTGTATGGCACAGTCGAAAAAACGCCAGGATGCAAAAACCATCGCTGACAAGACGGGGGTTTCGCTGAGATTTGCGCTGAAAATCCTCAGAAAGCTGGTCGGCGCAGAGCTTGTCGTTTCCTACAAGGGCGCGACGGGCGGATACGAGATGAAAAAATCTCCCGAAGACACCACTCTGCGCGAGGTGATCGAAGCCATTGACGGCCCATATTACATCAGCCGTTGTGCAGGAGGTACCGAGTACACCTGTTCACATCCAAACGAAAGCTGTTGCCGTTTCCAGAAAACCTTTTTCGACATCTCGCAGATTGTAAAATCCGAGCTTGAAAAGCAAAATTTTGCAAGATAAACTAATTAGCGCCCGGCCGGGCGGCGATTTTGCGTTTGTCATATGTAAACTTACTTTACTATCGTGCAGGTTTTTATTCCGTAGTATTTAAAAACCTCTATCGCCTCTGCGGTTATCCTCTCTCCGCAGGTGACTATCGGCACAGCGGGCGGACAGCCAACCGTTGCGGTGGCTAGAATTCTGCCCTGTGCCTGTTCGACGGGCACGATTTTGCTTGGTGCGAATGTCGCCTCTCTTATCGACATTGCTCTCTCGGGGAGAGAAAATTTTGGCGGGGGATTTATTATCGCGGTCTTTTTCGGCACCGACAGAAGCGCTTTTTCGAGTCTTGTAAGGTCGGTTTCGGGGGTGAGCATCAATACTGTGAAATCCGCGTCGGAAAACTCGCAGACGATGTTTTTATCGGCAAGTGTCTTTGCAAAATCCTCGCCCTTGTAGCCGTAGAGTTTGGTTTTTATGGTGATTTTCATCGGCTCGTTTCCCTTGAGGATATAGCCATTCATCATCAGCCTTGTTTTGAGGTCTTTCACCCTCTGCGAAAGCTCCTCTACCCGCTCTATATAGCCGTCGGCAAGGTAGGCATTTGCTCTGTCCAACGACTGCAGTATAAGATAGGACGGGCTGGTCGAGCCAAAGAGGGAAAGTGCATTTTTCACCTGTGGCAAAAGCTCTTCACAGCTGTTTGAAACGTGCAGATATGCGCCTCCCGTCAATACTGGGAGGGTTTTGTGCGCGGAGTCACAGCAGATATCAGCACCAAGGTCGATCGGGTGCTGAGATGGTGTTGTGAATTTCAGATACGTCCCGTGTGCATTGTCTACAAGAAGAAGCACGTCATATTTTTTGCACACCTCACCAAGCGCCTTTATATCCAAAACATTTCCGAGGTAATCGGGGCTCGTGAGATAAACGGCGGTGATATCTCTTCTTGACAGTGCACGGTCGAGGGTTGTCGCGTCAATCCTGCAGGAAAGATAGGATTCCTGATTTTCGGGGAAAAGCCATTTCACGTCCAGGTCGCAGAGGGCTGCCGCGCTCAAAAAGCTCTTGTGTGCGTTTCGTCCCGCGAGTATCAGAGGTTTTTTGCCGTGGTTTTTCGCGTGTTGCGCGGCGAGAAACAGCATCGCCTTTATACACTGTGACGAGCCCTCGGTAGAATAAAACGTGTTGCATCCAAAAAGCTCGCTTGCGTTTTTCTCGCTCTCGGCGATTATTCCGTCCGCTTCGTAAAGGCTATCCGCACCGTCAACCTCTGTGATATCAAACGGCTCTGCACCCAAAAAGGCGCACCCCTTGTGCCCCGGCATATGCAGGCGCATTGGATTTTTCTCTATGTAATTTTTCACGAAATCACATATCGGTGTCTGCATTTATCTTCCCTCTAAAGTTCTTGCTATTGCAACCATTATCGCGCATTCCATACGCTTTCTAAAGAGCTCACATCCGCTCTCGTAGATGCCTGTGACCTTGCCGGTTGCGTGATATGCGTTTGCGGCACATCCGCCCGAGCAATACAGTCTTGCCCAGCAGTCACGACATTCTTCTCTTGCATAGACGTTACAAGCGGCAAACTCGCCCTGTATTTCCTTGTTTGTCACGCCTTGCCATATATCGCCGAGCTTAAACTTTTCCTCGCCCACAAACTGATGGCAGGGATAGAGGTCGCCCCAAGGGGTAACCGCCATATACTCTGTTCCCGACCCACAGCCCGAGATGCGTTTATAGATGCAGGGGCCTCCCGTGAGGTCTATCATATAGTGGTAGAAGGTGAAGGGCTTGCCTTCCTTGTCCTTTTTGAGCATTAGCTCTGCGAGGTCCTCGTACTGCTTTTTGACAATTTCGATGTCCTCGGGTGTCAATTCGGACGGGTCGCCCTTTGCACAGACGACGGGTTCCATACTCAGTTCATTAAAGCCGAGGTCGAGCATTGTCTTTATATCCTCGAGAAAGTCGGG
Source organism: Oscillospiraceae bacterium (assembly GCA_045536425.1). Classification (GTDB taxonomy): domain Bacteria; phylum Bacillota; class Clostridia; order Oscillospirales; family Ruminococcaceae; genus UBA11540. The sequence goes on from JAZSNN010000020.1 coordinate 11,435, forward strand.
GTTTTCGTGGGTGAAGGTGCCGCGCATATAGTAGTTTTTGCCCTCGCGCGCCTCGACGAGTTTTTGGAATTTGGGGACTATTCTTTCCCAGCTTCCGTTACCCGCATAGTCCACTCTATATCTATCGTGGACTTCCTTTCGTCCGTCGAGAGAAAGCACGACGTTTGACATCTCGCGGTTTGCAAAATCGATAACGTCGTCATCGATGAGCATTCCGTTTGTAGTGAGGGTGAAGCGGAAGTTTTTGTTGTGCTGTTTTTCGATAGAACGAGCATATTCGACGAGCTGTTTTACTACCTCGAAGTTCATCAGCGGTTCTCCGCCGAAGAAGTCGACCTCAAGGTTTCTGCGGTTGCCCGAATTCTCGATGAGAAAATCGAAGGCTCTTTTACCGACCTCAAAGCTCATCATTGCTCGGTCGCCGTGGTATTTTCCCTGACTTGCAAAGCAGTAGGAGCAGTTGAGGTTGCAGGTGTGCGCGATATGTATGCAGAGCGCCTTTACAACACCTGCGGTCTTTTCCTTTAGCTTTCCCGCCATACCCTCAAAGGTATCGGGCGCAAAGAGCTTTCCCGAGCTTTTGAGTTCTTCGATCTGCTCGTAGCACTCCTCAATCTCGGATCTTTCTATCTCTGTATAGGTTTTCGAAAGCTTTTCAATTATCTCATCGCGGCTTGTGTTCTCATACATTGCAATGACGTCGTATGCAACGTCGTCCACCACGTGCACAGCACCCGAGCAGACGTCGAGCACGATGTTATAGCCGCCGAGCTTGTACTGATGTATCATAGCTTACTCCTTCATATCTATAAAAAATGCCGCCAATAAAGGCGGCATTTCGAGGTTTTAATTACTTCTCCTCGGTGTTCTCGCACTGCTGATTAGCAATACCGCAGCTGGTCTTGCAAGCAGACTGGCAGGAAGTCTGGCACTCGCCGCATCCGCCGTTCTTTGCGCTCTCGCAAAGGTTACGAGTCTGGATAGTTTCAATATGCTTCATAATAGAACCCTCCGTATTTAGTGTTTACTTATTTTATCATATTTTATAGACAAAGTCAATATTCCGATTTGTAAAAAGCCTTATCTCCCGCGATATTCCTTTTTCAGCACCTCTGCCATCTCCTCGGGGGACTCCTTGCAGCCGTCCTTGAGCCACAGCTTTATTATCGCGTTAAAGCCGTTTCTGAAAAACTCAATATGATACCTGACGTTTGCGTCGCCAAACTCCTTCTCGGCTCTTTTCGGGTCATAGACGTTGATCAGGTGTTTTTCGTCGTAGCAAAGCTTGAAGTAGGTGTTATAAAAAAGCTGGTTTTCCTTGATGTGTGTAAACATCTTCAGTACACCCGTGCGCTCGTTGAAGTAGTCGTAGTCCGCAAAAAGCTTCGTGAATTCCTTCTCCAACGTTTCGCGAAGCTTGTCCGCAAGGTCGTAGATATCAAGAAAATTTGCATAGAAGGTGCTGCGGTTGAGGTCGGTCATCTTACAGATGTCAGAAACGGTTATTTTTGAAATATCCCGTGTTTGCAAAAGCTCCACGAAGGCTTTCTCTATCTTTTCTATCGACTCTCTGCGTCTCTTGTTGTTCTTTGTATTCATAGCTTCTCCTCATTATTCCAACACTTGTCGAGTTTTTGATGATTGTTTTTAGTTTCTCAAAACATTATACTATAAATGCATTAAAAAGACAACTGTTGTTTTATTGAAAGGAGAAAAATTATGAAAAAGAGTAGCTTTGTGGCAATGATTTTGGGGACTGTGAGCGGTGTTTTGTTTGCGCTCGGAATGTGTATGACGCTTCTGCCCGAGTGGAATCTCTTTAAAGAGGGCATCATCTTCGGCGCTGTCGGTTTGGTGATTGGAATCATCACGGTATTCATTTGGCGCAAGATGGAGAACAAAGGGCCTCTTAAATTTAACGGCAAAACCATTTTGACCGTATTGTTTGCAATCGTCGGTGCGCTATTGTTGGGTGTCGGTATGTGCTTGTGTATGGTATGGGAAAACTTTGTTGTAGGCGTTCTCGTCGGTCTTGTCGGCATTGTGGCACTTCTGTCACTCATCCCGATAGTTCGCGGTATAAAATGAAAAGGTTAAGTCTCACCACCGTCACGCTGATAAGTCTTGTCACAAACCTTGCATACGCCGTATACAACTGCGTTTTGGGTTTTGTGTCGCAGTCGTGGTGGTTTATCACCCTGAGCACCTACTATACGGTTTTGAGCGTTATGCGCTTTGCGGTTTTACGGATAAAGCGAAAGAGCGAGATTGAGAGCTTTGCAAAGAGATTTACGGGGTTTAGTTTTCTTTTCCTCGCGCTTTGTCTTGTCGGCACGGTTATCCTTTCGGTAACAGACAACCGAGGCACAAAGCATAACGAGATTATTATGATCACCATTGCGCTTTACACCTTCACAAAGGTGGTGCTTGGCATCATAAACCTCGTCAAATCAAAAAAATATTCTTCCCCTGCATTCAAGACCCTGCGAAACATCTCGTTTGCAGATGCGCTCGTTTCGGTTTTTTCTCTGCAGAGGTCGATGCTCGTGACCTTTGAGGGTATGAGCGAGGGTGACATTTTCTTATTTAACGTTCTGACCGGCACGGGTGTCTGTATTTCGGTGCTTTTGCTGGGTATTAATCTTATCGGAGGTAAAAGGGTAGATATGGCAAAATCAAAGATTGCAAACGCCACGGAAAAGATGGCGGAGGGCGTTGTCGACGGCTACAAAAAAATCGAGCGCGGTGTGGTCGAAGGATACACCAAGATTGAGGACAAATTCGTTGACCGTTATCTCACCCGCGAGGGCGAAACCGTCGAAGAAGCAAAAGAAAGACTTAAAAACAACAGATAAACATACCAAAGCCTCCCACAGTGAGTGGGAGGCTTTGATATAAATTATGTACCAAATTATTAGAGGATGTCGAAATTAGTCTTGGTCGAGGGTAGCTACCGCCTCTGCCTCTATCTCGGGGTCATAGGAAATTATCGGAGCAACGTCCTGCTTCTTGACCTTTCTGTCAACGTAGTTCTTTGTGATCTTGACAACAAGCGGAATCATAAACAGAACACCGATGAGGTTGGGAATCATCATAAGACCGTTGAAGGTGTCGGAGATATCCCAAGCGAGAGAAGAAGTGAGAACCGCACCGAAGATGACAGTGATAACGTGGATGATGCGGAAGATAAAGGTTGTCTTTGCACCGAAGAGGTATTCCCAAGCCTTTGAGCCGTAGTGCGACCAGCCGAGAACGGTTGTGAACGCGAAGAGGAACATTGCGATAGCAACGAACTTACTACCGATATCGCCCCAAGAGAATACTTCGTTGAATGCGCCACCGACGAGAGTTGCATCGGTAAAGCCTGCGGCAATTTCGCCTGTCTTTGCGTTGAACACACCGCCGTTGAGACCGCCGGATGTAAGTACTACGAGAGCTGTCATTGTACAAACTACCATAGTATCAGCAAATACCTCGAAGATACCCCACATACCCTGCTTTACGGGCTCTTTAACGCTGGAGTTGGAGTGTACCATAACGGAAGAACCAAGTCCTGCCTCGTTGGAGAATACACCGCGCTTGAAGCCGTTTGTCATAGCAACGATAACACCGCCGATTCCACCACCGACAAATGCTTCGGGGCTGAATGCGTTAACGAAGATTGCCTTGAATGCGGGAAGGATTGCCTGATAGTTGATACCGATGATAACAAGGCTTCCTGCAACGAAGAGAACAACCATAAAAGGAACGATCTTTTCAGCAACGTTTGCGATTCTCTTTACACCGCCGAGGGTGATGATAGCGGTGAGAATCATAATTACTACACCGATAAGAACGTTGTAGAGGGAAACTCCTCCGAACACGTTGATGCTGGAAAGTGCCTCAACGTCGAAAGCAGCGGCAACGTTTGCAACGATTTTGTTTACCTGTCCCATACTTCCGATACCGAAGGAAGCGAGCATTGTAAAGATACAGAACAAAACCGCAAGTATTCTACCGGGCTTTTTGAGGGTTGCTTCGCCGTGAGCGTCTTTGTAGGAATAGTTGCCGACACCATCCTACAAATAATAAGTCGGAGGCCAAGCGGTCTTAAGGAAGACAAAGCCCCAGGGCAACCCCT
>JAZSNN010000034.1:0-38066 GCA_045536425.1 Oscillospiraceae bacterium
TGCTTATTAAAAATTCCCCAAAGCACCTCGTTGTAAACAAAGATTCACAAAAAGAGCTTGAGTTGCTTTCTCATAACATCTCCGACCGTGCACCCATTGTTGCACTTGAAAAAACAATCCGTGCCAATATGATGCTAAAAAAATATGTAAATCTGCACGCGCTTGGTTTAAATCTTGCCTTTGGAATAAAGTCGGAGTTATATAACTGATAATCTCATATTTTTCACCTTATTCCATTACTTACACTATCCCCAAGGTCTTGACATTATCGCATTTTTATAATATAATTACAGCGTTGTATGGTGAGTTTAGATTACCGAAAGGAATGTTTATATAAATGGCTACTATTATCGGTGTTAGATTTAAGTCGGTCGGTAAGGTTTATTATTTCGACCCGCTTAAGTTTGAATTGAAAAAGGGTGACAGCGTAATCGTTGAAACTGCACGCGGAGTTGAAATGGGCGAGGTAGTTCTTGACCCTCGTGAAATTGATGACAGTGAGGTTATTAAGCCTCTTAAAAGCGTTATGCGTGTTGCTGACGAAAATGATTTTAAAATAAAGGAAATTAACAAGTCAAAGGAGAAGGAAGCTTTTTCAATTTGTCTTGAGAAAATAAAAAGTCACGGTCTTGAAATGAAGCTTGTTGATGTTGAATATACGTTTGACAACAGCAAGATTCTTTTCTACTTCACAGCCGACGGAAGAGTCGACTTCCGTGAGCTCGTAAAGGATTTGGCGGGTGTTTTCCGTACCCGTATAGAGCTCAGGCAGATAGGCGTTCGCGATGAGGCGAAGATGCTCGGTGGACTTGGAATATGCGGAAGACCGTTCTGCTGTTCCACCTTTCTCGGCGACTTCCAGCCCGTTTCGATAAAGATGGCAAAGGAGCAGGGAATGTCCCTAAACCCAGTAAAGATTTCGGGCACCTGCGGAAGACTTATGTGTTGCCTCAAATACGAGCAGGAAGCGTATGAGGATCTGCTTTCGATTACCCCAAAGGTCGGCGCGTTTGTAAAAACTCCCGACGGTAGAGGAACTGTAACCGAGGTAAATCTCTTGACAGGAATTTTGAAGGTACAGTCGGAAAAAGACCCCGAGGGCGCACCCAGAAACTACAAGCGCGACGAGGTAAAACTCATCCGTGACTCGCAGATTAGAGTGGACGCAAAGGAAATTAAGGAACTCAAAGGACTGGAAGGATAAAAAATTGTTGACATTTTGTCGATATGTGATACAATAGGGGTATCAAGGAGGTGTTTTTAATGGCATATGTAATTAACGATGAGTGCATCGGTTGCGGTGCTTGTGAGGCAGAGTGCCCCGTAGGTGCAATCACTGCTGGTGACAAGTATGTTATCAACGCAGACGAGTGCATCGGTTGTGGCGCTTGTGCAGACGCTTGTCCCGTAGGAGCTCCCCAGGCTGAATAATTGTACTTATGAAAAGCGGTTGGCAATCTGCCAACCCCTTTTTTACGTCGTATTTGCAAAAAACTCCCCGACACATTGTCGGGGAGTTTGGCTTTGAGAATTAGAGCACGTTAACTCTGATAACGCCTTCGATAGCCTTGATGCTGTCAGCGACGGAATCGTCGAGCTTTCCTGCAACGTCGAGCATTGTATACGCCATATCCTTCTTGGAACGGTTTAGCATATTCTCGATGTTAGCACCGCTCTGGGAAACGACTGCGGAAATCTGTGAAAGCATATTGGGAACGTTCTTGTGGATAACTGTGATGCGAACGTCGCCCTCGCGAGCCATCTCTGCGTTGGGGAGGTTTACGGAGTTCTTGATATTTCCGTTTTCAAGGAAATCAACAAGCTCCTGAGCCGCCATCTTTGCACAGTTGTCCTCGGATTCGGGGGTAGAAGCACCCAAATGAGGGATTGTGATGATGTTGTCGATACCGATAACTGCATCGGAGGGGAAGTCTGTTACATAACAAGCAACCTTGCCGCTTCCTACAGCCTCGATGATATCCTCTTCGCAAACGAGCTCGCCACGAGAGAAGTTGAGGATGCGAACGCCGTTCTTCATAAGCTTGATAGACTCGGAGTTTATCATATGCTTGGTTTCACTGTTGAGCGGAACGTGAACGGTAATGTAGTCACAGTTTTCGTAGATTTCTTTAAGGCTTGCAGCGTGCTTTGTGCTGCTGGAAAGCTTCCAAGCGGCATCAACGGAAAGGAACGGGTCGTATCCGTAAACGTTCATACCGAGAGCCTTTGCTGCATTTGCAACGAGGATACCGATAGCACCAAGACCGATAACACCGAGAGTCTTGCCCATAATTTCGGGACCCGCGAAAGAGGATTTTCCTTTTTCAACGAGCTTTCCAACCTGATCGCCTTCGCCCTTGAGGGTACGGCTCCACTCGATAGCGGGAACAACCTTTCTCGAAGCGAGAAGAAGTCCTGCGATAACGAGCTCCTTGACAGCGTTTGCGTTAGCACCGGGGGTGTTGAAAACAACAACGCCCTGCTCACTGCAACGGTCAATCGGAATGTTGTTTACACCTGCACCTGCTCTTGCGATAGCCTTGAGATTGGAAGGAAGCTCGAGCTCGTGCATCGAAGCGGAACGAACGATAACCGCATCGGGATTTTCAAAATTGTCTGCACATTTGTAATTAGAATCAAAGACTTCTAAACCAAAAGGGGAAATCTTGTTCAGGGTTTTAATTTCAAACATATAATCTACCTCTTATTTGCTGTTTTCAGCTTCAAATTTCTTCATAAAGTCGATAAGCTTCGTAACGCCTTCCTCGGGCATAGCGTTGTAGATGGAAGCGCGCATACCGCCGACAGAACGGTGACCCTTGAGGTTAACAAAGCCTGCAGCCTCAGCCTCTTTAACAAACTTTTTGTCGAGCTCCTCGTCGCCTGTAACGAAAGGAATGTTCATGAGAGAACGGTCTTTTCCGCTAACAGTAGCGTTGAACATCTTGGAGTTGTCGAGGAAATCATAGAAAGCTTTAGCTTTTTTGTTGTTGATTTCAGCCATCTTCTCAAGACCGCCGATTTCGTTCTTGATCCACTCAAGCACCAACTTGCAAACGTAGATGGTGTATGTAGGAGGAGTGTTGTACATAGAACCGTTGTCAGCGTGGATCTGATAGTTGAACATTGTAGGTGTGATGTCACGAGCATTTCCGATAAGGTCCTCGCGAACGATAACAACAGTAAGACCTGCAGGAGCCATATTCTTCTGTGCACCGGCATAGATCATACCGTATTTTGTAACGTCAACAGGCTCGGAAAGGATGCAGGATGACATATCTGCAACTATCGGAACGTCACCTGTATCGGGAAGCTCGTTAAATCTTGTTCCGTAGATGGTGTTGTTGTAGCAGATGTGGAAGTAATCCGCGTCCTTTGTAAACTCGTTTTTGTCGAGCTCGGGGATGTATGAGAAGGTTTTGTCAGCGGAAGAAGCAACAGCCTTGCACTCGCCGTAACGGGAAGCCTCCTGATAAGCCTTCTTAGCCCACTGACCTGTGATAACAAAGTCAGCCTTGCCACTCTTGTTCATAAGGTTTAGAGGAATCATTGCAAACTGAGATGAAGCACCGCCCTGAAGGAAAAGAACCTTGTAGTTATCGGGAATGTTCATAACCTCGCGAAGAAGAGCCTCACACTCTTTTATGATAGCGTCATAAACTTTTGATCGATGGCTCATCTCCATTACTGATTGTCCGCTGCCCTGATAATCGAGCATTTCATTAGCAGCCTTAGTGAGAACTGCTTCGGGGAGGACGGAGGGTCCTGCAGAAAAGTTATAAACTCTTGCCATAAATCAAAAACTCCTTTTTCAATGTAAAGTAATAAAATGATTACCTTTAATTTTACTACTATTATATATATAAGTCAACTGTAATATTGCACAGACAGTTGTATTTCTGTGACTGACAACTTGACAAAATGCCCAAGCCTTGACATTAAATCAAAAAACTGTTATAATTTTCGTGTGTGTCGAAAAATGAAAGGAGAGTGTGCATGGGGTTTTTGCAGAAAAAAGACACGGATGTAAAAAAGATGCTTGACAGTGCCATAGACTTTGCATATACCGTTTGCTGTCACTTGGGACTTTCAACGATTCGCAAGGGAAAGACTGTTTTGCGCACTCTTTGTGAGTTGGGCGAAATTTTAAAAAAAGCCACCACAAAGGGACTTTTGAAGCGTGTAAAAAAGCCTTTGAAAACAGCGCTCACTATGGTCAAAAAAGAAGTTCTTTCCGTGCTCGACTTTACATTACGCGCACCCTTGCGCCTTGTAAAACAGACAATCGAAACCGCCAAAAAGTATGGACTTACGAAAGCAATTTCACAACTATTTGGTTTTTGGCGTGAAACCAGACATATCTTCTTCAAAAATACAGCAATAGTCGCAAGCTACGTTTTGCCTGTATGTGCTGCGATTTTGCTTATAAATGTCATAAATTCAAACTACGCTGACGAATATCTCGTTCGCGTTACCTACAACGGAAACGTCATCGGCTACGTAGAAAACGAAGCGGTATTCTACGACGGAGAAGCGCTTATGCGTGAGCGCATAATGTACTCTGAGAACGAAACCGCATACTACTTCAATCCATATTTCGAGATGGTACGCAAGGATGATGAAATAGAAACGTCCGACCCTTATATGATATGCAACGAGCTGATAAAGAACTCGGGCGACGTCTTTTCCACCGCATATGGATTCTACGTTGACGACGTGTTCTACGGCGCTACTACCGAGGGTCAGGCGCTCAGTATGGCGCTCGAGAGCATCCTCAATAGCTACCTCAGGGGCGCTGAAAACGAGATAGTGCGTTTTCACAACGATGTCAAAATTCAAGAGGGCTTTTACCTTGACAGTTCGATAGTTGAACTCTCAACACTCGAACAGCTCATAAATTCCAAGGTTGACTATGCCGCTACCTATACAGTGGTTAAAAACGACTCGCCATATAGAATAGCGGATAAAAACGGAATTTCTCTCGAAACCCTGTATGCGCTAAACCCCGAGATAGATAAAAACTGCTATGTAGGACAGCAGGTTATAGTTTCTGAGGAAAGACCGCTTCTTTCTGTTGAAACTGTGGTCGTTGAGCAGAGAGAGGTAGACGTTGCATACGACTCTGTGACCATACCTGATAACTCTATGTCATACGGAAACTCTGTGGTTGTCACCAAGGGCAAAAAGGGAAAAGCAACCGAAACTATCGAAAAGATATACGTTGCGGGGATACTCAGCGAAACTAGAGTTGTCGCGACCGAAATTACAAAAGAACCTGTGACCGAGCGTGTTCGTCGCGGTACTCATATGTCTACTTCTATAAAACCATCTCAGGGAGACGGAACATTTGATTTCGATTTTATGTGGCCCGTAAACGGAGGATATGAAACCTGCGATATCGACGGTTATAGAGGTCATACCGGAATGGACATCGGTGGTGTTCCTATCGGAACGGCTATCTATGCTTCTGCAGACGGTATAGTAATAAAATCCGTAAAGAATACATATGGCTACGGCTATCACATCATCATCGACCACGGCAACGGAGTGCAGACACTTTATGCACATTGCAGTAAGCTCTATGCAAAGGTTGGCGACGAGGTCAAGAGAGGCGACAGGATAGCGCTTTTGGGTGCTACGGGAAATGCATATGGCAAACACCTGCATTTCGAAATCCGCATCAACGGCGAGTACAAAGACGCCGAAGATTATATCGGCTCCTATTACGGACAGAAAAAATCAGCAAAGAAATAAACAAAAACCCGCTCGTTTGAGCGGGTTTTTCATTATATCTCGCCTCTGCTTTTTGCTTTGAGGAATGCGTTTATAAATCCGTCGAGGTCGCCGTCCATAACGGCACCGATATTACCGACCTCAAAGTTTGTGCGGTGGTCTTTAACCATAGTATACGGCATAAATACGTAGGAACGAATCTGTGAGCCCCAGCCGTTCTGCATCTGTTCACCCTTGATGTCCTCGATGCGCTCAAAGTTTTCTCTTTCCTTGATTTCGATGAGCTTTGATTTGAGCATCTTCATCGCAACGTCGCGGTTTTGATGCTGACTGCGCTCGTTCTGACAAGCGACAACGATACCTGTGGGAAGGTGAGTGATACGGATAGCAGACTCTGTCTTGTTGACGTGCTGTCCGCCCGCACCGCTTGCACGGTAGGTGTCGACCCTAAGGTCTTCGTCGCGAATCTCAACCTCAACGTCATCATCAATTTCGGGAACAACTTCTATCGAAGCAAAGGAGGTCTGTCTTCTTCCCGAAGCATCGAACGGGGAAACGCGAACAAGACGGTGAACGCCTGACTCGGATTTCAAAAATCCATAAGCGTTAGTACCTTCGATGGTAATAGATGCGCTCTTTATACCTGCTTCGTCACCGTCGAGGTAATCGAGGATTTTGTATTTAAAGTTGTGACGCTCCGCCCATCTTGTGAGCATTCTGTAGAGCATCTGTGCCCAGTCCTGAGCTTCTGTTCCGCCTGCACCTGCGTGGAAGGTGAGAATAGCGTTGTTGCCGTCATACTCGCCCGAAAGGAGAGTGGAAAGCTTCTGAGTTTCAAACTCGGATTTAAAAAGATTTGCAGATTCAGTAATCTCATCGAGCAGAGAAACGTCGTTTTCCTCCTCGGCAATTTCGATGGTGGTGAGGGTATCCTCATACATCGAAACGAGCTTCTGATACTGTTCTTCTTTGCTCTTTAGTTCGCGAAGTCTTTTTAAAACCTTTTGCGAATTCTGAAGGTCATCCCAGAAATCCGCCGCCGAGCTCTGCTCCTCGAGGTCTTTGATTTCAATCTTGTCTTTTTCAAGTCCCAAAGCTTCTGCAAGGTCGTCAAGCCCGTCTTTCATACCGATGAGTTCAAGTCTTATTTCATCATATTCAAGCATAATGTCACCCTTATAATAAAATCAATCCTGTATAGTATAACATTTTTTAGTATGCTTTGTAAATACAAACAGCAAAAACACTGCAAAAAATTTCTAAAATCCAAAAAATTGTAGCTTCAGATAAAAATACAAGTGAAGCAATGCCGCATTCACGAAAAACGCGGTTGCTTTTTGCAACCGCGTTTTATCATACACCAAATTCGTCTTCCAATACGTCTTTCAGATGTACAGGGAAAACATTTTTTTCTATCAATTCTTTCAGATAGCGCTCTGCCTCACTTCTGTCACAGGTGAGCCTTGGCACCGATGCATACTCTCTCGGGTTGTCACACCTTGCACCCTCAAGGTAGCATTCAATGCCGTAATAGCTTCCGTCACAGGTCAGGTTGTATGTAACGTTCACTCTGTTGATAGAAAGAATGTCGATTTTAGAATGTGTTGCTTCAAGAATCATAATAATTCCCCCTCAAAACTTTTTGTGTATACAAATAGTATCATAAAACAGACGCCAAGTCATTATGGGTTTTCTGTAAGAAAAAAAGGAAGAAAAAACCGATGGACAGATATTACCAAAAAACAGGTAAAAAAATTAGAAATTTGGGTAAAAAATATGTTGAGTTGTTGACATCTGTGTGATATAATGTTAAATGGCGAGAAAGTGGGAAACAGAAAGAGGGTGTACAGTAATGAACATAACAACCGCACTTTTAACTGCATCGGCAGGACAGACAGAGCCTTCAATCGGCTTGGTTGTACTGATGGGCGTAGGTATCGTATTCATCGGTCTTATCTGTCTTATCGCTGTATGCAAAATCACAAGCTTTTTCTGCGGACTCGGTAACAAAAAAGAGGAAGTCGAAGCTCCCAAAGCGGCACCGACACCTGTGGCAAACACCGAGATTCCCGATAGAAAGCAGTTTATTGCGGCAGTATCCGCAGTTATTGCAGAAGAACTTGGAACCGACGTTTCTGCAATAAGAATACGTTCGGTCAAAAGAATATAAAAGGAAAGAGTGAAAGATATGAAAAAGTATAGAGTTAATGTAAACGGTACATCCTATGAAATCGAAATCGAGGAAATCGACGCTTCTGCAGTAAAGACAGCGGCTCCCGCTCCTGCACCTGTAGCAGCACCCGCTCCCGCAGCGGCTCCTGCACCCGCAGCAGCACCCGCAGGCGCTGAGGCTGTAAACAGCCCTATGCCCGGCACAATCCTCGCAGTTAACAAAAATGTTGGCGACACTGTAAAGAGCGGCGACGTTGTAATGATTCTCGAGGCTATGAAGATGGAAAATGAAATTATGGCTCCCAAGGATGGTAAAGTAACATCTGTAAACGTAACAAAGGGTGCAACCGTAAACAGCGGTGACCTCCTCTTCACAATTGAATAATAAATTAAGAGGAGTGCTGTAAAATGGAATACATAATGAGATTTGTACAGCAGATGGGCTTTTATGAGTTTTTCGCAAATTTCCGCGAAACTTGGCCGAATCTTGTGATGATAGGCATTGCTTGCTTTCTTATATATCTTGCAATCGTCAAAAAGTTCGAGCCCCTTCTGCTTCTTCCGATAGCATTTGGTATGCTTCTCACAAACCTTCCCCTCGCAGGAGTATATAACGAAGTACTCTTTGCAGGCGGACACGTCAACTGGGCACTTTTCGGTGGCGAGCCGATTTCTCAGGAGATGATAAACACCCTTATCAATGAATATCAGGTAGCACCCGATGCTTCTGTCATTACATATATGACCGAAAATCTCGGCAACAGCATAAGCGTAGGTCTTATCGACTACCTCTACCTTGGAGTAAAGCTTGGAATCTATCCCTGCCTCATCTTCCTTGGCGTTGGTGCTATGACCGACTTCGGTCCTATGATAGCAAACCCCATAAGCCTTATCTTCGGTGCTGCGGCACAGGTTGGCATCTTCATTACCTTCTCTTTGGCAAAAGCATCCGGAATTTTCACAGGGCTTGAGGCTTCTTCTATCGCTATCATCGGTGGTGCAGACGGACCTACCGCTATCTACGTAACAGCAATGCTTGCCCCCGCACTTCTCGGTCCGATAGCCGTAGCGGCATATTCCTATATGGCTCTCGTTCCCGTAATTCAGCCTCCGATAATGAAGGCTCTCACAACCAAGAAGGAACGCCAGATCGAGATGAAACAGCTTCGCCCTGTTTCCAAAACAGAGAAGATTATCTTCCCGATTGTCGTTACAGTTTTCGTAGCACTTCTCGTTCCCTCTGCCGCTCCCCTCGTAGGAAGCCTTATGCTCGGTAACCTTATGAAAGAGTGCGGAGTTGTAGAACGTATCAGTAAGACCGCTCAAAACGAGCTTATGAACATCGTAACAATCTTCCTTGGAATCTCTGTCGGTGCAACAGCAACAGCAGAAGCATTCCTCAACTTGAAGACACTCGGTATCCTTGCACTCGGTATCTTCGCATTCGGTTGCGGTACTGCAGGTGGCGTGCTTCTCGTAAAGTTTGTAAACCTCTTCAGAAAGAACAAGATAAACCCCCTCATCGGTTCTGCAGGTGTATCCGCAGTTCCTATGGCGGCAAGAGTTTCACAGGTTGTCGGACAGAAAGAAAACCCCTCCAACTTCCTTCTTATGCACGCTATGGGCCCGAACGTTGCGGGTGTTATTGGCTCTGCTATCGCGGCAGGCGTTCTTATCGCTTTGTTTAAATAATGAGGTGAAGATATGGCTAAAAATCCGTTGAAAATTACCGATACAATTCTTCGTGACGCACATCAGTCACAGGCTGCAACCCGTATGCGTGTCGAGGATATGCTCCCCGCTTGTGAGATGCTCGACAATATGGGCTACTGGTCGCTCGAATGCTGGGGCGGCGCTACGTTCGACTCCTGTATGCGTTTTCTGAACGAAGATCCTTGGGAAAGACTTCGCCTTCTCAAAAAGGCAATGCCCAAGACAAAACTGCAGATGCTACTACGTGGTCAGAACCTCCTCGGATATAAGCACTATGCAGACGACGTTGTAGATGCTTTCGTAAAGAAATCCATCGAAAACGGTATCGACGTAATCAGAATCTTCGACGCACTCAACGACCCCAGAAATATGCGTCAGGCTATGGAAAGCGTCAAGAAATACGGCGGCATCTGTGAGGCGGCTATCTCCTACACAGAAAGCCCCGTACACAACGAGGAATATTTCGTAAATCTTGCTTGTGAGCTCGAAAAGATGGGTGCAGACGTTATCTGTATCAAGGATATGGCAAACCTCCTGCTTCCTATGGACGCATATTCACTCGTAAAGAAACTCAAAGAACACGTCAAAGTACCGATTCACCTTCATACCCATAACACAACCGGTACGGGCGATATGACAAACCTTATGGCTTCTCAGGCAGGCGTTGATATCGTCGACTGTGCGCTTTCTCCTCTCGGAAACGGAACTGCACAGCCTGCAACAGAGGCACTTGTCGCAACCCTCAAGGGCACAGACCGCGATACAGGTCTTGAGCTCGAGAAGCTCAGCGAAGCTGCGGCATACTTCAGAACAGTTGCCAACAAGCTCAAGGAGCAGGGCATACTCGACCCCAAGGTACTCAATGTAGATGTAAATACACTTCTCTATCAGGTACCCGGCGGAATGCTCTCCAACCTTATCTCACAGCTCAAACAAGCAAATGCTGAAGATAAATACTACGAAGTGCTTGCAGAGGTACCGAGAGTCAGAAAAGACTTCGGCTATCCTCCTCTCGTAACTCCTACAAGCCAGATTGTCGGCTCACAGGCAGTTCTCAATGTTCTCTCGGGTGAACGCTATAAGGTGTTCACAAAAGAGTCCAAGGGACTTCTTAGAGGCGAATACGGAAAGCTTCCCGGCGAGGTTAACGAGGAAGTTCGTAAAAAGGCTATCGGCGACGCAGAGATCATCACCTGCCGTCCCGCAGACCTTCTCGAGCCCGAGCTTGAAAAATATCGCGCAGAAGCAGGCGACCTTGCAAAATGCGACGAGGACGTTCTCAGTTACGCTCTCTTCCCGCAGGTTGCAACAAAGTTCCTTGCTGAAAGAAACGCTCCCAAATCTGCTCCCGCAGACGAAAACACAGTTCGCGAACTCTTCGTCGACGACGCATCCCTCTAACAAGAAGTTTACTGCTTCACAACAAAACCAAAATCCCGCTCAACCGAGCGGGATTTTTTTGTTGTATGTTTTAAAATAGATAGGAAAGCTGTTCGGTTACGTCGTATTCGCACCAGTCGAAACCTGCGTGGTCAAAACATAAGAGCAGCACCTTGTCGCCTTCGTTGACAATTATGCACTCTAAAGTGAGTTCACACGGCAGGTCAAAACACACCGTTGTGTTTTTAGCGTAATTGCCACCGTCCTCTTTTATAACGCGTTCACCGCTTCGAACCTGTTTCAAGATGCCATCTATGACCGTTTGAGCTGTGATTGTGAGTGTTTGCTCGCCGTCTTGAATTTCTATCTTTTTAACGTCATAACGAAATATCGGCTCGACCGAATCCTCACTCATTGCTACTATTTCGTCGTGGGACACGGTGACAAATCCACTTGCCTTGTCAATCAGAAGATAGTCTTCCATAGGCAGACCGTCAAGCTCATAATAGGTATGATGAAAGTCGCCCTTTCCCAAAAGCTCTCCTCTGTTTGCAGAGTAATAACTGAGCTCGACATAATCATCAAAAGGCGGAGAATAAAATTCTATTTTATAATTATTGAGCCATATTATTCCAACAAGTGTAAATATACCATATGCTATCAAAGCAAGGACAGCAAGCATTATTACCGATAAAGAAATAATAAAAGGGACTTTTTCTTTTGCTTTAAGACCTTTTACAAAGCTTGTGAATTTCATTGCACCACTCCTTTCTTTGACAATTTCATCATAACACATTATATATGTCTTTGACAATAGTTTAAGCAATAGTTTGTGAAAAATGCCGATACTTTTATCAGCTACAATAAAATCGGTGGTGGATGTCAAACCGACATCCACCACCGATTTCCGTCTGTTTATCCAGCAAAAGTTAGGCGGTATTTAAAATCCTATTTTATTTCCTGTTCCAAATTGTCAAATTCGGCAGTTGAAAAGAACTCACCGAGCGTAATGCCAAGACCATCACAAAACTTCTTGATTGTCACTATTGAAACATCTCTTCGAGATTCGTCCAACATACTGTACGCAGTAGACGGAGTAACTCCCGACAAGGTCGCCAATTCATTGACTTTTATTCCGCGCTCAGCGCATAAAGCCTTGAATCTATTTGCCACAACATCTTTAACGCTCACTAAAATCACCTCAAAAACATTCTAAAGGTTTAATCGCACACGCGTATACGCACTTGCGTATATTCGAAAAATATGTTATGTTTTTGTTGTGTGAATATTATTGGTAACTTTCCTTGACAATAAAAATCGATAGCACAATGTGACAAAATCTGCTCGAATGGTTTGCTATACTGTCATCAAGGAAGTGAAAAACGGAGGACGATAGAGTGGAGAAAACGCGTGTGGCGAAAAAGAAAGGGGACTTTCTTCTAGCCGATAGGTTCAATATTATCAGCGTCGTGGCAGTTTTTATAACCAGCCTTGTGTTGTCGCAGACGGTGGTGCTCGATAGATTTGCGCCCTTTGCTGTGAGCCTTGTTTGTGCGCTGTCGGGTCACGCGCTTGTCGCGGCAATGCTCGGTGCAACGCTCAGTTTAGTGCTCAATTCCACCGCGGGAATTTTTCTAAAATACATAGGCGCGATGATGATACTCTGCACTCTTCGTTGGCTCTTCAGCTTTAACAAAGCGGTAGTGAAAAACAAGCTTTTTGCACCGATAACCGCTTTTGTTTCTTGTTTTTTGACAGGTATAGCCATATCAGCTCTGATTGGCTTTAACTGGTATGACCTGATGCTTTCCGCCGCCGAAGCCTCAATGGCAGGGGGTGCCGCATATCTGTTCGGTGAATTGTGGACGGCGGCGGAGGGCAGGGTCAAAATATTTGAGCTAAACGCTCTTCAGACCGTGTCTGCCGTCACGCTTTTTGGACTTTTGCTCATTCCTCTCACAGCGCTCAGAATAGGAATGTTCAGTATAGGCGGGTTTTTATCGGTCGCATTTGTGCTTTTATGCGCGACGGCGGTTGGTACTATGCCTGCAGTTGTTGTTGGAATCTCGCTGGGATTCTTTCAGGTGCTTTGTGACCCGCAAAACCTCTATATACCCGTGCTTCTCGGCTTTGGGGGACTTGTGAGCGGTCTTCTCTCACAGTTTTCAAAGGCGGGGGCATCGGTTGGAATGGTTTTCACCGCGGCTATAATGCTTGTCATCACCGACAACACCTCGAGGCTACCCGAAATGCTGTACGACGTTTCTGTGGCTTCACTTGTGTTTTTGTTCATACCCAAAAGATATCTGGACAGGCTCACGGCAAAGTTCTCCCAAGCAAAGCTCGCGGGCTTTGACGAGGTCAAACGCGCCTATATGACAAAGGTTTCGTTTCTCGCAGAGGCTTTGTCGGATGTCGGAAATATAACCGAACAGGTTGCAAAAAAGCTAAACCGTGCCAGAGCCGACGAAACCCAGAGCGTTTTTGAAAAGACCTCTTCGCAAACCTGCTCCGACTGTGGACTGAAAACTTCCTGCTGGGAGAAAAATCCAAACGACACCGCACGGGCATTTTCACAGATGATACCGACCTTGAAAAAGCTCGGTTGCGTAGACTCGGAAACACTGCCCGACTACTTCAAAGAACGCTGCTGCAGGTCACGGCAGATAATCTCACAAACAAATATAAACTATGCCGAATACATCGCAAAACAGAGCGCAAAACGCCGTATCAGCGAGGTGCGACAACTCATAGGCGGTCAGTTTGATGCAATGAGCTCGGTGCTCGACAGACTTTCGGGCGAGCTCGGCGACATCAGAAACATCGACACACAAGCAACCACCGCGGTAAAACAAGCTCTCGAAAATCTCGGGCTCAAAATAGACTTCTGCTACTGTATTATCGGCGAGATGGACAGAATGACAATAGAGTTTTGTGTTCGTGAGGTTATGGCGGAATCTATACCCGACAAGGTGCTCGTATCGCTTTTGGAAGAGATAACAGAGCGCACCTTCGAACGCCCAACCATTTGCACGGTAGGGGGAATGAGTCGATACACCTTCAACGAACAAGCAAACTACAAGGTTGAGATAGACCTTTTGCAGATACCGCACGATTCCAGCAAAATATGCGGAGATACCTGTACATACTTCACCGATTCATCGCAGTTTTTCAATATAATCATCGCAGACGGAATGGGGAAGGGCAAGGCAGCAGCGATAGACTCGGCAATGACCGTCACCCTCGTTTCAAAGCTGATAAAATCGGGCTTTGACTATACAAATTCGGTAAAAATGATAAACTCTGCTCTGCTCGTAAAATCAGACGAGGAATCCCTTTCAACAGTCGATGCCGCGCGGATAGATTTGTATACCGGCAAACTAAATATTATGAAGGCGGGTGCGCCTCTGACGATAGTGGTAAAGGAAAAACGTCCGATTGTTCTGGAAAGCAGTTCAATTCCGATAGGAATAGTAAACGACGTAAACGTAAAAGAGCAGGAACTGTTTCTTTCCTCGGGCGATATAGTAGTTATGATGAGCGACGGAGTCTGCGAAAACGGGTACGACTATATTTTAGAGATACTAAAAAAGGGAAATTTCCTGCCTGTAAATGAAATTACAGAGCAGATAATCACCGCCTGCATCGAAAATAACAAGGGTATAATCGATGATTTGACTGTAGTTGTCGCAAAGCTGATGACAAATTTATAAAAAATGTAAAAAAAATTTCGAAAACCTATTTATTTTTTGAAAATGCTGTGATATAATATAGAAAACTATAACAACTTTTAGGATGGTGCGTCATGAAAAAAATAATTTCTGTTGTACTCGTACTCGTAATAGTACTCGCTTGTTCTGTAAGTGCATTCGCCGCTACAAAAGAGCAGGTTATGAATGCTCTTTCTAAGCCTGTTATCACAGAGTATTGGGACACAAGAACAATCCCCGCTGAATACCTCAACGCTGCTGAGAAGCATCTTGATAAGGCAAACTTCACAGCTGCAGAGCTTGATGTTATCCTCGGTTATATCAACGAGGGAAGATATCTTCTCGAAGAAGAATACGGTGAAGTTTACTTCAAGAAGCTCACACCTGCTCAGCAGACCAAGATGCTTGACCTTGTATACAAGGCTGCAGATGCTGCTAAGGTTGAAGTTACAATCAAGGACAACAAAGTTAGCTTCAGGTCTCTTCTCACAGATGAGACAGTTGGCGGCACAGTTTCCAAGCCCATTCAGAACACAGGCGCAGATGTAACAGCTCTCGCAGTTGCTGCTTCCGCTCTCGTTCTCGCTGCAGTTGCAGGCACAGTTGTTGCTAAGAAGAACGGTCTTGGTAAATAATTATGAAACTTTCGTCTGAAAAGACGGGAAATAGTCAGAGGAAAGGGTTTATACTCTTTCCTCTTGCTTTTTTTCTCGTTGGATATCTTTTGATTTTTGCGGTGCTGTTTCCAATCGTAAAGCCGTACATACAAACTCTTTCGCTTATGTTTGACACTTCCGTTCCTTCGTTCGAAACCGAAGGCGAAAACCATCTCGATTTCACAAGCAAGCCGCAAGAGGACAACGGAACAGTAGCTCTCAGCGAGATTGTCTATCCCACGGAGGGGGATCTTTTTGCAAGGCTGACAATACCGTCAGCCGAAATAGACTGCGACCTCTATTACGGTGACGGCAAGGCTCAACTCAAAAAAGGCGCGGGCTGTTATATGGGCGCGTTTATACCCGGTTATGACAGAACAACACTCATTGCAGGTCATAACCATACCTATTTTACTACTTTGTGGAAGATAGAGGAGGGTGACTCGATATTCATCGAAACCTCCTATGGCAAATACGAATACCGCGTGACAGGAATAAATATTACCGACCACAATGACGAAACGGCATACGACCTGCTCAAAAAAGAGGAGAACATAATCCTCTACACCTGCTACCCGTTTGTACTGCAGGGCTTTTATCAGGAAAGAATGTTCATCTACGGTGAATACGTTTCGGGCCCGATGATAGATAAAACGAGGTGATACAGATGGAAAAGAAAGAAAAGCTGAGGAAAAAACTCTGTATAACCTTTGCGTTTTTGCTCTCCTTGGCTCTGTTTGTAACACTTGTCACTGCAACGCTCAGATTCACGCTTCTCAACAGGACTTTTTTTGTAGACAAGCTTGAAAAAAGCGAATATTCACAGATAGTCTATGAAAAGGTTATCGAGGAGCTTTCGAGCGATGGCTATGTCTCTGGCTTTGACGAAAACTTTTTCTCGCAGGTTTTGAGTGTAGAAACCATAAACACCCCTGTGCTAACGCTAGTGGATAGAATCTATGGTACAGGCGAGTACCAAGAGGCACCCATAGAGGAAATTTCAAATAAGCTCTTCGAAGCCTTTGTAAAGAGCCTCGAATCTCGCGACGTTACAATTGATGAGGTGCAGTCGATACAGATAAAAGCCTTTGCAACACAGTGTGCAAACTATGTTTCTGTGGCCGCAAGACTTCCCCTCTCGCTAAAGGCAGAGAGTGCTGTCAAGACTGCGAAACCGCTTTGTACCATTGCTCCGATTTTGCTCGGCGCGTTTGCGATTTTCTGCATTGGATTTATTGCTAAAACAAACCCCAAAAGCAAAGAGGCACTGCGCTATCTGTCCTACTCGCTCACTGCTGCGGCACTTATGACCGCAACCCCTGCAATAGCATTGCTCGTAACAGGTGTGTTAAAGAAGGTTTCCACAGCCGATAAAGCGTTCTATTATCTAGTGCAAACGATAGGAACAGACCTCTCGTACATAATTCTTGCAGTAGCAGTAGCTACCCTCGCGCCTTCTGTGATACTCACCATCATATATTTTGTAACTCCAAAAGCAGATAACCAATAACCTCGAAACCCGTCGCAGAAGCGGCGGGTTTTTGTCAAAAAGTATTGAAAAAAGTTTTCGGATTTGGTATAATATAGGATGTATAAAAATGCCCGATGTAACGGGATGAAGAGGAGAAAACCTATGGCTGTTAAAGAATCTAAAATCGTGAAAAGAACAACCGAAAAAACAAATGACGGCAAAAAGGAAGCCTTGGAGCTTGTGCTTCAGAAAATCGAAAAGGATTTTGGTAAAGGCGCTGTAATGCGTTTGGGTCAGGATACCTATATGAACGTTGAGTCGGTGTCCACGGGTTCTCTCGGACTTGATATAGCTTTGGGAATCGGCGGTGTACCGAAGGGAAGAATTGTCGAGATTTACGGTCCCGAAAGCTCGGGTAAAACCACCGTCGCACTTCATATAGTTGCAGAGGTACAGAAAAAGGGCGGAAACGCTGCGTTCATCGACGTTGAACACGCTCTCGACCCTATGTACGCAAAGGCACTCGGTGTTGATATCGACGAACTGTTGGTTTCACAGCCCGATACAGGTGAGCAGGCACTCGATATCGCAGATGCTCTCATTCGCTCTGCCGCTATCGACGTAATCGTTGTCGACTCTGTTGCCGCTATGGTAACAAAAGCCGAAATCGAAGGCGAAATGGGCGCATCCCACGTCGGTGTTCAGGCAAGACTTATGTCGCAGGCTATGAGAAAGCTCACAGGCTCCATCTCAAAGACAAACTGCGTTGCAATATTTATAAATCAGCTTCGTGAAAAGGTTGGCGTAATGTTCGGTAACCCCGAAACCACCCCCGGTGGCCGTGCGCTGAAGTTCTATTCCTCTGTCCGTATCGACGTCAGACGCGGTGAGGCAATCAAGGACGGCAACACCGTAATCGGTAACCATACAAAAGCAAAGGTTGTAAAGAACAAGGTGGCTCCTCCCTTCAAGGAGGCTGAGTTTGATATTATGTACGGCAAGGGCATCTCCTATGAGGGCGAGGTTCTTGATATGGGTATCGAGCTCGGTCAGGTTGGAAAGAGCGGTGCTTGGATAACCTATAAGGACGTAATGCGCGTTCAGGGCAGAGATAACGCAAAGCTCTTCCTTGAGAACAACCCCAACGTCTGCGCGGAAATTGCAACCTACATCAGAGAACACGCGGGCGAGCTTTCCGGCAAGAAGGTGAAGGGCGCAGTAAAAAAGATGGCTTCTGAGGAAAGAACTCCTTCAAGCTCCGTTCTGGACGTTCAGGTTGACGACGAATGATAAAAATTGAGGCTATGACAATGACGGCTTCGGGCAAAAAACTCAAAGCCGTTTTGTCTAATGGCAAAACGATATATTTAGATAGCGAAACCGCATACAAATATCGCGTCGACACCGCTACCGAATATACCGACGAGGAGTTTGAGGAGATTCTCTGCGACAGCGAGTATAACCTCACGAAAAACCGTGCGTTTAATATCCTCGAATATAGAGCGCACAGCAAAAAGGAACTTTTTGACAAGCTCTGCGAAAAAACCGACGAGGATACCGCTTTTGCGGTGGTCGAAAAGATGTGCGAGCTCGGTCTTGTAAACGACAAGGCGCTTCTTCGCGATAAGCTCGAAAACCTCTTGAACGTCAAGAAATATGGCATTAAAAGAGCGACAAACGACCTTTTGTTAAAGGGCTTTGACCGCGACGAAATCGAGTCAGCAATCGAGGAAATGGAGTATGATGAATTCTCCGTTGTATGTGAAATTATAGAGCGCAGATACGCCGACGAACTTCCCGAAAGCGATATAAAGGGACGGCAAAGGATACTCGCTGCCCTAATGCGAAGGGGCTTTTCGTATGACGATATAAAATCGGCGATGGCAGAATATCTGTGATTTTGGAGGAAAAAATGTCTGTAAAGGTTGGAATGGTGTCCCTTGGATGCTCCAAAAATCAGGTGGATGCAGAGATAATGCTTTCCATCTTGAAGAAGGCAGGCTATGAGCTTTGCACCGAAGCAGGACTTTGTGACGTTGTAATCGTCAACACCTGCGGATTTATCGAGGATGCCAAGAAAGAAGCAATCGAGAATATTCTCGAATTCTGCACCCTAAAAAAAGAGGGCAGAATAAAGGCAGTCGTCGTGACGGGATGCCTTGCCGAGAGATATAAGGAAGAGATAGCAAACGAGATTCCCGAAGCCGACGTAATACTCGGTATCGGAAGTAACGAGCACATCGTTGACGCAATCGAAAAAGCACTCAAAGGGGAGCGCGTGACACGCTTTGACCCCAAGGAAAATCTGATGCTCGACGGAGATAGAATAATCTCCAATCTCCCGTTCTATGCCTATCTCAAGATTGCCGACGGTTGCGACAATCGATGCACCTACTGTGCAATCCCGATGATACGCGGTGGTTTCAGAAGCCGTAAGATAGAGAATATAGTCGAAGAGGCAAAAGCACTTGTCAAAAAAGGCGTCAAGGAACTAAATGTCGTGGCACAAGATACAACCCGCTACGGTGAGGACCTCTACGGTAAGCCGATGCTTTGCGAGCTTCTTGATGAGCTTTGCAAAATTGACGGGCTCAAATGGATTCGCCTTTTGTACTGCTACCCCGAGCGCATCACCGATGAGCTCATCGAAACTGTAAAAAATCAACCCAAGATTGTAAAATACTTCGACGTCCCGATTCAGCATATCAGCACCCCCGTGCTCCGCGCAATGAATCGCCGCGATACCGAAGAATCCCTGAAATCACTCTTCAAGAAAATTCGCGAGGAAATCCCCGATGTAGTGCTCAGAACCACCCTCATCGCAGGTTTCCCCGGTGAAACCGAAGAGGATTTTGAAAAGCTCTGCGAGTTTGTAAAGGAACAGCAGTTTGAAAGACTCGGCTGCTTTGCATACTCCCGCGAGGAAGGCACTCCCGCCGCCGAGATGGAAAACCAACTCGACGAAGAGGTCAAGGCGCGCAGAGCCGAGGTCATAATGGACGAACAATACCTCTCTGCCGAAAGATACAACCAGAGTATGATAGGCAAGGAGATAGAGGTTGTAATCGAGGGCTTTGATAAATATGCCGAGTGCTTCTTTGGCAGAAGTACCGCAGACGCTCCCGATATCGACCCCAAGGTGTTCATCACCTCGAGAAAAGGCTATTCAACGGGCGACTTTGTAAAGGTAGTCGTTGACGATTATATGGAATACGACCTGATTGCAACCGCAATCTGACGGAGGTATTAAAATGAAGCTTAACACCCCCAATAAACTCACGCTGATACGAATGATACTTGTGCCGTTTTTCGTAGTATTTTTGTCGGTAGAGGCAATACCGCACAGATACCTTTGGGCGCTTGTGTTCTTCTCGGTCGCGTCCTTCACGGATTTTCTTGATGGACACCTTGCGAGAAAGCACAACCTCGTCACGAATTTCGGAAAATTTCTCGACCCTCTTGCAGACAAGCTTCTCGTAATCTCGGCACTGATGTGCTTTGTAGAATCCGAGCTTCTCTCTGCAATAGCGGTAATAATCACCATCGCAAGAGAATTTGCAGTAACCTCTGTTCGTTTGGTTTCCGCAGGAAGCGGAGTGGTAATCCCTGCTGATATTTGGGGTAAGGTAAAAACCGTCACCCAAATCATCGGTATAATTTTGGTGATGTTTATGCAGGAGCTTCTTGAAATCGGTGTGCTCCCTGAGAGTTTTCCTGCTGACATAATCGGTGAAGTGCTTATCTGGATATCGGTTGTGTGTGCCGTTGTTTCAGGAGCAAGATATGTGTACTACAACTGGTCGCATATAAAAACCGACGAATAAAATCCCCCGAAATTTTGAGGAGGTCAAAAAGATGAGAAAAGACGGAGTCAGAGTAAAGGGTGCCGACCCGATGTATACGGTCGCTCCCTACATAATGGACAAGCGTTATGATGCGATGAATATGATAACGCTTGATATCCCCGCAGAACCTATGAAAAGCTACCTCAACGAGAAGAGAAAAGAAGGCATAAACATCAGCCACCTTGCTCTTTTCCTCGCAGCGTACACAAGGACAATTGCAGAATTCCCGTCGCTAAACCGCTTTATCGTAAACAAGCGCATCTATGCCCGTAATGAAATTGCCGTTGGAATGGTAGTTCTAAAGGGCGGAAAGATGGACCACGGAACAATGGCAAAGATGTATTTCGAGCCTACCGACGATATCTTCGAGATAAACAGAAAGATAGAAAAGTTCGTCGAAGAAAACCGCACCGAGCCCGAGAACAACAGTACCGAAAAGCTTATCAAGGTACTTCTCAGTGCCCCCGGTGTGCTCAGCATAGGCGTTAGAGTCTTCAAGTTTATGGATAAATACGGTCTGCTTCCTCGTTCAATAATCGAAGCAAGCCCATTCCATACAACCTTTGTTGTTTCAAACCTCGCAAGCATCAGAACAAACCATATCTACCACCACTGCTATGAGTTTGGTACAACCAGCGTTATTATCACAATGGGTAATGCGCGTGAGGTCGCAAAACGTAAGGGTGGAGAGATAAAGTTCGAGAAATGTATTCCCCTCGGTGTCGTAATGGACGAGCGTATCTGCTCGGGAAGTTACTTTGCCCTCGCGTTTAGAAAATTCAGAAACTACCTCGAAGACCCCACAACCCTCGAAGGACCGCCCAAGGTGCTCAACGTCGAGGTTGAAAAGGTCAAAAAAGGCAAATATAAATTCATAAGAAACGCTGAAACCACCTCTGCCGAAACCGAAGAAGAGGTCGCAACAGTATAAAACCAAAGCACCGAGATTTCTCGGTGCTTTCACTTTTAATAAAACCACATTGTAGGCAGATAGAATAGATACGGGGCGGTGAATAGCGCGAGGTTTAGTGCGACACGCTTTTTGTGTTCGGGGGAGAGGTCGGCTTTTTTCAGACACCATCTGAGGTTAATTTTATAAATCAAAAATCCCACGAAAGCCACAAAAACGGTGACAAGGAGAAACGCAAAGATATTTTCAAACGGGTTGTAGCATACCGAGTTCGTCACGTTTTCATACCACCACTCGTCAAACGCTTCGTTTTTGGTTTCCATCATACAAGCAGTCGCAAACATCAATACAGAGCCGATTATATCAGCGACAAAGCCCATAATCCACACCTTGAAAATTACCTTTTTGGCGATTTTTTTGCGATTTTCGACCTCCAAAAATTTGAGGGTGAAAAGTACAACCAAAAAATCAATCACAAGGTTTGCAGGTAAAACAGCAAACCAAATCCAAGTTATAGGAAACGATACCAAAAGCCAAAAAGGGAAGATAACGTTATACAGTTTCGTGCTTTTCTTCATAAAATCACCTCGAAAAAATTTTATCATATTTTCCAAAAATTTGCAACAAAGTCCGTTTTATAGTACACAAGCTCTTGTATACTATAGTCAAGCTCAAGGAAAGGATGATAAAAATGACAAATTTACAAAGAAAACCGCAGATAGAAGATAGAATCTTTGAGGTAATCGAGGGTGGCAAAAACCGCAAAAGGCTGGTTGAAAGGCTTTTGGGTGTCGCTGTCCTAGTCGCAGGTGGCTTGGTAATGCTTTTTGACGGAGACGCTACCGCACTTTTGTTTGTCAGCTTTTTTTCGTTGCCGATGATATTCTCAAAGAAAAGCGTGATACTCAAATGAAAAACAAATCAAAAAACTAAACCGACAGCAGTTAAAATGCTGTCGGTTTGTTTGCATAAACCCTTGAAATAATGCGGGGAAAATGGTATAATAACTTAATTAAGTAAATGAAAACGCAGGTAAACGAAGATGAAAAAATGGGTGCTCAGAAGAAGCGATGCCAAAAAGGCTCTCGAACTGACAACTAAATACGGTCTTGACCCTCTGCTCGCCTATGTGCTGACCGCCCGTGGAATAACAGAACAGCAGGATTTAAAGGACTACTTTTCCTCATCGGGAGAGCTTTCCGATCCGTTTGAGATAAAGGATATGGACAAGGCGGTCGACAGGATACAGACCGCGATAGAAAACGGAGAACAGATATGTATCTATGGCGACTACGACGCTGACGGAGTCACCTCTACTGTTATACTCTACAACTACCTTTCTGCACTTGGTGCGATGGTGGATTATTACATACCCGAGCGCGAGGGTGAGGGGTATGGTATGCACCGCGAGGCGCTCGATAAGATATCCGAAAACGGCACCGAGCTGATAATCACGGTTGACAACGGAATCTCCGCCTATGACGAGGTGGAATATGCAAAAAGTCTCGGAATGGACGTCGTAATCACCGACCATCACCGTCCGCCCGAGAGGATTCCAAACGCCGTTGCGGTGGTAAACCCGCACAGAAAAGACTGCCCTTCAAAATTCAAGGAACTCGCAGGAGTTGGCGTCACGTTCAAGCTTCTTTGCGCCCTCGAGGACGGCGAAAGCAGTGTTATAATCGACCAGTTTTCCGACCTTACAGCGATAGGAACGGTGGCTGACATCGTATCGCTTGTGGGCGAAAACAGACTCATTGTAAAACAAGGACTTCGCAGAATTGCTTCTACCGATAACACGGGACTTTATGCGCTTTTGGAGGTTTGCTCCCTTGCAGACAAGACCATAACGGGCGAAAACGTCGCTTTTGTAATAGCGCCAAAGATAAATGCCGCAGGACGCATCGGAAGCGTTGACGAAGCGGTGAGAATGCTTTTGTCAGAGGACGACGAGGAGGCTCTGCGCCTTGCTAATAACATCGCGGCACTCAACACACGCCGTCGCGATATGGAGGACAAGATAAACGCTGATATTGCCGATTCGATAGCAAGAAACCCCAAGATTCTCAACCAGAGAGTAATCTTTGCCTCGGGCGAGGGATGGCACGCGGGTGTTGTGGGAATTGCCGCCGCACGACTTGCGGAAACCTACTCGAAACCCACCGTTTTGATGACCATTGACGGTGACGGTATGGCACACGGCTCGGCAAGAAGTAACGACGGATTTTCTATTGTCGATGCACTCGCAGCTTGCTCTTCGGTGCTCACAAACTATGGCGGACACACGAAGGCGGCAGGCTTCTCGCTTAAAGCCGAGAACATCGAAAGCTTTAGAAATATGCTCTGCGAGTATGCCCGTATAAACTTCCCCGAAATGCCACAGTACACAGTGGAGATTGATAAAATAGTAGATCCCGACGAGCTCACTGTGGAAAAAGTACGCGCTCTCGATGCAATGGAGCCGTTTGGCGAGGACAACAAGCGCCCGATTTTCGCAATAACACAGGCGGTAGTTGACGACCTGATACCTCTTGCACAGGGTAAACACACAAGGCTCAAACTCATAAAGGACAGAAAGATATTTTCTGTGCTTTGCTTTGGTATGGAAACCTCAAAAGCACCCTGCAAGGCGGGAGATATGATAGACGCCTGCTTTACCGCAGAGCTCAACGAATATAACGGGAACACACAAGTTTCGTTGAAATTAAAGGAACTCAAGCCCACAGAACTAAAACAAAACGAGTTCTTTTTGTCAAAACAGCTCTACGACCGCTTTATGTGTGAGGAAAAGCTTCCCCAAGCGGCACAGGAAATCCCCACCCGCGAGGATATTGCGACGGTGTATAGATTTCTTCGCGCAAACGGCGGATTTTGTGGAAACAGTACTTCGCTCTATCTTGCCGTCAAGGACAAGATGAGCTACTGCAAGATGATGCTGATTCTGCAGATAATGAAAAAGGAAAGACTTATCGATGCTTCACTTCACTGTGCGGACATAAATGTCAGAATTCTGCCCGTTGCAGAGAAGATAGATATAGAAAAATCCGAGCTTTTGCAAAGCTTCAAAGACCAAATATGACAAAAGGAGGTAGAGGTATGCAGTGCTATTTTGAGCGTCTTGAAAAAAGCATAAAACAAAGCGGAAAGCAATATGAACTCGAAAAAATCAAACAAGCCTATGTTCTTGCCGAATCGGCACACGAGGGACAACTGCGCGTTTCCGGCGAAGCATACATCTGCCATCCCGTTGCAGTCGCAACAATATTGGTCGAGCTCGGTATGGACTCCGAGAGCGTAATGGCGGCGCTTCTGCACGACGTTGTTGAGGACACCGATATAACTCTGGAACAGATTAAAAAAGACTTTGGCGACGAGGTCGCGCGAATGGTCGACGGTGTTACCAAGATGGGACTCGTGCCCCTGCACACAAAAGAGGAACAGCAGGCGGAGAACGTCAGAAAGATGCTTCTTGCCACCGCACAGGACGTCCGTGTGGTTATTATAAAGCTTGCTGACCGACTGCATAATATGCGCACCATCGACGTGAAAGCAGAGCAGAAACAGCGCGACACCGCAAGAGAAACAATGGAGGTCTACGCCCCCATAGCACATCGACTTGGAATCCGCGCGGTGAAAGAGGAGCTCGAAGACCTTTCGCTCAAATATCTCGATGGAGTAGCCTATCAGGAGATAGAACAATCACTAGATAAAAAGAAGGAAGAAAGAGACCACTTTCTCGAAACTATAAAGGAAAAAATCAGCCAAAGACTCGAAAGCGAACAGCACGAAAAGCCTTATATTGAGGGCAGAGTTAAGAGCTTCTACGGCATCTACCGCAAGGTTTATATGCAGGGTAGAAACTTTGATGAGATTTTCGACGTATATGCGGTCAGAATTATTGTCGATACCGTAATCGATTGCTACAACATTCTCGGTATCATCCACGATATGTTCAGACCTCTGCCAAATAGATTCAAGGACTATATCTCCACCCCAAAACAGAATATGTATCAGTCACTGCACACCACCGTCATCGACAAAGAGGCGATACCCTTTGAGGTGCAGATACGCACCTGGGATATGCACCATACTGCCGAATACGGAATCGCGGCGCACTGGAAATATAAAGCGGGTATACAGGGCAAGGACAAGCTCGAGGAAAGACTCGCTTGGGTACGTCAGCTTCTCGAAGCACAGCAGGAGAGCGAGGACGTTGAGGATATTGTCCGCAACATAAAATCCGACCTCTCGGGCGAGGAAGTGTTTGTGTTCACCCCAAAGGGCGACGTTGTAAGTCTGCCTCTTGGCTCTAACGTAATCGACTTTGCCTATGCGATTCACTCTGCTGTCGGCAACCGAATGACCGGCGCGAAGGTAAACGGAAGAATCGTTCCCCTCGACCACGAGGTGAAAACGGGCGAGGTAATCAGCATCATAACCACCAACGCACAGGGAGCGGGACCAAACCGTGACTGGCTCAATATCGTTAAAACTTCGGAGGCGAGAAACAAAATTCGCGGATGGTTCAAAAAAGAACGTCGCGAAGAAAATATCGCCACGGGTATGGCGGAGGTGGAGCGCGAATTTAAACGCGTTGGCATTGAACTCGAGGACGAAGAGATGCAAAGGTTCATAGCAGATATCGCCCGTCGTCAGCACTTCAATCAAGTTGAAGAGTTTTATGCGGCTATCGGCTATGGCGGAGTTTCGCTGTCAAAGATAATTACCAGAATTAAAGACGACTACGTAAAGACCTATAAGACCACCGACGATCAGAAGATAGAAAAATATCTTCAGCAGAATCAGCGTAAGGTTAAAAAGCCCATCAGCGGTGTTATCGTCGAGGGTGTTGACGGCTGTCTTGTAAAGTTTGCACATTGCTGTGCTCCTGTCCCCGGTGACGACGTCGTAGGATTTATCACGAGGGGCTATGGCGTTTCGGTGCACAAGAGCGATTGCAAAAACGTGCTCAAGGCTAACGACGACCCCGAACAGCAGGCAAGACTTGTTCGGGTACATTGGGCAAATATCGTTTCCGAAACCTTTAAATCCACCCTCGAAATCATCTCCCACGACCGTCAGGGAATGCTCGCAGAGATCAGTATCACCATCGCAAATATGCGCGTGCCGATACACTCTTTAAACGCACACGAGGCGACAAAGGAAAAGGAAGCGGTCATCCAAACCACCATAGGAATAAGCGATCTGGCACAGCTCAATCACGTCATCAACTCCCTCTCGAAAATCGACGGAGTGATTTCGGTAAAGAGAATCGGAAGCAGATAGGATGTATAAAATGAAGGTAAAAACGCTCTCTGTCGGTGAACTCGGCACAAATTGCTATATCATAACAGACTCAAAGGGTAATACGGTGGTAATAGACCCCGCCGATGAGTTTGAAAGGATTGTATCCGAGCTTGACGGACACGAAGTGTGCGCGATACTTCTAACCCACGGACATTTCGACCACACGGGTGCGGTAAATAAACTCAAACAACGCTACAATGCGCAGGTTGTTATATCATCCGAAGACGAAGAGATGCTCAGCGATAACACAAAAAACGTGGCATACCTCGTGAATGCATCCCCCGACCCAATAACCGCAGACCGACTTGTGAATGACGGAGATGTTGTAGAGATTGGCGAACTCGTTTTCGAGGTTATTGCAACCCCCGGACACACAAAGGGAAGTGTTACCTACAAAATAGAGGACAAGCTTTTTACGGGCGACACGCTTTTTTGTGACACAGTGGGACGCTGTGACCTCTATGGCGGAAACCCCGTCAAGCTCATCCGTTCTCTGCAAAAACTCGCCAAGCTGGAAGGCGATTTTGAGGTTTTCCCAGGTCACGACCGAAAAACCACACTAGACTACGAAAAACAGACAAATCATTATCTGAGGAATAGAAAATGAAGCTTGTAATCGACAACCATAGCTTTCAATATGAAACCGAAAACCTCTGTAAAATTTTCTTCCCGTTAATAAAACTCGAAACGGTTTTTAACGAACCCTTTGACGAGGGAATCTATACAGGTATCGGCGAAAATCAGGACGGCTTTGAGATGACCGTCGCATATAATATCGACGGTGTTTCAAGGGAAAGAAAAGCCTTTGCAACAAAGCCTATTACAAGCAAAGAACTCGAAAGAGCCTTGGCGGTCACGCTATACGAGATGCTTGAGGAGATAACGGGTTTTCGTTCAAAGTGGGGAATACTCACAGGTATCCGCCCCGTAAAGCTTGTCCGCGAGTGGCACGAGCAAGGTCTTTCCGATGACGAGATACGAAAGGTGCTCACAGAAAAATACCTTGTCAGCGAGCAGAAAACCGACCTTCTTCTCAGAACAGAGAAAAACGAACAGGCAATTTTACAGCTTTCAAAAACCGATTCCTATAGTCTTTATATTTCGATACCCTTTTGCCCTACGAGATGTAGCTACTGCTCCTTTGTTTCCCACGCGATTAACAAAGCAAAGAAGCTCATCCCGCAGTATCTCGAGCTTCTGTGTAAGGAACTCGAATATACCGCAAGGATTGCAAAGGATATAGGGCTAAAGCTCGAAACTGTATACATCGGTGGCGGAACACCCACCACACTCGATGCCGAACAGCTAAAAACCCTAATCGACTGTATCGAAACAAACTACGACACCAAAAATATCCGCGAATTTACAGTAGAAGCGGGTAGACCCGACACCATCGACGCGGATAAACTTAGGGTTATCAAAAATTCTACTGCTACAAGAATAAGCATAAATCCCCAAACTCTAAACGACGACGTGCTCTGCGAAATCGGCAGAAAGCACACCGCCAAAGAGTGCCTTGACAGCTTTGATCTGGCAAGACAAGAGGGTATTGATAATATCAATATGGACCTTATTGCAGGACTTCCGACCGATACCCCCGAGAGCTTTGAAAAAACGCTCGAAAAGATACTTTCCCTTTCTCCCGAGAACATCACTCTGCACACCCTTTCGGTAAAGAGGGCGGCGGACTTGAGGGACGAGGGCGCAAAGATTCACGCAGCTTGTGAGGGTGCGGCATCGAAGATGGTGGACTTCGCCTACGATAGACTTATCGAAAACGGATATGAGCCCTACTATCTCTATAGACAGAAAAATATGCTCGAAAGCCTTGAAAACGTCGGCTACTCCAAGGCAGGCTTTGAGGGACTCTATAATGTATATATAATGGACGAAACTCACACAATACTTGCTGTAGGAGCAGGTGCCGTTACAAAACTCAAAAATCACGAAACGGATAAGCTCGAGAGGATATTCAACTTTAAATTCCCATATGAATATATAGAACGATACAACGAAATCATCGAAAGAAAAGGGCTTATTTATGATTTTTACCGCAAAGGATGACCCGCGCGCTCGGTATAGCGTACAGCTTTCCGAGATAAACAGGATGATAAAACAAGATCCGGCGAAGCTGATAAGGCTCACCGAACAGTACTACGATGAGCAGGTCAAAAAAACGGCACAGCGCATAAAAAATGGGGGACAACACATTGTGCTCTTGTCGGGACCGTCGGGCTCGGGCAAAACCACTACGGCAAACAAACTCAAGGTGTGTCTTTCTGATTTGGGAAAAACCGCCCACGTCGTAAGTCTTGACGACTTTTTCCTTGGTAAAGGCAGATACCCAAAGCTTCCCGACGGAAGAGATAACTTTGAAAGCGTATACGCGCTGGATTTAGAGCTCATCAGAAAAACCATCTCCGATATGCTTGACAAAGGATTTGCAAGGATGCCGAAGTTTGATTTTGGAATTTCCGAGCGAATTGATAATGCCTATGAGCTCACGGTCGGAGAAAACGATATCGTAATTTTCGAGGGAATCCACGCGCTAAACCCCATTCTCTTGCCCGAAAATCACGGCTCGGATGCTCATAAAATGTACGTTTCTCCGAAATGCACCGTCTTTGACGGTCAAGAGGAGATAGTCTGTGGAAAGGACCTTCGCCTCACCCGAAGGATGATTCGCGACAGGAAGTTCAGACATTACGCCTATCAGCAGACGGTGGCAATCTGGGACAACGTGCTGGACGGTGAGCGGGAAAATATCACCCCGTTTGCAAACACGGCAGACAGCGTGGTCGATACCACACATTTTTATGAATACGGACTTTACAGCGCCTACCTTGCGACCGCAGAAAACCGCGAGGGATTTGAAAAAGAGCTTATAGCAGTACTGGATATAAAGAAAAAGTTTGATAGATTTTCTTTCGTTTCACCCTCAATTGTACCAAGCGGGGCAATGATACGGGAGTTTATAGGAAAGGACGAAAAAGATGTTTGATTTCAACACCCTTATATCAAAAGTAAAGAATGCCGCTTCGGTAGCGGGACAGAAAACAGGAGAGCTCTACGAGTTTTCAAAGCTCAAAATGAGGGTAATCAGCCTCAAAAATCAGCTCGGCAAGGAGTATAAAAAGCTTGGAAAAGCGGTTTGGCTTCAGGCTACGGGCGAGGATAAATATGAGATATACATTCAGGGCAGAATAGACGTAATCTCCGCGATAGTCGACGAGCTCGACAGAATCAGCGACATTATGAACAACGCTCCCAAGGAATCCTATGACAGCAAAGAGGATGCCGAGGAGGAAATCCGCAGAATAAGAGCAGAAATCGCTCAAATCAAGGGTGAAATCGAAAACATAAACGAATAAACGAAAGCGGTGCAACACTTGGAAAAGAAGACAAAACAAAGCTTTCTGCACGGTGCGGTAATACTCACGGCGGCAACGATAATCGTAAAGCTCGTCGGCGCGATTTTCAAGTTACCGCTCGGTAATATGGTCGGCAACACGGGAATGGGATACTTCAATACGGCGTATAATCTGTTCAACGTCGTGTATTCCCTCGCAATAGCGGGACTTCCCATTGCGGTTGCAAAGCTCGTTGCAGAAAACGAAGCTCTGGGCAGACATAAAAATACTCGAAAGATACTTAGTATATCTAGAGTCTTGTTCATAGCGACAGGACTCACGGGCTCTTGTATTATGCTTTTTGGTGCAAGGCTGTATTCAAACGCGGTCAACAATCCCAACGCCTTCGGTGCAGTAATTGCACTCGCTCCCACGATATTCTTCGCGTGTGTGATGAGTATCTACCGCGGATACTACGAAGGACTTAAAAATATGTACCCCACCGCGATTTCTCAGATAGTCGAAGCGGTGATAAAGACTGTTGCAGGCTTGGGACTCACAGTCCTTGCGATGACCCTCGCACAGAAAAGCTATGAAACAACGGGTAGCGTTTTTGGTATTGCGGTTGGCGGTGCCGAGGAAGCAAACACCCTCATTCTAGCCTTTGCGGCAGCGGGTGCGGTACTCGGTGTCAGCATCAGTACTATCGGCGGTGCCGTGTATCTTGTCTTCAGACACAGGACAAAGGGCGACGGAATTACAAAAGAAGAGCTAGAAGGCTCTCCTGCACCCGAGGAAACCAAAAGAATACTCAAATCTCTGGTAAAGATAGCAATTCCCGTCTGTCTTGGCGCGGTTGCTGTCAGCCTGACCTCGCTAATCGACGGATTTTCGGTAATGAATAGACTGAAGGTGGCGCTCGAAACTGATATGGCTTCTATAGCCGCACAGTACGGCGACGTACTTCCGACAGCAAAAGAGGATATCCCAAATTTCTTGTACGGAGCATACGGACTTGCACAGACACTTTTCAATCTGGTCCCTGCGATAACCACAACCTTCGGTGTCAGCGCTCTACCCGCGATTTCTTCTGCATGGGCGCTTAGAGATGAGCAGGAGATGACCAAAAACGTTTCCGCTGCACTCAAAATCACCTGCCTTATCGCAATTCCCGCAGGCATCGGTATGAGCGTACTTGCAGAACCGATAATAAGACTTATGTACTATAACAAGGCGACCGAGGCGGTAATCGCCGTTCCCGTTCTGCAGATTTTGGGAATTGCGGTTGTGTTCGTTTCATTTATGACACCTATAAACAGTATGCTTCAAGGTATCGGCAGAGCCGATCTGCCCGTAAAGCTGATGCTTGTAGGCGGAGCACTCAAGCTTGTAGTAAACTACATCTTTGTAGCAATGCCGCAGTTCAATATAAAAGCGGCATCCTGGGGAACACTCGTCTGCTATATCTTTATAGCTGTTTCGAGTGTAATAGCACTTATAAAGCACACGGGTATAAAACTCGATTTCAAGACGGTATTTTTAAAACCGCTAGTGTCGGGAATTATCTGCGGAATAACCGCTTTTGGAGCATATTTCCTTCTCTCGAAAGCGCTTCCCAACAGCCTTTCTACCATCGTTTCTATCGCAATTGCCGCGGTATTTTACTTGATTTCGCTGATTTTCTTAAAAACCTTAGCAAAAGATGACATTTTAATGCTTCCAAAGGGAGAAAAATTGGTAAAAATACTTGCCAAACGTAATCTTTTGAGTTAAAATATAGTTAGTGAGTTTTTAGGAGAAAAGCCGTGGAATTTCAGTTTAAAGAACGCTACAGTGTGGACGATCTCGTTGTGATAATGCGTATGCTTCGCGGAGAGAACGGATGTGCTTGGGACAGAGCACAGGACCACCATTCCATAAGGAATAATTTTCTTGAAGAGGTCTATGAAACGATAGAGGCTATCGACAACGAGGACAGCGTGCTCCTTCGTGAAGAACTTGGCGACGTTTTGTTGCAGGTGGTTTTTCACAGCGCTATGGAAGAAGAAGCAGGACGCTTTGATTTTGACGATGTCGCAAACGACATCTGTCAAAAACTCGTTATCAGACACCCACACGTTTTCGGTGACGTGAAGGCAGATAATGCCGAAGATGCTCTAAAGAGCTGGGATGCCGCAAAGGCAAGCTCAAAGGGACAGAAAACCGATTCCGAAAAGCTTTTGTCCGTTGCAAAAACTCTCCCTGCACTTATGAGAAGTCAGAAGGTGCAAGGACGCGCAAAAAAAGCAGGAATGGATTTTGAAAGTCTTTCGATGACACTCGAAAATCTCAAGGGTGAGATTGAAGAGCTTGAAAACGCAATCGCGCTTGGCAATGCCGAGCAGATTAAAGACGAGATGGGCGACGTGCTTTTCTCGGCAGTAAACGTTTCGAGATTTTTGGATATTGAGGCAGAACAAGCGCTTTCAGATTCTTGCGACAAGTTTGTTGACCGCTTTGCAAAGGTTGAGGAGAAACTCGACAGACCGATGTCAGAGTATTCGATGTCGGAGCTTGACGAAGTGTGGAAGCAAGTTAAAAAGTAACATACGGTGAAAACCGTAATAATAAAATTTTGGAGGAAGTTCAAGATGACAAAGACAGATCTTATCAATGCAGTAGCAGCAAAAACAGGCCTTTCTAAGAAGGACAGCGACAAGGCTGTAGCAGCTTTTGTAGAGGCAGTTACAGAGTCTCTCGCAAAGGGCGAGAAGGTTGCACTCCTCGGCTTTGGTACATTTGACGTTAAGACCCGTGCAGCAAGAAAGGGCATCAACCCCAGAACAAAGACAGAAATCACAATCGCAGCTGCAAAGGTTCCCGCTTTCAAAGCAGGCGCTGCTCTCAAGGACGCTGTAAAATAATTAAACATTGTCTTTGAATCAGAGCTACCGAGTTTTCGGTGGCTCTGAATTTTTTTGCTCAACTTTGGTATTAAACTTATATAGAGTCAATAATATTAGTATAAAGAGGTGAGGAAAATGAAAATCAAAAGCAGAAAAAATCTATCCCTTATAAAAACCTTGGGACTTGTCCTTGTGCTAATACTTGCGGTGGTTACAATAATAAAGATAGACCTGTCGATGCAGGTGTATGCGGCAAACGGTGCCCTCGATAACGTGGCACAAGCGATAGACGACGTTCCCGAATTTCCCGCAAACCCTTTGCCCGAAGGTGTTGTTACTTCGCCGTTTGGAGAAAGGGAAAACCCCATAACCTTTAAGAATGAGTTTCACAAGGGTGTCGACGTCGCTGCGCCTGAGGGCACACCGATACGACTTGCTTTCAGCGGTGAAGTGGTCGAGGTTGGTGAGAGCGATATCTATGGCAGATACCTTCTCGTCGACCACGGCAATGACCTATACACCCGCTACTGTCATTGCAGCGAGATACTGGTTGATACGGGCTTCAAACTAAAACAAGGCGAGGTGGTGGCACTAGTCGGAAATACGGGTTGGTCAACGGGTGCGCACCTGCATTTTGAACTGATTTCAAACGGCAAATACTGCGACCCCGAGTGGATAATAAAGTGGTAGAATTCTCCGTATTAAAAATCAATATCAGAATAAACTTTCTGTTTGTTGCAATGCTCTCGCTTTTGTCTTTGGCGGACAAAAGCGGGTGCGTTTTTCTGTCGGTTTTGTTTTCTCTTTTGCACGAGCTGGGGCATATAACCGCTATGGCATTTTGCAAGGAAAAAATCGAAAGCTTGTCCTTTCATCCTTTCGGCATCTCGATGAGGCTTTCAAACCACAGTGCACTTTCGTTTTGGCAGGAGCTTTTTGTTTTGATTTCGGGATGTGCTGTAAATCTGATTATCGCTCTGTTTTTTATAGGAAGCGAAATATCCTACATAAATATAGGTATACTTCTATTTAATATCCTCCCGATAGCAAACCTCGACGGCGGTAGAATTATGAGGGTAATACTCACACACTTTTTTGGAGAAAGAACGGGCAATATTACCTCCGACATAGCGAGCTTCATTCTTTTAGTACCGCTTTCAGCCCTCGCTTTTTATGCTGTAACAAGGTCCGGACAGTTTTCTCTTCTGGTTTGCTGTATATATCTTGTGATAATAACCCTTTTTAAACGAGATAAACTTGTTTGAACAGTTGCAAAAAATTTGTCGGTGTGCTATACTAATTTAGTTACCAATGTTTTTTGGAGGGACAGTTATGGCAAGAGAACTCGACAAGCTTTATGATCCTCAGCAGGTAGAGGACAGAATATACGATTTTTGGGTGGACAAAAGATACTTCCACGCCGAAGTCGATGAAACAAAAAAGCCCTATACAATAGTGATCCCGCCCCCGAACATCACGGGTCAGCTTCATATGGGACACGCTCTCGATAATACCTTGCAGGACATCCTCATCAGATATAAGAGGATGCAGGGATTTTCTACCCTTTGGCTCCCCGGTACAGACCACGCGTCAATCGCTACCGAGGCAAAGATAGTTGAAGCAATGCGCAAGGAAGGCATCTCCAAAGAGGAAATCGGCAGAGAGGCATTTCTTGAAAGAGCGTGGGATTGGAAAGCAAAGTACGGCGGAAGAATCATCGAACAGCTCAAAAAGATGGGCTCGTCTTGTGACTGGGAGAGAGAACGCTTCACACTTGACGAGGGTTGTTCCAAGGCTGTCAACGAGGTTTTTGTAAACCTCTATGAAAAGGGACTCATCTATCGCGGTGAGCGTATAATCAACTGGTGCCCCGTTTGTAAGACCTCTATCTCTGATGCCGAGGTTGAATACTCCGAGCAGGACGGCTTCTTCTGGCATATCAAATATCCTCTCACCGATGGCAGCGGATATCTTGAGCTTGCGACCACAAGACCCGAAACAATGCTCGGCGATACTGCAGTTGCAGTAAACCCCAATGACGAAAGATATAAAAATCTTGTAGGAAAGACACTCACACTTCCTATAGTTAATAAAGAAATCCCGATAGTAGCAGACGACTACGTTGAGATGGACTTCGGTACAGGTGTTGTTAAGATTACTCCTGCACACGACCCCAACGACTTTGAAGTTGGATTCAGACACAACCTCCCTATTATCAACGTTATGAACGAAGACGCTACTATGAATGATAATGCGGGTGAGTATAAAGGACTTGACCGTTACGAAGCGAGAAAGCTCATCGTCAAGAAGCTTGAAGAGCTCGGACTTCTCGTTAAGGTTGAACCCCACGTTCACAATGTCGGCGAGTGCTACCGTTGCTCCACCACCGTTGAGCCCAGAGTTTCAAAGCAGTGGTTCGTTAAGATGGAGCCCCTTGCAAAGCCCGCCATCGAGGCTGTACAAAACGGAAAGACAAAGTTCATCCCCGAACGCTTTGACAAGATATATTTCCATTGGATGGAAAACATCCGCGATTGGTGTATCTCCCGTCAGCTTTGGTGGGGACACCGTATTCCCGCGTACTACTGTGACAAGTGTGGCGAAACCGTAGTTTCTAAGGAAGTACCCACAGTATGCCCCAAGTGCGGATGCACACATCTCACACAGGATGAGGACACACTTGATACTTGGTTCTCTTCTGCACTCTGGCCTTTCTCCACATTGGGATGGCCCGAAAAGACAGAGGAACTCAAATACTTCTATCCTACCAACACCCTCGTTACAGGTTACGATATAATCTTCTTCTGGGTAGCGAGAATGATGTTCTCGGGAATCGAGCATATGGGCGACGTTCCGTTTGACACCGTTCTTATCCACGGACTTGTCCGCGATGAGCAGGGAAGAAAGATGAGTAAATCCCTCGGCAACGGTATCGACCCGCTTGAAATGATTGCGGTTTATGGTGCGGACGCGCTCCGGCTCACACTTGCGACAGGTAACTCTCCCGGAAATGATATGCGTTTCTCCGAGAAGAAGATTACCGCAAGCAGAAACTTTGCAAACAAGCTTTGGAATGCAAGTAGATTTATCCTTATGAATCTCTCGGATTCCGTAACAGCAGAGCTTCCCGCAACCCTCACCACAGAGGACAAGTGGTTTATCAGCAAATACAACTCCCTCGTCAAAGAGGTTACAGAGAATATCGACCGCTATGAGCTCGGTATCGCTGTACAGAAGCTCTATGACTTTATCTGGGATATAATGTGCGACTGGTTTATCGAGATTACCAAACCTCGTATGCAGGAGGGCGGAGAGACCGCTGAGAATGCACAGAGAGTTCTCGTTTATGTAATGAGCGGTACTCTAAAGCTTCTCCATCCCTTTATGCCCTTCATCACAGAGGAAATCTGGCAGGCGCTTCCCCACGAGGGCGAGAGCATTATGGTTTCCCAGTGGCCGCAGTATGATGAAGCGCTCAACTTCAAAAAAGAAGAAGCAGAGTTTGAGATTCTTATGGATGCCATCAAGGCTATCCGTAACACCCGTTCGCAGATGAACGTACCACCTTCAAAGAAGGCAGACCTCTTTATTGAAACGGCTCACAAGGAAATCTTTGAGAACGGTAAAAAGTTCCTCGAAAGACTTGCATCTGCCGCAAAGGTTCATGTCGGCGACCGCTTTGATATGGACGGCGCGGTTCAGGTTATTGCAAACGGCTCCAAGACACTCATCCCGATGGACGAGCTCGTCGACAAGGAAAAGGAACGCGCAAGACTTGAAAAGGAGAAGGCAGCTTGTGAAAAAGACTTTGCGATGATTTCCGGAAAGCTTAACAATCAAGGCTTCCTTGCAAAAGCACCTCAGGCAGTGGTCGACGGTGAAAAGGCAAAGCTCGAAAAGATTAAGGAAAAGATGAAGCTCATCGAAGAAGGACTCAAAAATCTATAATTCAAAAGGACCGAAGTTTGCTTCGGTCCTTTTTGCTATAAAAATCCAAAAATCTCCCAAAAATAGGGCTCTGTAATTTGTTGTCGCCACCCTTTTCAAGCACTAAATATAGAATTTTCGTCATTTTGCACAAAAACTACCCTGAAAATTCGTAGAAACTTCTACATCGTCAAAGAAAAAAATACTTGCTTTGGGGGGCTATTTGTGATAATATAGACAAGGTGACTGCACTGATATGCGTTGAAGCGGGAGGTTGCTACCCTGTGAGGTAGGTAATTTCCGCCGAGTATGTCCGATTTTAAACCGGGCGGCTTACAACACTGACTAACGACTTGAAACACAGATGTTTCGCAAGGGACAACTGTGCGGCGTTAAAGTTGTGGCGAGCTTCTTTGAGAAGATCGTCTAAGGTCCCGGGTGAACTGCGCTATGGCGGTTTGTCCGGATTTTTTATTGCTGAAACCGTGAAACACACGGATGCGTGTTCAGTGGTTAAGACGTCGTCCCATAAAAGAAAATGTCTAAGGAGGCGATGATGTGGCAGTCAACGAAAAAATCAGAATCAGACTGAGAGGTTTCGATCATCAGCTGGTAGATGCTTCTGCAGAAAAAATCGTAGAGGTAGCAAAAAGAACAGGTGCTAGAGTTTCTGGCCCAATTCCACTCCCAACCGATAAAGAAATCGTAACCATCCTTCGCGCTGTTCATAAATACAAAGACAGCCGCGAACAGTTCGAACTGAGAACCCACAAAAGACTCATTGACGTTCTGAGACCAACTGCTAAAACTGTTGAAGCTCTGAAAAGTCTTGAGCTCCCTGCAGGCGTAGAAATCGAAGTTAAACTCTAATCATTGCGAATTAGAGGTTCGCTTTCTCCCTGGGAGCCTGGTGAAAACCGGGATAGGGAAAGAAAGCGTCTGCAAAGGTAATGTTGGTGAAACACCAACCAATAACCAATAGGAGGTATATTTACAATGAATAAGTG
>JAZSNN010000015.1:0-317113 GCA_045536425.1 Oscillospiraceae bacterium
TTTAGTTGAGCAACCACTGGCTCTGCCAGTGGGAAAGAGAGCTTTAGCTATGGACATAATAAAAACTCCTTGATATATTTGAAGTTGAGGTTCGCCAACCCAACAAAAATATATCAAGGAGGTCCTAACCATGAAAGAAAAGGACATAAATAGTTTAGAACATACGAAGTGGAGATGTCAATACCATATTGTATTTGCACCCAAATATCGCAGACAAGCGATATATAAGGAAATAAAAACAGACATCGGAAAAATCTTGAGAAAATTATGTGAACAAAAGGGAGTAACCATAATAGAAGCAGAGGCGTGTCCCGACCATATACATATGCTTGTAGAAATACCACCGAAGTATAGCGTAGCACAGATAATGGGATTTCTCAAAGGAAAGAGCAGTCTGATGATTTTCGACAGGCACGCAAATTTGAAATACAAATATGGAAATCGTCATTTTTGGGCAAGAGGATATTATGTAGATACCGTAGGACGCAACAAAAAACAAATAGCGGAATACATAAGGAATCAACTGCAGGAAGATGAAATGGCTGACCAAATGAGCATTAAAGAATATATAGACCCGTTCGTTTACGGGTAGCAAGACAAAATAGGCAAACGAAACACCCCTTTAGGGGTTGCCCGAAGAAGTAATGCGGTTGGCAGAACCTTTCGGAGCCCCTTTAGGGGTGTGGTCTGTAAAAAGCCCTTCTAGGGCTTACTCAAGCCTCCGGCTTAGCCGGAGGTTGTGACTTTTAGAACATAAGTTCTAAATGTTAAAATTTGGACATACTTTTTTCGTATAAAATTGTTAAATCTATTGAATTATTTACCACCGCATTATATAATATAATGTGTTGAATTAGGTCGAACAATGCCGGTGGTCCGGAGGTGCAATTTGAAAAAAGTAATAGCTATGATAGCTTTGTTGATTGTTTCAGCAGTGTTGGTTCTTTCGATTTCGCTGTTATTTAGAAACGATCGAGTTGGTGACGATACATCCAGTGCTTCTCAAAATCCGACAGAGTCCTCTCAGATAAATGAATATCCGCCTTTTGATGTCAGCGTTGATTTTACTCTGTCTGATGACTCAACCGAAGAAAATTCTTCGCTGGAAAGCTCAAAAGACGAATCTACAAGCACAAGCTCTTCACAGCAGTCTTCTGAAAACAGCAAGGAAGAAGTATCAACTGAAACCTCTTCAAAAGATAGTTCTTCAGAAGACATATCCTCAAATCAATCTTCTTCGGAGGAAACCTCGTCTAAAGAAACATCTTCTGAGACTGTTTCTTCTGAGGAGTCCTCACAGACAAGCTCCGATAATACTTCCTCGGATATTCCTGTTGTAAACCCTGTAAATACTGAAATGCGCGCTATGTGGGTTTCTTATATTGATATGGCAAACATCCTCAAGAATAAGACCGAAGCGCAGTTCAGAACTAATTTTGAAAAGGTTTGTAAGAACTCGATAGAGTATGGACTAAACACCTTGATAGTACACGTTCGGCCTTTTTCCGATGCGTATTACGAGTCAAAGCTGTTCCCTTGGTCGAGCACTATAACGGGAACACAGGGACAAGACCCGGGATTTGACCCACTTGAGATTATGGTCGAGCTTGCGCATAGGTACGGTTTAAAAATCGAAGCTTGGATAAATCCGTATAGAGTCTCGAGCTCGGGCGTGGCGATATCTAAGG
Source organism: Oscillospiraceae bacterium (assembly GCA_045536425.1). Lineage (GTDB taxonomy): Bacteria > Bacillota > Clostridia > Oscillospirales > Ruminococcaceae > UBA11540. The sequence goes on from JAZSNN010000015.1 coordinate 1,689, forward strand.
ATAGCCCTGCATATAAGTGGCTCGATACCGATAAGGTGCAGAAGGTCAACGGAAACTATTTTTACAATCCCGCAGACCAAGACGTAATGCAACTTATCATAGACGGTGTAGAGGAAATTGTAGAAAACTATAATGTTGACGGAATACATTTTGACGATTACTTTTATCCTACTACCGATAAAAGTTTTGATAGCAGCTATTACGCAGACTATAAAGCTTCGGGCGGAACCCTGTCTTTAGAAAACTACAGAAGAAATAACGTAACAACGCTTCTCAAAAAGGTTTATAAATCTATAAAGGCTATAGATCCTAGTGTTACCTTTGGAATAAGCCCCAACGGAAACAATAATACAAACTACAATTCGCTTTTCCTTGATATCGAAAGCGTTGTTGAGGAAGAGTGCGTTGATTATATCTGCCCACAGATTTATTTTGGATTCAATCACGGTAGCTTACCCTATAAATCCACAGTTGACCAGTGGAGCTCCTACGTGAAAAATTCATCTGTCAAAATCTACATAGGCCTTGCTGCATACAAGGTTGGAGCAAGTGACCAATGGGCAGGCACAGGTAAAAATGAGTGGACACAGTCTAACGATATTCTCAAGCGTCAGGTGGAATATCTTAGAAGCACGGGAAAATGTGACGGGTTTATGCTATATTCATACAGCTCGTTGTTTGCTCCCGAAAGCTCAGTCGCAAAACACGCAGAAAAAGAAAAGAACAATCTGGGAAGTATTTTGAAATAATTGAACACGAGGTAAAAAGGATGTTAAAAGGAAACAAAGCATCAGCGGTGATATTCAGTATACTGTTTGCACTGATAATAGCTTTATCTGTTGTGCTGGGAATGTTTAAGGATAATATTGTACCGCCGGTTGATACGACCAGCGGTGTGACTTCGTCCGAAAACACAACCTCAACAGAAGATATGTCTGATGCTACTTCGTCTGACGATAGTTCTTCTGCACCGTCAGGCGATTACATACTTCCTACCTCTAAAACCGATACAACTGCAATAGAATTTAATACACCCGAAGAATTGCGTGCAGTTTTCCTTGAAGCAGGTGTGGACTTTGCGAAAAAATCTACCGATACCGAAACAAGAATAAGAGCGGACATCGACTCCGCTTTTCAGTCTGCTAAGGAAATGTCTCTGAACACCATCCTGTTTGACACTCTGCTCGATGGCGAAGCTGTTGTTTATAACGATGCAAATCTTCCTATGTATATGGAAGAATTTGATATGCTTGACTATGCTGTTAAAAAGGCGAGAGAGTACGATATGTATCTTTATGCCGTTATCAGCCCGTCGCTTACTGTTGATGAAAACGGAAAGCTCGTCAACTCTTTTTCAACCTCTCCGCAAGCTCTTGCTGAGACAAAAAGACAGTTTGAGTTTTTGGCACAAACCTATGCGGTTGATGCTATTGTAATTAACAACTATTACTACGAAGAATATGATATTGCATATTTTGACTATGTGCTCTATGGCAATCACATTGGCTTTGAAAACTTCAAGCACTATGCAGTTGAAAAGAATATCGAAACTGCGGCAAAAGCAATACGAAATACTAACAACGATATTCTTGTTGTTTTGTATGCGGACGGTATATGGAAAAATCAAGCAACCGATCCTCAGGGATCTGCCACAACGGCTCCGTTTGAGTCATATACCCACGGATATGCAGACACTAAAAAGCTCGTTGAAAGCGGTGTATTTGATGCAGTAATGATTGAGGCACTTGGCTCTATGACCGCTGTCACGATACCTTTTCAGCCTATAGTAACTTGGTGGGATGGCGTTGCAGAAGCCAACAACGTTGACTTGTACGTTATGCACGCTTCCAGCAAGGCTTGTTCTACATCTACAGGATGGTCGAGCCCTGATCAGCTCACAAAACAGCTTGTTGCAGCGAGAAAATTTGATACATATGCAGGTAGTTGTTTCAACTCTTTCAACGATCTTGTTAGAGATCCAAAGGGAAGCACTACTGCCTTGTCAAAATATTTTGATAACGAGGAAACAGATGACCTAATTCTCAAAGAACTTGTCATCACTCGTCCTTCAAATAAAACCTTTACCACAACAGAGCCCCTCATACAGTTCTCGGGTGCTTCAGCTCCGCTGTTTGAGCTTTTGCTCAACTCAAACGTCGTACAGACCGACTCTACGGGAATGTTCGCCCTTGAACTTGAGCTCAACCCCGGAACTAACACCTTCAAGTTTGAACACAAGGGAAAGACCGTTGAGTATACAATAACGAGAGATATTGATATTATCAAGGATGTCAGCCCGATTGGTTCTATTGCGGTTGACGGTCAAGATAAGATTACCGTTAGTGTTTTGGCGTATAACGGAAGCACTGTTAAAGCAAAGCTTGGCTCTACAACGATTACTTTGCAGGTCGATGACACCGCAACGGACAATACCGACCTCAACTCTGACTACAAGCTATATACAGGTACCTTTACTGTTCCTGCAGCTACAAACGTAATGCAGTCATTGGGACAGATAACCTTCTCAGCTTCGTGGGATACTTTGTCCGACTCGGCAAAGGGTGCGACAGTAACGGTAAACAAGAAGGTTGAACTTGGATCCGGTCGTCTTGTAATTGTAACAGCAGAGGCGGCTGAGACCTTCCCGACAGGTGTTATCAACGATTATTCTGACCCCAACTACTTCCCGCTGCCCAAGGGAACTATCGACAGAGTTCTCGGTCAGGAAATCACATATGTTGAGGAAGGTGTCACCTTCAAGTACTACAAGCTTGAATCGGGTGTCAGAGTTTATTCAAAGGATATTACCTTTATTACCGAGACTAAAATACCTGATAATCAGATCACAGGACTTACCGTAACTGCTGATAATAACACCACAAAGGTAATCCTCGATACAAAGGGCAAGGTTCCGTTCAAGGCAAGCTATGATGGCTCAAAGATAACCTTCAAGTTTGCATATACAACTACCGTTCCCGCTTCACTGAAATTGACCAAAAACCCCTTGTTCTCAGCGGCAAACTGGTCCGGTTCAACTCTAACACTTATGTTGTCGTCTAATGGCTGCTTTATGGGCTTCAAGTCATACTACAACTCGGCTGATGACCTAGTGCTTGAATTTAATAATCCTGCACTGGTGCAGTCTTCCTCCAACGCATACGGATATTCATTGTTCGGAACAAGAATTGCACTTGATTCAGGCCACGGCGGCGGAAGGAACCCCGGAGCTGTCGGAGTACATCCTTCATATCCCGAGTCTACCATAAACCAGCTCATAACCACATATCTCAAGCAGGAACTCGAGTCCATTGGAGCTACTGTATACTTTATAGACAGTATAAGCACCGATCCATCGCTCGAATCAAGAGTACAGCAAGCAAAGAGCTTCAATGCGCATATGATGATAAGTATACATCAGAATTCTGCATTGAGTTCAAAGGCTACGGGCTCGGAGGCGTTTTATTTCAACCAGTATTCCAAGAAGCTTGCAGAAAATATCGCGTCTAGAATCTATTCTGCAGTTCCTACAAACAACAGAGGAGCAAAGTTCGGTTACTTCTACGTAACTCGCGATACACAGTTCCCGGCAACTTTGGTAGAGTGCGGATTTATTAGTAACTCCGAAGAACACTACAAGCTTATGCAGTCGTCTACACAACAGGCGATAGCAAAGGCTATTACTGAAGGTATTATTGCTTTTGCAAGAGCAACGGGTGGCGCTTCGTCCTTTGCTACGGGCACGGAGTCTGTTGGAACGGGGCCCTCTGCTTCCGATGACAATAGCTCGTCAACCTCTTCAACTTCGTCTACAAGTAGCGGTTCTCAGTTGTTCCCATCGACAAGCTCAAATCCTTCGGGCGAGACAAGCAGCGAAACATCTTCGACACCTACAAGCAGTGAAAGCACTTCCAGTGTCGATACCTCAGTTCCTTCCGTAATCTCGCCAAGCAGTAGTGCATCATTTGTGACATTAACCGGTACAAGTATAAAGATGCCTATTCAAATTTGTTTGGGCGAAGGAACGAGCGCACTCGCAAGTGCTCAGGTACAGTTTGTTGACGGTATGAAGGATTACAAAATTTATAACGAAGAAAAAGACGTTGTTATAATTGGTAATATGGTATATATAAACGTTGAGTTTTTCTCAAAGGGTACCTACAAATTTAAAATTGTAGGAAAGGATAGCTTGGGCAGTGTTAAATTTGAACAGACTATCACCTTTGCAGTAATATAGTGCAGATCTTAAAATAGGTCACCGATTAAATTCGGTGACCTATTTTAATATGGCAGTCAAATTAACAAAAGCATATAATATATTAGCTGCATATATGAAATTGGTGGAGATGATACTGTTTATATCTGTTGGATTGGAGATTATTATATGCAGAATGTTTTTTATCTGATAACAGACTCCGTTACCACAGCAATGAAGGGGTATAGAATTCTGAATAGGAATGGAATAAATGCTATAGTTAAAAGAACCGCTCCTACAAAGTCGCAAGGCGGATGTGGATATAGTATCGTTATATACAGCGACCCGCAGAGAGCGGTAGATATACTAAAGAGAAACAATATAAGAATCAAATCTATAGTTGAAAAGTAGTTTTTGATCGCAAAAACCGATATCGGAAGGTATCGGTTTTTTTACAAAGAAGGTGAGCGTTAATGATATATTTTGACAATGCTGCCACCACGTTCCCAAAGCCCACTGCGGTGTATAGAGGATGCGAGGAAGCGATGTATAAATTCGGTGCAAATCCCGGAAGAAGCGGACACAAATTTTCTATGGAAACAGCTGAGATGGTTTTTTTGGCGCGTGAAGCTGTGGCGGATTTTTTTAATGCGGGAGATATAGAAAATGTCGTTTTTACCATGAATTGCACGATGAGCATAAATATGGTGCTGAAAGGTCTACTAAAAAAAGGAGACCACGTTGTAATATCAAATTTTGAACACAACGCCGTCGCAAGACCTATTCACAGGTTGAAAAAAGATGGTGTTATAAGTTATAGCATCGCAAATGTCGAAGAAGGTAAAAATGAAAAAACAGTTTTAAACTTTAAAAATGCTATGCGTCCCAATACAAAGCTAGTTGTTTGCACACACGCATCAAATGTCTTTGGCATAAAACTACCGATAAGAGAAATAGGTGCTTTGTGCAAAAGCAAGGGAATGCTGTTTTTGGTTGATGCCGCGCAAACAGCGGGCGTTGTACCAATAGATATAAAAAGAGATGGGATAGATTTTTTGTGTGTTGCCTCCCACAAGGGATTGTATGCACCTATGGGTACAGGAATATTGGTGGCAGAAAAAGCAAGGATGCTAAAAACCATAATCGAAGGTGGAACAGGAAGCGCTTCTACGGATCTCTCTCAGCCCGAGACAATTCCCGACAAGTTTGAAAGCGGAACGCTCAACGTTGTTGGAATAGCAGGAATTCTGTATGGGATAAATACAGTAAAAAGAATTGGGATAGATACAATTTCTTCGCATGAATTCGGAATAATTAAGAACGTTTACAGGCGTTTGAAAGCTAGTTCAAGAATAGAGCTATACACGCACTTTCCAGACGAAAGATATCACGTTCCGGTGCTCAGCTTTAACGTTAAGGGTATTGATAGTGGAGATGTGACCTCTCTGCTTAGTGAAAAAGGTTTTGCTTTGCGAGGTGGATTGCACTGTGCACCGCTTGCTCATATTGCAAAAGGTACGGAAAAAAATGGCACGGTTAGGCTATGTCCGTCGATGTTTACCACTTTAAACGACTCGAATAAACTGTGTGATGCAATTTTTAGTCTTTCTAGAGGAAAAAATTGATAAAAAGAGTTTGCATATTCTTGATTTTGTGTTAAAATAAACAGTGAGGAATTGTATCAAAGTATAGGGGAATGAAAATGCAGGTAATATTTGATTATTTGGGATCGTTTTTGAGTGCGCTGATAAGCGTCATAAAAACCTCCTCAATTTTTGACCTTCTTGACATTTTGATAGTTGCATACCTTGTGTATAAAGGTATTCAGCTTGTCAGAGAAACACGTGCAGGCCAACTCATAAAGGGTATTGTAATTCTTTTGGTGGCATACCTTGTTTCGTTTATCTTCCAACTTCAGGTCATCAATTGGCTTTTTGTAAACGTATTTCAGTTTGGACTTTTGGCTGTTGTTGTCGTTTTCCAACCTGAGCTTCGCCGCGCTCTTGAACAGGTCGGAAGAAGCAAGTTCTCCACAAAGTTCAATCTTTTTGGAGCACACGTTGACACCGATGAAGAACAGGAAGAAAAGATATTAAACTGCATTGAAGCAATCTCCAACGCTGCTGTTGTACTTTCCTCAACAAAAACTGGTGCTCTTATGGTGATTGAGCGTGAAACAAAGCTTGGTGACATTATAAAAACGGGAACAGTTTTGGATTCACAGCTTTCTGTTGAGTTAATAGCTAATATCTTTTTCCCCAACACTCCTCTCCATGACGGTGCTATGATAATACGTGACCAGAGAATGTATGCCGCGGGTTGTTTTCTCCCACTTTCGCAGAACAACGAGATCAGCAAACAACTTGGCACAAGACACAGAGCTGCTTTGGGTGTCAGCGAAATTTCCGATGCGATTACAATAATAGTCTCCGAAGAAAACGGAAAGATTTCAGTTGCGAAAAACGGCGTCCTTACCAGAAACTATGATAGAGACAGTCTTTTCAAATATCTCAAAAAAGAAATGATAGTCGAGAAGACCGAGACTGATGACTCGGCTTCGAAGGACAAGATACTCATTTTCAAGAAAAGAAAATCCAAGTAACCTGAAACACGGTACATCGAGGTAAAATATGAAGATTAAACAATTTTTACAAAACGATAATGCGGTGAGAGTGTTATCTCTGATAATAGCGGTCTTTACCTGGATATTCGTGGTAGTCGTTGTCAATCCCAATACAGAGGCGGTTGTGAAGAATATTCCTATACAGATTAACCTCTCCGGCACTTCTGCTGAGCGTCTGGGACTCGAGATTATATCTGATGAGGTTTTGCTCGCTAACGTTACCGTTACCGGTGATCGTACTGTTATCGGTAGTCTTGATAGTGAAGATATTGAAGTTTCTGCAATTTTAACAGGTATTTCAGAACCCGGAACCTACTCTGATATTCAGCTTCAAGTCAGAAAATCCAGTGTCGGAAAGAGCTTTGAGATAGAAACCTGTTCGCCGTCGACGATAACTCTGAAGTTTGATAGAAAAACCACCAAAACTCTACCTGTTTCTTTGGAACTCAACGACCTTACAGTTGCAGACGGGTATATGCTTGAGGAGGTAATAACTTCTCCGACCAGTATCACCGTCACAGGCCCTGAAAATGATGTAATAAAGGTTGCAGGTTGTATTGTTCGCGGCAATGTAAGTGGCGAAATTAGTGCATCTACGGTAATAACCTCGGATATAATTCTCATTGATTCTGAGGGAAAAGAAATTGACAATCAGCATCTCACTCTAAGTGTCGATAGCGTTGATATAACCATTCCTGTTCTAAAGAGAAAAACGCTTCCCGTTGAATTTACGTATGTCAACGTTCCAGAGGGATTTGATACCGAATCCATTAACTATATGCTTTCAAACGACGTGATTGAAGTTGCAGGCCCCGAAACCCTGATCAATCAGTGGAGTAGCATAAATGTGGGATATATTGATTTGAGTGAACTCGATTCAACCCGCGAATATGAATTCGATATTGTTCTTCCTTCTAGTTTTGTAAACGTGAAGAACATCACGACTCTCATAGCAAGATTTGTGTTGAGCGATTATGAAACCGATACCTTTACAGTTTCTAATATAAAGCTTGAGAACGTTCCCGAAGATTATGATGTCAGCGTTAATACACAGAAGATATCAAAGGTAACAATCGTCGGACCCGCTGACGTAATATCAAAAATGACCAAAGACGAGCTCGTCGCCAAAATAGATATGAGCCAGATAGACGTAAGCAAGGGACAGTATAAGGTTCCGGTGTCTATATATTCAACGGTAAACAATAATGTTTGGGCTATCGGTGAATATTCTGTAGTGCTCAACGTAACAGAAAAATAACAATACAAGCGGCTGAAAAACAGTCGCTTGTGTCGTTCAAGGAGAATTATATGCCGCTTGTAGTTTCTTCAATATCTTTGCCGATATCAGCTGTGGATAGTGATGCTGTTGCAGAAGCTGTTCGCATATCGCAGATAGCTTTCAAAGACGTTGATAGTGCGTATATTGTAAAAAAATCGGTAGATGCGCGAAAGAATAATGACATTCGTTTTGTGTATACAGTTGCTCTTGAACTTTTGTGCTCGGAGCAAGAAAAGGCATTAAAGATAAACAAAGAAAACGTAAAATATAGAGAAAAACCCTCTTTTGAGATAAATCCTACCAAGAAACTTGCAGATAGACCTGTTGTGGTTGGATTTGGACCGGCGGGAATGTTTGCAGGTCTTATATTGGCAAAATATGGATATCGGCCTATCATAATTGAGCGCGGAGCCGACGTTGAAACCAGAGTAAAGGATGTTGAATCTTTTTGGAAAAACGCTGTGCTCAATACAGAAAGCAACGTTCAATTTGGAGAGGGAGGAGCAGGTACCTTTTCTGACGGAAAGCTTACCACTCGTATCAGCGATGAATATTGCGATTTTGTTCTCCAGACCTTTGTCAAAAACGGAGCGCCAAAGGAAATACTCTATAAAGCGAAGCCACATATAGGAACTGACAATCTCAGAAAAATTGTAAAATCGATTCGCGAGGAGATTATCAGCCTTGGCGGTGAGGTCAGGTTTAATACGAAACTTGTTGATATTGAAATCAAAAACTCGTCTGTAACTAAGGCAATAACTAACCGAGGAGATATTAAAACATCAAATATCATCTTGGCTATTGGTCACAGCGCTCGCGATACCTTCGAGATGCTGCTGAAAAAAGATGTTGTTATAGAGACAAAACCTTTTTCTGTGGGAGTACGCGCTGAGCATCTGCAAGAAGATATCAACAAGGGTCTGTACGGAAAACACTTTGACGATGACCGGCTTCCTAAAGGGGAATATCAGCTTTCTTACCGAAAGGACAATAGAGCGGTATACACCTTTTGTATGTGCCCCGGTGGATTTGTTGTGCCGTCATCTTCCGAGGAAAATTCTGTTGTCACTAATGGTATGAGCGAATATAGCCGTGATGGAAAAAATGCCAACAGTGCCGTTGTGGTTTCGGTGGATAAAACGGATTTTGGTACAAATCCTCTCGACGCAATAGATTTTCAACGTCGATTGGAACGACTTGCGTTCAAAGAAGGCGGAGAGAACTATTGCGCTCCTGCACAGACACTAGAGGCATTTTTTGAAAAGAAAAAACGGCTTGAGCTGGGAAGAGTAATTCCAACGTATTCGATTGGCACCTCTGCTGCGGACTTCAATACGATTTTCCCGTCAAAAATAGCGGATATGCTTCAGATAGGTTTTAGGGTGTTTGATAAACGCATCAAGGGCTTTGGAGCAAATGATACCGTTATAACAGGTGTTGAAACAAGGACCTCCAGCCCCGTTAGAATAACCAGAAACGAAGAATACCAAGCTGTTGGAATTGAAGGCTTGTATCCTTGCGCAGAAGGTGCAGGATATGCAGGCGGAATAGTCAGTGCCGCCGTTGACGGAATTCGTGTTGCCAAAGCGCTGATAGGAGGATGAATATGAGAATAGTAATTCTTGACTCAAAAACACTTGACCCCGGTGATATTTCGTGGGATAAGATGAAAGAACTCGGCACTCTCGAAAGATATGACAGAACACCCGAAGAACTCGTTATTTCACGCATTGGCGATGCTGAAATTGTCTTTACTAACAAGACAGTTATCGACGAAACTGTTTTGAATGCTTGTCCAAACATCAAGTGGATTGGTGTGTTTGGTACAGGATATAACGTCGTAGATGCAGAAGGATGTAAAAAGAGAGGAATTCTTCTTGCCAACGTTCCCGATTATAGCACCAAAGCGGTTGCTCAACATACCTTTGCTCTGCTTTTAGAAATTGCGTGCAGAGTAGGTGAGCACAGCGAGGCGGTTGCTCGTGGAGAATGGATTACAAGCGCAGATTTTTGCTTCTGTAATAACAGATTGATTGAGCTATATGATAAGACCTTCGGCATAATAGGCTTTGGCAATACGGGAAAGGCTGTTGCAAAGATTGCCGAAGCAATTGGAATGAAGGTCTTGGTATATACAAGACATCCCGATTTTTCTTATGAGTCTGAAAATTTAAAGTTCGTTAGCATAGAAGAATTATATAAACAAGCTGACGTAATCAGTCTTCATTGTCCGCTTACAGAAGAAACTCGGAATATGATAAACAAGGACTCTATTGAAAAAATGAAGGATGGAGTTACCCTCATAAATACGGCGAGAGGTCCGATTGTAAACGAATACGACGTTTGTCAAGCGCTTGGCAGCGGAAAAATCTATGCATTTGGTGCAGATGTTGTCAGCGTTGAACCTATGAGAAATGATAATCCTTTATTAAACGCAAAAAATGCTATAATCACACCTCACATAGCGTGGGCGCCCAAAGAAACCCGTGAAAGACTGATGAGGGTTTGCGTTGAAAATCTAAAAAGCTTTTTAGAGGGGAATCCCCAAAATATAGTAAATTTTTAAATGGGGTTTACTTTGTTTCTTTTTTGTGGTAACATATATAATGTATTGGTATTATATTTGGCACGATAGTTGCAGATAAGGAGAAATATATGGCAAAGGAAAACAAGTACCTCTTATATAAAGGCAAACCGCTCGTAAGAAACGGAAACACGCTTTACTACGGAAATATGGGCGATCCATATGTGGTTATGCTGCAGATTATGGCAAGCGAGGATAAGAACGATTTAAAAACCGCTACAAAGGTAATCGTTCAGCTTATGTCCACTGACAGAACAAAGGACATCAAGGATATCTTTATAAAACGTAGTGAAAAAAACGGACTGTACAGTGCAATGGAGATTGCAAGCATCTGGCTCGAAAGAGCACTCGAAGAAGCGTGATGAAAAACACCGCCAAATATTTGGCGGTGTTTTTTTATAGTTGGCTTTTAATATGGTTTAGAGCATTTTTTTCCAGGCGGGATACTTGAGCTTGACTAATACCTACTTCTTGTGCGACCTCCATTTGCGTTTTTCCTTGGAAAAACCTCAAGGCAAGTATCCTTTTTTCACGTTCGTTTAGCTTTTTTAGAGCATCGCGCATGGAAATTTCTTCAATCCAACTGCTGTCGTCGTTGGCATCTTTTATCTGGTCCATAATGTAAATTGTATCTCCCGAGTCGGAGTAAATAGGCTCGTTTAACGAAACGGGGTCTACAATAGCATCAAGAGCTAGAACAACCTCGTGCTTTGGCATTCCTAGCTTTTTGGATATTTCTTCAATAGTTGGTTCTCTAGATAGTTGGTTGGTCAATTCTTCTTTAACCTGCATAGCGTGATATGCTGTGTCGCGCATAGAACGGCTGACACGAACCGAGTTGTTATCTCTCAGATGCCTTCTGATCTCGCCAATTATCATCGGCACTGCATAGGTGGAAAATTTTACTTCGTGCGATGGATCAAAGTGGTCGATAGCTTTGATGAGCCCAATGCATCCAACCTGAAACAAATCGTCGGGATTTTCGCCTCGATTTGTAAATTTCTGTACAACACTTAGTACTAACCTGAGATTTCCGTTTATCAAAAGCTCTCTGGCGGTGTTATCTCCTTTTCGACAGCGTTCGAGCAGTTGAGTTTTTTCTTTTTCCTTTAAAACCGGCAGTTTTGAAGTGTTTACTCCGCAAATTTCGACTTTGTTTACCATTGAACTACTCCTAATATAGATTTATTTTGCTATATTAACTGTCGGCATTGTTCGCAAGAAAAGTATTGTCAAAACATTGGAAATGATACAAAAAGGTGAAAAGAAAAATTAACCGCTGAAGCTTTTTTCGAGTTCTTGGCGAAGTTGTTTTATTATCTTTTTTTCTAATCTTGAAATATATGATTGTGAAATTCCGATGAGGTCTGCGACTTCTTTTTGTGTTCTTTCAACTCCGTCGGAAAGTCCAAATCTCATCTGCATTATGGTTTTTTCACGCTCTCCTAGTCTGTTTACAGCATCTAAAAGCAGGTTTTTCTCGGCATCACGTTCCAAATCCTTGTTTATGTTGTCGTTGTCGGTGCCCAAAACATCAGAAAGCAAAAGCTCATTTCCGTCCCAATCTATATTCAGCGGTTCTTCGATTGAAATGTCATTTTTTGAATTTGCAGTTTTTCGAATGCACATTAAAATTTCGTTTTCTATGCATCTTGATGCATAGGTGGCAAGCTTTATATTTTTCTCAGGGCAAAAGGTGTTTACCGCCTTTATGAGTCCTATCGTACCTATGGAAATCAAGTCTTCGACTCCGATACCTGTGCTTTCAAATTTTTTTGCAATATATACTACTAATCTCAGGTTGTGGATTATAAGTTCTTGCCTTGCTTCTTCCTCTTTGATATGTTGGGATATTCTTTCGAGAATCAGCCTTTCCTCATCTGCAGTGAGCGGAGGAGGCAGAGTTTCGGGCCCGTTTATATAATCGACGTTTCTGCACAATTTGAAGAGTAGTTTTTTCACGAATTGGCGGATTTCAGAGAACATTTTTGCAGCCTCCTTGGCTTTTATTATTTATTAGTTCTGGGTTTAGTATTATTTTGTATGGAGAGTTGTAGTTTCTGCTGTTGAAAACTGCAATCAAAACACGGTCTATTGCAAAACTTTCACTATCTGTTTCGAGCAAAATACCGTCCGGCTTAAAAGCGGGCAACAACGTCGAGCCGCCAACAGTTGAAACAGGTACTACTCTAAGGTTCTTTACTAAACGTGGAGAGTTCCAGCTTGCTATGTTGTCTTCAAAACACGGATTTTCCGTACTGTCAAACAGAGATTTTACGGTTTCGTAATTGCATAAAACAACCGGGTAATCGGTAAATATGTCGCTGAGGTTGTTGCCTGTGTCCATAAAACCGGGAGCAGAAATACTTTTTCCTCTGTACATAATAGTGACCGAATAGTTGCCTTCGGATATCTGTCGTGGCTTTAAAAGGTAATTGAAAAGCAATATTCCAAGATAGGAAGCTACGGAACAAAGAACAAGAAGCACAGGTGAGATGTGAATGTAAACAGTCGAGTTTTTTATACTCATAAAGCTTGGGTTTGCTAAAAAGCAAATTCCGTAAACTATACCGCCAAACAAAAAACCAACAGAAAAAAGAACTAAAAAACAACGCAGAAAATGGGTGGGGGATATGTACTTAAATGCGATTAGAGTTATTACAAGGGTAGAAAGAATTTTTAGGATTGTGCTTTGTAAAAATCCTATCTCTGATATAAAAGCAAAAACACAATACAACCCACCAAAAACAGATGCAATAAGAATTCTTGCTCGATTACAAACAGCTTTTGAAAAAGCGCTGGTTATAAGAAGCAAGAAATAATTTATAATCACGTTAACCATAAAAAGTACGTCAATATATACTATCATTATATCACCGCCTGCAACTTTAAGTTTATATCAAAAAAACTGATAAACTTGTCATATTATAGGAGCGTTTTGTTTCAAAATACTATTTTCAAACTCGTTATTGTGTGATATAATAATCATAATAATGTATAAGGGGAAATATTATGGTAAGATTAATTCAAAACGGCGCATATCTTTTAGGTGGAAACACTCTTGTTGAGGATACAACTGATGGCAGAAAACTGCTTGAAAATTTGAATGTTGCGCCGGATAAAAATGAACTTAGAAAAGGAACGATTGCGTATTCTATTTTGAGTGCACACAATGTTTCTTCAAATATGGAAAAGCTCAATATCAAGTTTGATGCTATGGCATCTCACGATATTACATATGTTGGTATTGTGCAGACTGCACGTGCGAGTGGACTAGAGAAGTTCCCGATCCCGTACGTTCTCACCAACTGTCACAACAGCCTTTGTGCCGTTGGCGGTACAATAAATGAGGACGACCATATGTTTGGATTGTCTGCTGCTAAAAAGTACGGCGGAATATACGTTCCCGCTCATCAGGCGGTAATCCATTCTTATATGCGTGAGATGATGTCAGGTTGCGGAAAAATGATATTAGGTTCTGATAGTCATACCCGTTACGGTGCTCTTGGAACTATGGCTATAGGTGAGGGTGGACCCGAGCTTGTTAAACAGCTTTTGAATAAAACCTATGACATTTCTTGTCCCGAGGTTGTTGCGGTTTATCTTACTGGAAAGGTTAATAAAGGCGTTGGCCCACAGGACGTAGCACTCGCTATAATCGGCGCAGTTTTCAAAAATGGTTTTGTAAAAAATAAGGTTATGGAATTTGTCGGCGACGGCGTTGAAGGTCTTGATATGGAATTCAGAAACGGTATCGACGTTATGACAACCGAAACCACCTGTCTTTCTTCCATTTGGACAACCGATAGCAAGACAAAAGAGTATTTCGAAATTCACGGACGTCCCGAAGAATTTAAAGAACTAAGACCCAAAGACGTCGCATATTACGATGCTGTGGTGGTTGTTGAACTCGACAAGGTAAAGCCTATGATTGCTATGCCTTTCCATCCCAGCAACGTTTATGATATAGATACCTTGAATGCAAATCTTGAGGACATACTTCGCGAAATAGAGCTTGAAGGAACGCGTCAGCTTGCTTCACCTAATGTTTCCCTGAAGCTTGTCGATAAAATCGAAAACGGCAGACTCAAAGTCAGCCAAGGCGTTATCGCGGGATGTGCAGGAGGTACATTTGATAACCTATGCGCAGTTAGTGATATCGTTGATGGAAAATCCATAGGAAACGACGAGTTTTCCTTCAGCGTATATCCAGCGAGTCAGCCCGTTTTCCTTGAGCTTATGAGAAACGGTTGCCTTTCGAAGATAATGGCTACCGGTGCTACAGTGCGTTCTGCTTTCTGCGGTCCTTGCTTTGGCGCAGGTGACGTTCCTGCAAACAACGGGCTCAGTATCCGTCATTCTACGAGAAACTTCCCGAATAGAGAAGGCTCAAAGCCCAATAATAACCAGATTGCTTCTGTTGCTCTTATGGACGCTAGATCTATCGCCGCAACTGCAATCAACAAGGGATATCTCACTCCCGCTACGGATATCGATACCAACTTTACAGCAAGAAAGTTCTTCTTTGACAACGAAATATACAACAATCGTGTTTACTTTGGATTTGGAAAAGCAAATCCCGATGAACAACTAAAGCTTGGACCCAATATAACAGATTGGCCCGAAATGTCGCCTCTTACAGACGATATTATGCTCAAGGTTGTATCTGTTATCGAAGACCCCGTAACCACCACCGACGAGCTTATTCCTTCTGGAGAAACCTCGTCCTATCGTTCCAATCCTCTAAAGCTTGCTGAATTTGCTCTTTCCAGAAAAGACCCTGCTTACGTAGGAAAAGCAAAAGAGGTGCAAAACGCAGAGAAATCTCGTATTGCCGGTGAACTTGATAAAGACACCGCAGCTGCTTTTGAAGTGGCAAAGACAATAAAACCCGAAGTTGATGCTCTCAAAACGGAGATAGGAAGCACGATTTTTGCTAGAAAACCCGGTGATGGCTCTGCTCGTGAGCAGGCAGCGTCCTGTCAGAGAGTTTTGGGTGGTCTTGCTAATATCGCGTTTGAATATGCAACAAAGAGATACCGCAGTAATCTTATTAACTGGGGAATGTTGCCCTTTATCATTGATGAGGGAAAACTTGAGTTTGATAATGGTGATTATATCTTTGTTCCCAATATTAGAAATGCAGTAATAAACAAGGTTGCTGAAATCAACGCATACGTTATAAAAGGTCTTAACTATAAAAAGATTGTTCTCAAGTTATCGGAAATGACCGATGATGAGAGAAAGATTATACTCGACGGATGCCTTATAAACTACTACAAAAATTGACGGAGAACAGTATGAAAAAAGTAGCATTTTTAGAAAATGAACTATGGTGGGGCGGCGCCGCAAAAGACGGTAAACAGATGCCATATTCAGCATCTACGGATTTCGATGCCGTACTTGCTCCGAATTCTACAAATAATCAGGCTAACCCTGTGCTTATCTCTAACAAAGGTCGCTATTTTTGGTGCGAGGAAGGCTTTAATTTTTCTATTCACAACGGTGAAATTACTGTGGAAGAAAAAGGCGATCTTGCTTTTGGCGAGACGGGCGGAGGTCTGAGAGAGGCTTTTCGTGAAGTTAAAACAAGGTTTTTCCCTGACACTAAAAAGTTTCCGGATACGGATTTGATAGTTCATCCACAGTACAACACCTGGATTGAACTTATGTATGATCAGTGCCAAGAAAAGATTTTGGCATACGTTGAAAATCTTGTTGCCAACGATATGCCAAAGGGTGTCATTATGATTGACGACACCTGGCAGGAAAATTACGGTATTTGGAACTTCAACCCGGTGAGATTTTCTGATCCTAAGGCGATGATGGATAAAATTCACTCGCTTGGTTATAAGATAATGCTGTGGATATGTCCGTTTGTAAGTCCTGATAGCACCGTTTATCGCGAGCTTACAAAACAGGGATTGTTTGTAAAAAATCCCGACGGAAACGATGCAATCAGACGTTGGTGGAACGGATACAGTGCAGTTCTCGATTTGACAAATCCCGATGCGCAAAGATGGTTTAAGGACCAGCTCGACAGACTTCAAAACGAATATGGCGTAGACGGATTTAAGTTTGATGCCGGTGATGCAGAGTTTTATCGCGATAACGACCTCACTTTTGCTCCTACTACTGCCAACGGTCAGTGTGAACTGTATGCTAAGATCGGTCTTGATTACGAACTGAACGAATACCGCGCTTGTTGGAAACTTGCAGGTCAGCCTCTTGTGCAACGGTTGGCAGATAAAAGACACGCTTGGGAGAAAGATGGAATGGATTGCTTGATCCCGAATTCTTTAGCTCAAAGTCTGCTCGGATATCGCTTTATATGTCCTGATATGATAGGCGGCGGAGAGTTCCAAAGCTTTCTTGACGGAGCTGTGATAGATGAAGAATTGTTCGTACGCTATGCACAGGCAAGTGCTCTTATGCCTATGATGCAATTCTCTGCTGACCCCTTCCGTGTTCTTTCGAAGGAAAACGCACAGCTTTGCAAGGATACTGCTTTGCTTCACGAAAAACTTGGCGAAAAAATCCTAAAGCTTGTCGAAGAAGCAATGAAGAACGGTGACCCTGTAATCGCTCCAATATGTTACTACTATCCCGGAGAAGGCGAAAACGAAACCACAACCTTTATGTACAACGAGAAGCTGCTCGTTTCTCCGGTTGTTGAAAAAGGATGCACTGAAAGTGAAATCTATCTTCCTACTGGAGAATGGAAAGGTTTCGACGGTAATACATATATAGGCGGTAAAAAAGTTAAGGTCAAAACACCTCTTGAGTGTTTGCCGTATTTTTATAAAAAATAATTGAAAGGATGATGCATAGTGATAAACACGATTCGCGATTATATACGTAGCATTGACAAGCTGATGGTTATACTGTGCATCGTTTGTTCGGTCCTTAGTGTTTTTTTATTGAATATAATAACCAACACCTTTCCGCAGGAATTCGGAAAACGCACCGTCCTAGTGCAGATCGCAGCAACCGTGCTTGGTATTCTCTTGATGGTTGTAGTGTCTGTATTTGATTATAAAATATATACTAAGCTTTGGTTTTTACATTATCCTTTGTGCGTCATCTTCGTTTTGTCCACTTTTATTTTTGGAATAGGACGAGAGGGAGCGGATGACAGAGCTTGGATCGAAATCTTTGGTGTTAACGTACAGCCTGCAGAGTTTTTAAAAATTTCTACAATTCTTACTATGGCTTCTCAAGCGGAGAGCGTTAAGGATAACGTCAATTCACTTGTTGGCATAGTCAGGATTTCTGCTTTTGGGCTTCTGTCTTGTCTTTTAATTGTTTTGCAGGGCGATGACGGAACGGCAATAGTCTTTTTATTAATATTTGCCTGTGTTATGTTTGCTGCGGGTGTCAGTTACAAGCTGATTGCTGTGGCAGGAGGTTGTGCCGCGGTGGCGATTCCGCTTGTTTGGAATTTTGTTATGAGTGATGACCAAAAGCTGAGATTTTTGGTTTTGTTTGACGACAGCGCTTCTTCTGCAGTAGTTTATCAACAGAATGCGGGGCTGAAGGCGCTCAGCTCCGGACATATTTGGGGCAACTTGATATCTGGAAAAGGATACAACTACGTTCCCGAGATGCATAATGATATGATATTTTCGTTCATTGGAAACGCACTTGGATTTTTTGGATGTTGCATAGTCGTTATAATGCTTTTTATAATATGTATGCGAATTCTAAAATCCTCGCGCGGTGTAGATGAAAGTATGCAAGGAAATGTCATTTCTGCAGGACTTGTCGGTATGTTTGCCTTCCAAGCAATTATAAATATCGGAATGAATCTCAAAGTTTTGCCGGTAGTTGGAATAACCCTTCCTTTCTTTAGTGCGGGCGGATCGTCAACGTTGGCTTGTTATATCGCAATTGGCGTTGCTTTGAGCGTATATCGCCAAAATCATATCAAAACGATGTATTGAGGAAAAGTAATGGTTTATCTTGAGGAAGCCACTTTGGTGGATTTAAAGGCTATAGAAAAGCTATATAAGGATGCATTTCCCAAACTTGAACGAAAGAGCTTCAGACTCATTAGAAAAAAGGTGAGGGAAGGCTTTTCCAAAATACTCGCAGTCAAAAACGATGGTGCTTTTTGCGGTCTTATGATGACTGCCGCTTTTGATGATGTGATGCTTTTAGACTACTTCGCGATATCCGAAGATATGAGAGGTAAGTCTATAGGAACACAGGCGCTTAATGAGTTTTTAAAAATCTTTTCAAAAGATTTTCGAATCTTCCTTGAAATTGAGCTTCCAAATGACAGGGAAGATGATATTAAATTGAGAAGGAAGCGCTTTTACTTAGAAAACGGTCTCAAACAAAGCAACATCGAGGTTACCCTTTGTTCTGTGCCAATGGAACTCTTGTGTTACACCGAGAAGGTGACTTTCGATGAATATCAAGGCTTATATAGGGCGGTTTTTGGAAACAGATTTGCTAAAAAGGTCAGATTTATCAAACAACGCGAAGATTTTTGAAAAAAATATAAAATAACACTTGCAAATCATATATTTGTGTGATACAATATATTAGCATTTATATGCCGCCTGCTAATTTTTGGCAGGTGGGGGTTAATGCGCACAATAAATTTGCACATTAAAGCGGACAGTCCTCTGCCACTTATTATATTGGGAATGAATGTCTGAAAACTAAGGAGGAACAAAAATGGACGCATTGAAGCTTATAGCTCAGGACAGCGTAAAAACAGAAGCACCGGCAGTAGAAGTTGGTGACACAGTCAGAGTACAGGTTAAAATCAAAGAGGGAGACAAAGAAAGACTTCAGGCTTTCGAAGGAACCGTTATTGCTAAGAAGCACGGCGGAGTTTCCGAGACTTTCACAGTTCGTCGTGTATCCTACGGCGTTGGCGTAGAAAGAGTTTTCCCCGTACACTCTCCTAACGTTGATAGCGTTGCTATTGTAAGAAAGGGAAGAGTAAGAAGAAGCAAACTCTATTATCTTAGAGACAGAGTCGGTAAGGCTGCCAAGGTTAAGAGCCGTATCAAGTAATTTGCTCAGATTGCGTTTAGGTTGTCCTGAAACATGGTGTTCTGTGTTTTTGTGACAACCTTTTCTTTTAGAATTGGGAGTGATCGTATGAACAACGTTGAAAGCGCAGAAAAAACCACCAAAAAGAAGCCGTCTTTAAAAGACGAGGTCTTTGATTGGATATTAGAAATTGTGACAGCGGTTGTAATATTACTGCTTGTGTTCACCTTTGCTTTGCGCACAGTAGACGTATACGGTAACTCTATGTTGCCCACGCTCCATCACGGAGAAAAACTGCTCTTAAATCGGTTCCTGTATACACCCGAGTACGGTGATATAGTTGTTCTCACAAAGCCTTGTAAGGGGGATGAACCTCTAATTAAAAGGGTTATTGCAACGGAAAATCAAACTGTTGACATCGACTTTCAAAAAGGAATTGTCTATGTAGATGGCGTTGCTCTCGAAGAAAACTATATTTTAGAACCGACTACAAGAAGCTTTGATGTTACCTTTCCGTGTGTAGTCCCCGAAGGGTGTGTGTTTGTCCTTGGAGACAACAGAAACAATTCAAAGGATAGTAGAGATTCTGCCGTTGGTATGGTAGACGAGAGATATATCCTCGGAGAAGTCGTTTTTAGAATTACCCCGTTTGAAAAAACGGGAAAGATTGGATGGTAGTTGATGGGCGACGGAAAACAGATACAGTGGTTTCCCGGGCATATGGCGAAAACTCGCAGGATTATGCGAGAAAACCTAAAATATGTTGATATCGTTATCGAAATCAGGGATGCTCGTATACCTAAAAGCAGTAGTAATCCGGAAATCAGCTCACTGCTTTCTAACAAACCGCGTATTATTATTCTAAACAAAGCGGATAACGCAGATAGAAATGTAACTAAAAAGTGGATTGAACACTATAAAACAAAAGGAATAACAGCTATAGAGGCTGATTGTAGAAGCGGAAAAGGACTAAACGCTCTTATGCCTGCTGTGAAAGAAAATCTGAAAGATCTTCTTGAACGTCGAGCACAGCGCGGAATGGAAGGAATGTCTATCAGAATGATGGTCGTTGGAATCCCAAACGTCGGCAAATCTTCGTTTATAAATAGACTTGCTAAAAGCAGAAGAACAAAGGTTGAAGACCGCCCCGGAGTTACAAGAGGAAAACAATGGGTAACGATAGATGGCGGAATTGAGCTTCTTGATATGCCCGGAGTGCTGTGGCCTAAATTTGAGGACAAGCAGGTTGGCGAGTTTCTTGCCTTTACAGGTGCGGTAAAAGACGATATCCTCGACGTTGAATACTTAGCGGTAAAGCTTTTAGATGTTCTTCGCGAGAGGTATTTCGACAGACTTTCTGCAAGATATGGAATTGATGCTGAAAGCACCGAACATCTTGATTCCTACGACCTTTTAGGCGAAATAGGAAGAAAACGCGGAATGCTTATGGCGGGTGGTGTTGTAAACACCGAAAGAATGGCAAACACGCTTCTCAATGAGTTTAGAAGCGGTGCAATGGGAAATATGTCGCTCGAATTTCCAAACGACTGAAAGGAGAGTTCCAGTGCTCGATTACTCTTTTGAAGAACAGTACTACAAGCGTGGATATAAGCGCATCTGTGGTATAGACGAAGCGGGAAGAGGCCCATTGGCAGGTCCCGTTGTAGCAGCTTGTGTTATGTTCAAACGCGGAACTGTGATCGAGGGGTTGGATGACTCGAAAAAACTTTCCGAAAAAAAGCGCGAAGCATTGTATGACGAGATAATTTCTAAAGCCATCGCTTACGGCATCGGCATCTGTACTGAAAAGGAAATTGACGATCTAAACATTCTCAAAGCAACCTTTAAAGCGATGAGATCTGCTGTTGCTGAATTAAATATAACACCTGATTTAGCTCTTGTTGACGGAAACAAGTGCCCAACAGGACTTTATTTTGATTCTGAGGCGGTAGTAAAAGGCGATTCTAAAAGCACAGCTATTGCCGCAGCGTCAATACTTGCAAAGGTAACTCGTGACAGAATTATGCTAGAGCTTGATAAAACCTATCCACAGTATCAGTTTGCAAAGCACAAGGGATATCCCACAGCGTTACATTATCAAATGATAAAAGACCACGGAATAAGCGAAGTTCACAGACTTAGCTTTCTAAAGAATCTCAAAGACCATGAGTAAAACAAAGAGGATCGGGGATTTTGGCGAGAGCTTTGCTTGCAGGAAACTAAAGGCAAAAGGGTATAAAATCCTTTGCAGGAACTACCGACTCACCATTGGTGAAATTGATATAATCGCTGAAAATGAAGAGTGCATAGCTTTTGTTGAGGTGAAAACCAGGGGAGAAAACTATCTTTTTGAACCTGTATTTGCAGTGACAAAAGATAAACAAAGAAAAATAATCAAAACCGCACAGATTTATCTTCTCAAAAACGGAATAACAAAACAACCACGATTTGATGTTTTTGAGGTGGTTACAAAGGGCGGTCTTTTGCTTCGTGTAAAAGAATATACTCATACGGAAAATGCTTTTTGGCTATAGGTGATTTGTATGAGATTTTTCGATCTTCATTGTGATACAATAACAAAACTTTTTGCGCAAAAGCAGTCGTTATTTGACGGCGATGCACAGATAAATATATCCAAAACCTCAAACCTCGATAGATGGAATCAGGTTTTTGCTATTTTTATTCCCGATTCACTGCGAGGGGAAGATGCACTCCGATATTTCCTTGACGTATCCGACTATTATAGAAAACAAATTGATGCAAATCAAAGCTCGTTAGCTGTAAAGTCAAATCACTTGCTTTCTGTTGAAGGTGGCGCTGTTTTAGCGGGAAAACTCGAAAATATCGATATTCTTAGGGAAAACAGTGTAAAGTTGTTGACACTTACTTGGAATGGTGAAAACGAACTGGGTTTTGGGATAAATAAAAACAGAGGATTAAAGGATTTTGGACGAAAGTGTGTTCGAAAACTTGAAAAATCCAAGATTGTAGTAGATGTTTCGCATATATCGGATGCAGGTTTTTATGACGTAGCAGAAGAAAGCACAAAGCCTTTTGTCGCCACTCATTCAAACAGTAGAAAAATATGCGGTCATCTGCGAAATCTTACCGACGAACAATTTTTACATATTCGTTCTATCGGTGGAATTGTAGGGGTTAACTTTCATCATCCGTTTGTAACCGACGGTGGAGACTACATTTCTGCCTTGATGTCGCACATTGAGCACTTTTTATCTTTAGGCGGAGAAAAATGTCTTTGCATCGGTTCTGATTTTGACGGAGCAGATATGGATGTCGCTCTCGATTCAATTGACAAGATCAATACGCTTGTAGACGCTATGAAAAAAGCAAACTACAGCGATAATTTGATAAATGATATTATGTTTAATAATGCATTGGATTTTTTTGAAAGGTCGTAGAAACTAATGTTGTATTCAAGCACAAGAAGCAATCAAAAAAAGGTGCAATCCAGCACTGCAATTGCACAAGGAATTTCCGAAGAGGGAGGACTTTTTGTTCCTGAGTTTATCCCGACCCTCTCGTATGATAATATAAAGGCAATGTGCAAGATGTCGTATGTTGAGAAGGCTGAGTACATTCTTTCTAAATTTCTTACCGATTTTTCCGAGGAAGAACTTAAAAAGTGCGTAGAAAACGCATACGGAAGCGGAAAGTTTGACACCGAAGAGATAGCTCCTCTTTCTAAACTCAACGATTCTACATATATTCTCGAGCTTTGGCACGGACCTACTTGCGCTTTTAAGGATATGGCTTTACAGCTTCTTCCGCACCTTCTTACAACCGCTGTTAAGAAGTCGGGCGATAACAACGAAACCGTTATCCTTGTTGCAACCTCCGGTGATACCGGAAAGGCGGCGCTTGAAGGATTTAAGGACGTTGAAAACACAAGAATTATCGTTTTCTATCCATCTGATGGAGTTAGTCCAATGCAGAAACTTCAGATGGCAACACAGGAAGGCAAAAACGTGTTTGTTTGCGCTATCAAAGGCAACTTTGATGATGCACAAAGCGGTGTAAAGAATATCTTTACCGACCCCGAAATGAAGGACAAACTTCTTGATAACAACAAGAAGTTCTCAAGTGCAAATTCTATCAACTGGGGACGTCTTGTTCCGCAGATTGTTTATTATTTTTCTGCATATTGCAGACTTCTCGAGGATGGCGAGATTTCAGATAGAGAACCCGTAAACGTTGTGGTTCCTACCGGAAACTTTGGTAATATTCTCGCGGCTTACTATGCTAAATTTATGGGACTGCCTATCAATAAACTCATCTGTGCTTCCAATAGCAACAACGTCCTCACGGACTTTATAAATAGTGGCGAATATGACAGAAACAGAGAGTTTTTTGCTACTATTTCTCCTTCTATGGATATTCTCATTTCCAGTAACCTTGAGCGTCTTCTTTACCACGTCAGCGGCGCTGATTTCAATATGGTAAAGGAGCTTATGGATGCGCTCAAAACTGACGGAAAATATAAGGTTTCCGATGAGCTCAAAGCAAAAATCTGCGACCTTTTTGCTGCAGGCTATTGTGATGAGGAGAGTACACGGGCAACAATAAAGTCTCTCTACGAAACCTATTCCTATCTTTGTGACACTCATACCGCTGTTGCTGTTAGCGTTTATAACGATTATGTAAAAGAAACTGCGGATAACACAAAAACCATTATTGCGTCTACAGCCAGTGCATATAAGTTCCCGTATAGCGTTCTTTCTTGCGTAGCTGATGCTGAGGGTATGGACGATTTTGAGATGCTCGAAAAGCTTTCAACCGTCACAAAGACAGAAATTCCCGAAAGCATTGTTGCTCTTAAAGAGAAAAACGTTAGATTTGACACTGTAATTTCTAAAGAGGATATGTCCTCGTTTATAGCTGATTCTCTAAATTTGAAATAAGATTGTCGGTGAAAAGATGAGAGTGTTTGCAATCGGTGATTTGCACCTGTCGCTGTCCGTAGATAAACCGATGGATATCTTTGCGGGTTGGACCGATTATGTTGAAAAACTGACGGAAAACTGGAAGAAGTTGATAAGTGACGAGGATATAGTCGTCTTGGTGGGGGATACCTCTTGGGGTATGGACCTCAGGGAAACAATTACTGACTTTGATTTTATCAACAAACTTCCTGGAAAAAAGTATATTATCAAGGGAAACCACGACTATTGGTGGGATACCCGTAAAAAATTAGAAACCTTTTTTCTGAATAACGGGTTTGAAACTCTTGATATACTTCAGAACAACGCGGTTGAAACCGATAATTTTATTATCTGCGGTACGAGAGGCTGGCTGTTTGAAAACGGCGAACCGCACGATGTAAAAATTCTTCAACGTGAGGCGGGAAGGCTCGAACTTTCACTTCAAAGCATACAGAGCGAAAAGGAAAAGGTAGTCTTTTTGCACTATCCGCCCGTATACGGTGATCAGTGTTCTGCCGAGATTTTGGACGTGCTTTTAAAGTACAACGTCAAGCGTTGTTACTATGGGCATATTCACGGATATGGAATAAACAATGCGCTAAACGGACTGTATGCCGGAATAGAGTTTAAACTCATTTCAGCGGATGCATTGGGATTTTGCCCAATAGAAATTGTCTGATTTTGTTGTATTTGTTATTTATGCACAGTAGCATTTTTTGTAAATGTGTGATATAATTAAAAAGATAAATACTGCACATGCAGGAGGAAACGAAATGAGCTTAGTATCAAACAAAAAAACAGACACCAATCTTGTGGAATTGGAAATCAAAGTTGACGCAGAAGCGTTTGAACTTGCTTTGCAAAGAGCCTATAAGAAAAACGTAGGCAAAATACAGGTTCCCGGATTTAGAAAAGGAAAAGCTCCCAGAAAAATCATCGAGAAAATGTATGGCAAGGAATGCTTCTACGAGGATGCAGTCAATGACATCTATCCTATAGAGTATGCTGCTGCTGTTAAAGAAGCAGGAATCGACCCTGTAGATCATCCCGATGTTGAGGTCGTTTCTCTTGATGAAAACGGACTTGTTTTCAAGGCTAAGGTTGTAGTAAAGCCTGAAGTTGAAGTAGTAGACTACAAAGGTATTGAAGTGAAGAAGACAGTTGCCGCTGTTAACGAGGATGAAATCACAGCTGAAATTGACAGACTTCGCGATAGAAACGGCAGACTTGTAAACGTTGAAGACAGAGCTGCTGCAAACGGTGATAACACACTTATCGATTTTGAAGGATTCGTTGGCGGAGTTGCTTTTGAAGGCGGCAAGGGCGAGAACTATCCCTTGACTCTCGGCTCTAATCAGTTCATTCCCGGCTTTGAGGATCAGATTGTTGGTCACAAGGTTGGCGAAGAATTCGACGTAAACGTACCTTTCCCCGCAGAGTATCACGTTCCCGAGCTCGCAGGAAAAGACAGCGTTTTCAAGGTAAAACTCAACGAGATTAGAGTTCGTGAGCTTCCCGAGGCTGATGATGAGTTTGCAAAGGATGTCAGCGAATTTGATACACTTGATGAATTAAAAGCTGATATTAAGGCAAAACTTACAGAGACCAAAGAAAAGGCTGCAGATACCGATGTTGAGAACAAGCTTATTGACACCGTTATCGCTAATATGAAGGCAGAGATTCCTGAGGTTATGTACGAGCACGCAGTCGATAATATGGTTCACGACTTTGAACACAGACTTGCTTCTCAGGGAATGACTCTCGAGCTTTATATGCAGTACACCGGCTTTACAATGGCTGATTTCAGAAAGCAGTTCGAGGAGCAGGCTCAGAAGCAGGTTAAGATTCGCCTTGCTCTCGAGAAGATTGTTGAGCTTGAGAACATTGCTCCCACAGACGATGAGCTCAATGCAGAGTATGAAAATATGGCTAAGACCTATAGCATGGACGTTGAGAAGGTTAAGGAGCTTGTTCCTGTTGAGGAGCTTTCCGCTGATATCGCAGTTCAGAAGGCTATCGATCTTGTTAAAGATTCTGCTGTTATCAAGACCACTCGTTCAAGAGCAAAGAAAGCAACAACAGAAGCTTCAGAAGCTCCTGACACAACAAAAAAGACAACTTCTACTGCTGCAAAGAAAACAACTACAGCAAAGAAGACAACTTCTACAGCTAAGAAAACAACTACAGCAAAAAAAGCAAAAACCGAGGATGCTGAGTAATTTCTGCTAAACTTTTGTAGGCTCAGGTTTTTCCTGAGCCTATGTTTTAATATATGGAGGTGCCTATTATGAGTTTAGTTCCAATGGTTATCGAACAGACAGGTCGCGGAGAAAGATCCTATGACATATTTTCCAGACTTCTTAACGACAGAATCGTAATGCTTTGTGACGAAGTAAACGACGCTACTGCAAGTCTTGTTGTGGCACAGCTTTTGTATCTTGAGGCACAGGACAGCGAAAAGGATATCTGTCTTTACATTAACAGCCCCGGCGGCTCTGTAACAGCAGGTATGGCAATATATGATACAATGCAGTATATAAAGCCCGATGTTTCAACTATTTGTATGGGTATGGCTGCATCTATGGGAGCTTTCCTTCTTTCAAGCGGTGCTAAGGGCAAACGCCTTGCACTTCCTAACAGCGAGATTATGATTCATCAACCCTTGGGCGGGGCAAAGGGTCAGGCAACCGACATAAAGATTCAGGCAGAGCATATACTGAAGATTAAAAAGCGTTTGAATGAAATTCTTGCAGAAAACACAGGAAAATCTGTTGAAGTTATCGAAAGAGATACCGAGCGTGATAACTTTATGTCTGCTCAAGAGGCTATGGAATATGGTCTTGTAGATAAGGTAATTGCTAAAAGATAAGGTTGGTGTCTAATGACTAACAATTTCGAAGATAACAAGATGTGTTGTTCTTTTTGCGGAAGACCTTACGATGCTGTTGACAGACTTATAAAGGGAATGGGCGAGATATATATATGTAACGATTGTGTTCAGCTTTGCTCTTCCATTATTTACGGCAACGAGGAGACTCCCAACGAGCAGGTTCCCGTTGAAAAGAAGCAGACTAAGTCTTCTAAAAAAGAACCCGAAATAAATTTGATGACTCCCAGAGAGATGAAAAATGTTCTTGATACCTACGTTGTAGGTCAGGACAACGCAAAAATAACGCTTTCTGTGGCAGTTTACAACCACTACAAGCGTATTCTCTCGCTGAAGAAAAAAGATACAAATGAAGTAGAGCTTCAAAAAAGTAACGTGTTGCTTCTAGGACCTACCGGTGTAGGAAAAACAATGTTGGCTCAGACGCTTGCAAAGGTTCTTAACGTTCCTTTTGCTATCGCAGATGCTACTACGCTTACTGAGGCGGGCTACGTTGGTGAAGACGTTGAAAATATTCTGCTTAAACTGATACAGGCGGCAGATTATGACATTAAAAAGGCTGAAAAAGGTATTATATATATCGACGAGATAGACAAGATTTCCAGAAGGTCTGAAAATCGTTCTATAACCCGCGACGTCAGCGGTGAGGGCGTTCAGCAGGCTCTTCTCAAAATCGTAGAAGGTACAGTTTCAAACGTTCCTGCAACCGGTGGAAGAAAGCATCCTCATCAGGAATTTTTGCAGATTGATACCTCAAACATACTCTTTATTTGTGGCGGTGCTTTTGACGGAATTGAAAAGGTCATTGAAAAGAGAGTAAAAACTTCTGTTATAGGATTTGAGAACAAAATTGGCACAAGCGCAAACCTCGAACCCGAAAATTTTATTGCACAGGCAACACCTCACGATTTGGTAAAGTTTGGACTTATACCCGAACTAGTGGGTCGTTTGCCGATAATCACAACTCTCACACCTCTTGATGAAGAGATGCTCATTAGAATATTGAAGGAGCCCAAAAACTCTCTTGTTAAGCAATATACAAAATTGCTCGACTACGATGATGTTGAACTTGTTTTTGACGATGAGGCTCTGAGAGCTATTGCTAAGCTTGCTATTGAGCGCAAAACAGGTGCAAGAGGTTTGAGGTCGATAATTGAAAACACTCTCAACAAGATTATGTTTGATGTGCCTTCCGATCCCTCTGTGCTTCGTATTGTTGTTACTAAGGAATGTGTGGAGAACGGAGAAGAACCGGAAATATTCCGCGACGTGTCTGTTTCGTCCAAAAAAACAACAAAAGCGAACGATCAGAAGGTTGCAGGTTAATTTAGCTTTTTAACGACTGACAGCCCGGTGAACTCAACTACTGGGCTGTCGTTTGAGTTTTACGGAGGATTCCATATATGCAGATCAAAGTTTTGCCCACAGTGGCTTTGCGCGGGCTTGTTATGTTTCCAAATATGGTGCTCAATTTTGACGTTGGTAGGGAAAAAACCATTGCGGCAATTAAGAGCGCTGTTGAAACTGACGGTTATGTCTTTATGACTTCTCAGATAGAAGAATTTCAAAATGAAATTTCTATAGATAATATACATAAAACGGGAACTGTTGCGAAAATCAAACAGATGGTCAAGGGCCGTGACGGCATAACCAAGGTCGTTGCTGAAGGCGTGACCCGTGCTATTGCAACAGGATTTACTGACGGAAGCAAATTCTTGGTTGCCGATGTGGTAGAAGTTCCCTTGACAGAGTGCGAAATTGCTGAGGTGGCTAGAGAAGCGTACCTCAGAAATATAAAATCTCTCTTTGAAGAGATAGTTTCTTTGGTGCCGCGGCTGCCAAAAGAAATTATTAAGAAGGTTAGGGAGTCCGACAATCCCTTTGAACTTTCCGAATATGTTGCGGCTAACGTTTTGATTTCGCCCGAGGAAAAGCAAAGATTTCTCGAGGAGTCGAGCCAGATGAAGCGTCTTGAACTCATACTTTCGATGCTTGATAAAGAATGTGAGATAATCGCTCTCGAAATTGACATAAACGAGCGTGTACAGTCGCAGGTAGACCACAATCGTCGTGAGTATTTCCTTCGTGAACAGTTGAGGACTATTCAAAACGAGCTCCAAATTCAGGAAGAATATGAGGATGAGGATAACTACGTCGAAAGAATAAAAGCCCTCAAACTTTCTGCGGATAGCGAAGAAAAACTCTTGAAAGAGGTTAAGAGACTTCAAAGATTGCCCGACAATTCTCAGGAGGCGGCTCTTGAACGCAACTATCTCGATAGCTGTCTAGACCTTCCTTGGAATGTTACTTTGAAAGAGAAAAATGACATAAAAGCCGCAGCACAGGTTTTGGATGCAGATCACTATGGACTCGAAAAGGTTAAGAAGAGAATTCTCGAGTTCTTGGCTGTCAAGCAGTTAGGGGCAAGTGCGTCGGGACAGATAATATGCCTTGTTGGACCTCCAGGTGTTGGAAAAACCTCTGTTGCCTCGTCGGTCGCAAGAGCACTTGGCAGAAAGTATGTGCGTGTTGCTCTCGGCGGTATAAAGGATGAGTCGGATATACGCGGTCACAGAAAGACTTATATCGGATCAATGCCCGGTAGAATTATTCAAGCTATCAGACAGGCTAAATGCAATAATCCGCTTATTCTTTTGGACGAAGTAGATAAACTTGGAAATGATTACAAAGGCGATCCTTCTTCTGCGTTGCTAGAGGTGTTAGACCCCGAACAAAACAAGGAGTTTGTAGATCATTTCATCGAAATTCCTTTTGACTTGTCAAAGGTTATGTTTATCACCACTGCAAACGACGCCAACTCAATCCCCGCACCTTTGTACGACAGAATGGATATTATCGAACTCACAAGCTATACACGCGAGGAGAAGTTTAATATCGCAAAAAAACACCTTGTCAAAAAGCAGATAAGGGCAAACGGACTTGACGGCAATCAAATCAGAATATCCGATAAGGCGATATATGCTTTGATTGATGGCTATACTCGTGAGGCGGGTGTTAGGTCGCTCGAGCGAAAGATTGCGGAAATCTGCAGAAAGGTTGCTCTTGATATCCTTGAGGGTAATAAGACAAGACATTTCATAAATGATAAAAACCTTGCTCAGCTAATTGGACCCTCTAAATTTGAAATTGAGGTCGTTGACGAAAAGGACAGAGTAGGTGTAGTTACCGGATTGGCTTGGACTTCTGTTGGCGGAGAGACACTTCCTGTAGAGGTCGCCGTTTTGAAAGGAACAGGAAAGCTTGAACTAACGGGCTCTCTTGGAGATGTTATGAAGGAGTCTGCAAAGACAGCACTGACATGTATCAGAACCATCTGTGAGAGATATGGAGTAAACCCTGAGTTTTACAAGGATACAGATATTCACATTCACGTTCCCGAGGGTGCAGTGCCAAAAGACGGTCCTTCCGCGGGAATTGCGATGACTACCGCTTTGTTGTCTGCATTGTCCGGAATAAAGGTTCGTCACGATGTAGCAATGACAGGAGAGATAACTCTCACAGGAAGGGTTCTTCCTATTGGTGGTTTGAAGGAAAAGACAATGGCTGCGTATCGTTATGGAATAAAAACCGTTATCCTTCCGATAAAGAACAAAAAAGATATAGAAGAAATAGACCCGACGGTAAAAGAAAATATAAACTTTGTATTTGCCGATAATATAACAAAGGTTATTGATAACGCTTTTGTCAAACCGAGTAGACGTTTTGAAGTAAGCAGAACGGAAAATAAGACTGTTGCGCTGATATAGGAGAAGAATATGAACTTTCACAACGTAGTTTTCGAAACCTCATACGCTACTAGTGACGCGTTGCCTCAATCTGACCTTTTAGAGATAGCTTTTGCAGGTAGGTCAAACGTAGGAAAATCCTCGATGATAAACAAGATTTTTAACAGGAAAAATCTTGCTAGAGTTAGTTCTATGCCGGGAAAAACTGCAACGATAAATTTTTTCAGACTTGAAAATATTAGATTTGTTGATCTTCCCGGATATGGTTATGCCAAGGTTTCAAAAAGTGAAAAGCTACGCTGGGCAGAACTGATGGAGGGCTACTTTAACAGTGACCGCGATATTGCACTTGTAGTTCAGCTTGTTGATTTCAGACATCCTCCAACAAAAGATGACCTTTCGATGATTGACTTTTTGATTGAAATGGAGTTTCCGTTTATTGTTGTTTTGACGAAAGCCGATAAGCTTTCGTCAAAACAACGCGACGAACGCTTGGAATCGCTCAAGAACGAAATTCCGTGTTTTGAAGATATTACAGTCATTGAGTTTTCCTCCGAAAGCGGAGAAGGTGTCGAGAAAATCAAAGATATAATTATTTCCATCTCTGAAGAATAATTTTCAAAAAATCTATTTACTTTCACGATGTAAAATGCTACAATGATAAAGAGCTAAACATAAAAGTGAAGGTAGGGAATAAAATGGGAAATAAATTATCCGATGATTCTAACGTAACTTTTCTTTATAATGCTATTCTCGCTCTAGAGGATATGAAAGAGTGCAGTGCTTTTTTTGAAGATCTGTGTACTGTTCCTGAACTAAAAGCTATGGCACAGAGAATCGTTGTGGCTAAGATGCTCAGCGAAGGATATGTTTATAGCGATATTGTTGAAAAGACGGGAGCAAGTACTGCTACTATCAGCCGTGTCAATCGTTCTCTAAACTATGGAATGGACGGTTATACGGTAATATTTGAAAGATTGAAGGACAAATAATGAGCAACTACTCGTTTTTTGCTAGGTTTTACGATAGCTTGACTTCAAACGTTGACTATCGACAGATGGCAAAGGCAATCGATGGATATATTTCCGTTCGTAGACCTGCTTCGAACATACTTCTCGACGTTGCGTGCGGAACGGGAAATCTTTCGGTTGAGCTTTCAAAACTCGGGTATGATGTGATTGGTACCGACTCTTCGTGCGAAATGCTTTCAGAAGCTGTAAAAAAAGCGTATGACACAGAAAAGCCTATACTGTTTTTAAATCAATCTATGGACGAGCTTGACCTTTACGGAACAGTAGGTGTTGCTGTTTGTACGCTTGACAGCGTAAATCACATTACCGACATAAATCAGCTTGATAAAGCATTTTCAAAGGTTTCACTGTTTCTTGAAAAAGACGGGTTGTTTGTTTTTGATATAAACACACCCTACAAGCACAATGTTGTTCTCGCAGACAATACCTTTGTATACGATTGCGAGGATGTTTATTGCGTTTGGCAAAATAGCACCGAGAATGGAAAAACAACCATAAATCTCGATTTTTTTGAAAATGACGGTGATGTATATTACAGAAGCAGTGAAAGCTTCTGTGAGGTTGCGTATACTACCGATGAAATCGAATCCTTGCTTTCTAAAAACGGATTTTATGTCGTCGCAAAATATGACGACTACACCGTACAGCAGGTGAAGGAAGATACACAAAGAATAGTTTATATCGTAGGGAAGGTATAACTTTGGGAAAGATTAGAAGATATATATCAGAAGACGGTTTGGTTGTTATGGTGGTTGCGGACACAACCTCGATGGTCTTTCGCGCTGAACAGATACACCAAACCTCTGCTGTTGTTACAGCTGCCCTCGGCAGACTTCTTACTGCATCTTCTCTTATGGGAAGTATGATGAAGAATAACGATGATTCTATCACGCTTAGAATGTCGGGAGGGGGTCCTAGCGGTTCGGTTATTGCTGTTTCTGATTCACAAGGAAACGCGAGAGGATACGTTCAAAATCCGATTGTCGAGCTTGAGCTTAACAAATACGGAAAGCTTGACGTCTCCGGAGCAGTAGGTAAGGACGGATATCTCTATGTTATAAAAGACCTTGGCTTCGGCGAACCGTACATTGGACAAATTCCGATAGTTTCGGGAGAGATTGCTGAGGATATTGCAGCGTACTATGCAAACAGTGAGCAGATACCTACTGTTTGTGCTTTGGGTGTTTTGGTAGATACAGACCTCACTGTAAAATGCGCAGGAGGATATTTGATACAGCTTTTGCCCGGTGCATCGGAGGACACAATTTCTGCTTTGGAGAACAACATCAACAGCATTTTACCTATAACAGAAATGCTTAATCGGGGAATGTCGCTCGATGAGATATGTAATGTTGCTCTTGATGGATTCAAGCCTCAGCTTCTTGATGAGGTTTCGGTTGAATATCGTTGCAATTGTTCTAAAAAACGCGTAGAACAGGCACTTATTAGTGTTGGAAAAGAAGAGTTGCAAAAGATTGCAGAGGAAGAACAGGAAACTCAGGTTGAATGTCATTTCTGCGACAAGAAATATGTCTTTACTAACGAAGAAATCAAAAACTTGATAAAAAATAGTGAAAGCGACCGATAAAATCGGCCGCTTTTTCATTTTTAGTAGTTTTGGTTGTTGTTCTTTTGATTGTTGCTTTGATTATTCTTCTGGTTTTTGTTCTGATTATTGTTCTGGTTATTCTGATTGTTGTTCTGATTATTGTTCTGGTTTCTACTATCAAGATGGTTGTTTCTTTCGTTGTTCATTGAATTCACCTCTTTTCTTAATATAAGTATTTGCTTTTTGTGATTATCTATACAGAATATTGAGAGTTATAAACTAATTTCAAAAATTGACAAATTGCCATCGGTATGGTAAAATAATATGGTAATTTTCACTTTTTTATAAAATAAAGGAGTAAAAGATGATAAAAAGATCTTTGGGTTTTTCGGCTGTCATACTCGCTTTTTCCTTTCTTGTATCTTGCACACAAGCCGATTCCTCATCTCTTGCAACATCGTCTGACGATATAATATCTGAAACAGTATCCGAAACAACAAGCAGTGTTAGCGATACAAGCGCTGATATTTCTTCTGAAGCTTCAAGTCTCGAAACAAGTTCCGTTGAAAATCAGGAGGGTGATTTGAACGAAGAAACTGCTTTGTATGAACGACAGGATTTGAAAAAAGGCTACGTTTATAACACGGCAAAAATTTTGTGCTTTGGCGATTCGTTTACTGCCGGAAGCGGTACCGATGGAGGATATAGATACTATCTGTTTGAAAAGCTCTATCAAGCGGGTGCCGTGTTTGAGTTTGTCGGACAGTATCAGCATAACTACTATAATCTTCCTTCTCAGTATTCTCTGCATCTTGCTGTTGGCAGTAAAAAGACCGATGAAGCTGTTTCTATGTACACAAGCTACGTTGAAAAGTACGGCAATGATTATGACATCATTCTCTGTATGTTTGGAGTTAACGACTGCTATGTACCGCGAACGGCAGATGAAATATTGGGATATTATTCAGAGCTTTTGAATACTATATACGAAGATAAAGAAGATGCTATAATTTACATCGCATCACTGCCCTTTGTCGATAGTGCTTTTGCTGAATTTAATCAAAGAATAGAAGCATTTTGTACTTCGTATGCAACCGAAAACCAAAAAGAAGTCCATTTCGTAGATATGAACGGTAAGTATGCGCTCGACAGAACCGTTGATTGTATGTCTGCGGGTGACAACCATCCAAATAACTCGGGAAATAATAAGATAGCTTTTTCTTGGTATGATGCTATTGTAAACCGAGTTCTTGAGTTTAATGATAATCCTGTAAAGGCTTCTGACAAAACAGTAAATGCCGAAAGCATTACCCTGAGTGCTTCTAGTGCAGAGCTTGGAATAAACGAACGTCTTTCACTAAATTTCGAGGTTCTTCCTGCTGAAACAAGTGTTAAAACTGTTTCTTGGACCAGTAGTGATGAAACCGTTGCTATAGTGGATAATTACGGCATAGTAACTCCAATAGCAAAGGGAACGGCTACGATAATCGCGACAACTCTTGACGGTCAACTTACCTCGGAGTGCCTTGTTACTGTTGTAGACACAAAATCTTTGCTCACCGATTCCTATACACAGGAAATCTTTGACTCCAAGTTTACCACCACAGAAATGTGGGTGGGAGACGTTGATATGATCAAAACTGACTTAGGTTATGCTACGACTGCTTGGGTTGGCGATTCAAAGACCATAACAACTGCTAAAGAAGTCGACCTTGGCGATAATTTTATGATTGATATCAGGTATAGCGTTCTTGGCGGAGAGGAAGCGACGAACGATAACAAGTATTCTTCTGTAACTTTCGGTGATTTTAGGCTTGTTATTTCGCGTTGCGCGGGGAAAATTGAACTTTTCAAAGGTGACGAGTCACTAGGTAGTTATAAATACCACTCTATAACCAACAGGTTTGAGGATTATAAGGTTGTTTATAATATGGGTGATATTGCTGTTTTGAGGGGTTCAGAGACTTTGTTCACTGCAAAAACTGATGCCGAATCTGTTAAATCTGTCTTGTCTTATACTTGGAATACAAGCTGGAACAAAGCTACTTGTATGTATATTAAGGCTTATAAATCCAAATAAAATAATTTTTTTCCAATAAACTGTTGATATTATAATAAACTTATGATAGACTATGAGTGTATTTATGATATCATTAACATTTGATACCTATTTATTTTCAGGAGGAACTTTTATGGTGTTCGAAAAAGTAAGAGACATTTTGTGTGATCAGCTTGACGTTAATGAAGAGGATGTTACTATGGAATCTTCCATAGCAGAGGACCTTGGAGCCGATTCCCTCGACGTTGTGGATCTTATTATGTCGCTCGAAGATGAGTTTGACATGGAAGTTCCCGACGAGCAGGTTGAAAATGTCAAAACTGTTGGAGACCTCGTTAGATTTATCGAACAGTCTGTTTAAGGAATAAAGACCGTCGTATGACGGTCTTTTCATTTTTATTTCATCAGAAAAGAGCTCTGCTTTAGCAGAGCTCTTTTTTAAAGTTCAAATCAAGATTTGCCTCAAACCCGTTTATAAATTTCTTCAAGCAACCGCAAACTTCTAAAGCAGGGAAAAAGATTTGCGTTTCTTTTTTTGAGGTGCTTATTCTTTCGATGCAGATTTGTTGATTTTCAAAATATTTTGTTGAAATTCTTGCTATACTGATAGAAGAATTTGAGGGTGATGAGATAGAAAGTCGGCATATTCCGCTTCTTATTGTTATGGCGTTGTACGGTGTCGTTTCTTTTTTGAAGACTGAGGCGATTGTGGATATATATTTGTCGGGTGCTACGATTATTGCATCTACAAGTCCTGAGGGCTTTACGTTGCAGGTTACCAGCTCCATATCGTTATTATCCAAAAAGTCGGTTATTTGCCCCAATGAACTTTCTATATTTCGTATCGTAATAAGATTGAGGTTTTCGCAGGCTGATATTTTGTATGACTTCAAATTACATCATCTTCAATCAATTTGTGCTTTTTAAGCGTTTTTAAAACTAAACCTTCGCTTTCAGCACTAAGTTTTGTCAGGGGCAACCTGCAACCGCCAACATCAAACCCCATAGCATTTAAAGCGTATTTTATTGGCATTGGGTTTACTTCACAAAAGATGGCTTCAACGATATCCAAATATTCCAGTTGCAGATTTTTGCTTTCTTCGGTTTTGTGCTCAAAGAACAACCTGCAAATCTTTGAGACGATATAGGGGAGAATGTTTGAAAGAACTGAAATTACACCTTGACCGCCCAAGGAAAGTATAGGAACAATTTGGTCATCGTTTCCCGAATATATCCACAGATCTTCTTTACATAACATAGCGGTTTTTGCAACAGAAGAGATGTTTCCTCCTGCTTCTTTCACAGCGACGATATTTTCGTGCTCTGAGAGCTTTTTGTATGTTTGAGGAAGGATGTTCATTCCCGTTCTTAAAGGAACGTTGTAGAGTATTATTGGTTTGTTTACGGCATCGGCTATTTTAAAATAGTGACTAACCAGTCCATCTTGGGATGTTTTGTTGTAGTATGGCGTTACAACCAGTAATCCGTCTGCACCGATTTCACAGCATTTTTTTGATTGCTCTATAGCGTGAGCGGTATCGTTACTGCCGCTACCCGCTATAACAGGCACCCTGCCGTTTACCTGTTCACAACAAAACTCCGTTACACGAAGGTGCTCGGTATAAGAGAGAGTAGATGCTTCTCCCGTGGTTCCGCAAACCACAATAGCATCTACTCCCGATTTAATTTGAAATTCTATAAGATTTTTTAAACTGTCATAATTTATTGAACCGTCTTGATGAAGCGGGGTTACAATTGCAGTAGCCACGCCCGTAAAAATGCGTTTCTTCAGTTACCGCACCTCTTTCAAGAAATATCAGTCCATATATCCCTTAGCACAGAGAAGTTCAGCCATCAAAACGCCGCCGCCTGCAGCTCCGCGAAGGGTGTTATGTGACAAGCATACAAATTTGTAGTCGTAGTGTGTGTCTTCACGCAAACGTCCCATAGAAACCGCCATACCGTTTTCGAGGTTTCTGTCGAGCTTTGTCTGAGGACGATTGTCTTCCTCAAAGTAGTTGAGGAACTGCTTGGGAGCGGAGGGAAGTTCAAGTTCTTGAGGAACACCGGAAAACTCTGCCCAACGCTTTTTGATTTCTTCGATAGAGGGTTTGTTTTCGAAAGAAACAAACACAGCTGCCATATGACCGTCGGTTACAGGAACTCTAAAGCACTGAGAGGTGATAGAAGGAGAGGTAGCATCCACGATCTTGTCGCCTTCGATTTTACCAAAAATCTTCAAAGGCTCGATGTTGCTCTTTTCCTCTTCGCCGCCAATGAACGGAATAACATTGTCAACGATTTCAGGCATTGTTTCAAAGGTCTTGCCGGCACCGGAAATAGCCTGATATGTACAAGCAAGAACCATAGTTACACCAAAGTCCATAAGAGGGAAGATTGCAGGAACATAGCTCTGAAGTGAACAGTTGGATTTTACAGCGACAAATCCGCGCTTTGTTCCGAGTCTCTTGCGCTGCGCGTGGATTATCTCAGCGTGCTCGGGGTTGATTTCAGGAACGATCATAGGAACGTCAGGAGTATGTCTGTGGGCAGAGTTGTTGGAGACAACAGGGCACTCAGCCTTTGCATATTTTTCCTCGAGAGCCTTGATTTCGTCCTTTTTCATATCAACAGCACAGAACACAAAGTCAACCTGAGCGGTGATTTTTTCAATATCTGCAACAGCGTCCATAACAACCATTTCCTTTACCTTTTCGGGGATAGGGGTTGTCATAGCCCATTTCTTTTCAACACATTCAAAATAGGTTTTACCTGCAGATCTGGAAGATGCAGCGAGAACCTTGATGTTGAACCAAGGATGGTTTTCAAGAAGGGTGATAAACCTCTGACCTACCATTCCTGTGGCACCGATAATACCAACGTTGTAAGTTTTCATTTTAGATTCCTCCGTGTTAATATAGTATGTCGCTTCAAATCACGTTGTTCTGCAATAATTTTAAAAAAATCATATATGGTATTGACGATTTGAGCAAAATGTTATAACATTTAAAGGGTGTTTAACATCTCATAATATAATATCATTTGTCTATAGTGTTGTCAAATATTTTTAGAGCAAAAAGGATAAAAAATATGAAGAAATCGCTGTTTAATTTTGAATTGCCTCAGGAACTCATAGCGCAGACACCA
This sequence comes from Oscillospiraceae bacterium, assembly GCA_045536425.1. GTDB lineage: Bacteria > Bacillota > Clostridia > Oscillospirales > Ruminococcaceae > UBA11540. Next base: position 40,735 of record JAZSNN010000015.1, read on the forward strand.
ATCGAGCCGAGAGACCATTCTAAATTACTCAAATTGAATAGAGAAACGGGAGAGGTTTCGCATCATCATTTTTATGATATAATCGATTTTCTTAACGAGGGAGACCTACTTGTTGTAAACGACTCTCGCGTAATTCCTGCACGCTTGTACGGAAATAAAGTGCATACAGGTGCCGCTATCGAGTTTTTACTCCTAGAAAGAAAAGAAAAAGATGTGTGGGAGATTTTGGTAAAACCCGGTAAGAAAGCTCTGAAAGGTGCTAGGTTTGAATTTGGAAACGGACTTTTGAGTGCGGAGATAATCGAAGTAAAGCCCGACGGAAACCGTCTTGCTAGATTTGAGTGCGAAGGTGACATCTATAACGTTCTCGAAAAAATAGGACAAATGCCTCTGCCACATTACATAACAGAACAGTTGCAGGACAAGGAGAGATACCAAACTGTATATTCCAGAGAACTCGGTTCGGCTGCTGCTCCAACCGCAGGACTTCATTTCACCAAGGAACTGATGGAGAAAATCAAAGCAAAGGGTGTTGAAATTGCTTTTGTGACTCTCCATGTGGGTCTTGGAACATTCCGTCCTGTAAAAGCGGATAATATTGAAGAACATCATATGCACTCCGAACACTATGAGATGAATGAAGAAACAGCACGACTTATAAATGAGACAAAAAAGAACGGTGGACGCGTAATTGCTGTCGGAACGACTAGCTGTCGCACCATCGAGTCTGTTGCTCAGAAAGAAGGTTGCATCAAGGCTTCGGAGGGATACACCGAAATTTTTATCTATCCCGGATATGAATTCAAGGTGCTAGACGGAATAATAACAAACTTTCATCTTCCCGAGAGCACTTTGATAATGCTGATTTCCGCATTTGCAGGAAGAGAAAACATACTCAATGCCTATAACATCGCGGTTGAAAACAAATACAGATTTTATAGCTTCGGCGATTCTATGGCAATATTGTGAGAGGTAAAAAATGTATAAGTTGCTAAAAAAAGAGGGAAATGCGCGCAGAGGTGAGTTTGTTACGGTACACGGCACTGTTCAGACCCCCGCTTTTATGAATGTTGGCACAGCTGCCGCAATTAAAGGCGGAGTATCTTCATATGACCTTGTTGACCTAAAGTGTCAGGTGGAGTTGTGTAATACATACCATCTTCACATAAGACCGGGGGACGAACTTATAAAATCGCTTGGCGGTCTTCACAAGTTTATGGGATGGAAGGGTCCGATATTGACCGACAGTGGTGGATTTCAGGTGTTTTCACTTGCAAAGCTCAGAAACATCAAAGAAGAAGGCGTCAGTTTTTCTTCACACGTTGACGGACGAAAGATTTTTATCAGACCTGAGGAGAGTATGAGGATTCAGTCTAATCTCGGTTCTACAATTGCAATGGCTTTTGACGAATGTGTTGAAAATCCTGCAAAATATGAATATTCTAAAAAATCCTGTGAACGCACTACTCGTTGGCTTGTACGCTGCAAAGAGGAGATGAAAAGGCTTAATTCGCTTGAGGATACCATAAATCCAAATCAGCTTCTCTTTGGAATAAATCAAGGCTGCACGTTTGACGATCTTCGAGTTGAGCATATGAAAACTATAGCTGAGCTTGACCTTGACGGTTATGCGATAGGAGGACTTGCGGTTGGTGAGCCTGCCGAGGATATGTATCGCATAATTTCGGCTGTAGAACCACATATGCCTACGGACAAGCCCAGATATCTTATGGGTGTCGGCACTCCTGTTAATATCCTTGAGGCTGTGTATAGGGGAGTAGACCTATTCGATTGTGTAATGCCCAGCAGAAATGCGCGCCACGGACATCTGTTTACTTGGAGCGGAATACGCAATATGTTCAACGCAAAGTATGAGAATGATGACCGTCCGATTGATGAGGAGTGCGATTGCCCGACCTGCAGAAATCACAGCAGGGCATACGTTCGCCATCTTTTGAAGGCGAACGAGATGCTAGGACAACGCTTGACTGTAATGCACAATCTCTATTTTTATAATACACTTATGGAGAAAATCCGCGAGGCTCTTGATGCGGGTGAGTTTGAGAGCTTCTATCAAAAATACCGCGAAATCCTTGACAAAAGAATATAGTTTATGCGGGGTTGTCGTATTGACTTTTTTGCGTTTCTGCAATATAATTTAAAGGTATACGATTGCCCCGTTTTTCGGTGCAATTTTCTTGGAGGTAAAAATGAAAAGAGGTACTAAACCGGTCGTATTCGTAGTTATACTCCTTATTTTCTGTTTTGCTTACCTTGCTTTCTTTGGCGTAAGCTCAACATTCGGAGACATAACGACGACCTATGTAAAAGGCGCAGGAGATATCCGCTTTGGTATTGATATCCGCGGCGGTGTCGAGGTTACATTTGTTCCTGATACTACTGAGACTGTCACAGACGAGCAGATGGCGTCTGCAGAAGCTGTAATAAAGCTCAGGTTGCTCTCACAAAACATAACCGATTCTGAGGTCTATACTGACTATGATAACAACAGAATCATCGTTAGATTCCCTTGGAAAGAGGATGAAGCAGAGTTTGATCCTGCTGCTGCAATTGAAGAACTCGGTGCAACCGCACTTCTCACATTCCGCGAGGGATATGAAGTTGATTCTAACGGTGCTCCTGATGGAGTTACTAAAGAAACCATTATTCTTCAGGGTGCTGATGTGGAAAAGGCTGAAGCAGTTGTGTATCAGAATGAAAAAACCGGTGCTCCTTCCTATGCTGTTGAACTCACTTTGAAAGAAAGCGGAAAACAGGCATTTGCTGAAGCGACTGAAAGACTTGCTGGTAAGATCATTTCAATTTGGATGGATGATTTGTGCATTTCTAATCCTACTGTTAACGGCGAAAACGGACCTATTACAAACGGTATCGCTTCAATAACAGGAAACTTTACTGCGAACGAAGCTACCGACCTTGCTGACAGAATTAATGCCGGCGCACTTCCGTTCAAGCTTAATTCACAAAACTTCAATTCAATTAGTGCTACCCTTGGTGCTGATGCGCTTCAGGCTATGCTTCTTGCTGGTATAATCGCATTTGTGCTTGTTTGTATCATTATGATATTTGTTTTCAGACTTCCCGGTTTGATTGCAAGTATTGCGCTTCTCGGACAGGTTGCGGGATCGATTGCTGCAATTTCCGGCTTCTTCCCCGGAATTCCGAGTTTCACACTTACACTTCCAGGTATTGCGGGTATCATCCTTGCTATTGGTATGGGCGTTGACGCTAACGTAATTACAGGTGAGAGAATTAGAGAAGAGCTTGCGAAGGGTAGAACTCTTGAAAAGGCAATTGATATTGGCTTCTCTAAGGCGTTTACAGCAGTACTAGACGGAAACATCACCGTGCTTATAGTATCTGTAATTCTTATGGGTGCTTTTGGTGATCCTAATAGCATATTTGCTATCATATTTAAACCTTTTGCACTGCTCTTTGGTGCTTCAACATCCGGTGTTATCTATTCGTTTGGATATACGCTCTTTGTTGGTGTTATTTGCAACCTTGTTATGGGTGTTGGTGCAACAAGACTTATGCTCAAGTCTATTTCAAAATTTGCACCATTCCGCAAACTTTGGATGTATGGAGGTAAGAAATAATGAAATTTGATTTTATTAAAAACCGAAAAATTTATTTCATAATCTCCATCGCTATTATTGTTGTTACACTTGCTTGCTCCTTTATATTCGGTGTCAATCTTGACATAGAATTCAAGGGTGGAACAATCATTACCTATTCCTATGAGGGCAATGTTGACAAGGCAGGCTTTGAGGCTGCTATTGAGAATATTGTAGGCAACGTTTCTGTCAGCGAAAGTAACAGCATAGCAACAGGCGCTACAAATCTGGTGGTCACACTTTCGGATAACAAGGGCATCACTCCTGAAACAATGGAGCAGATCAACGCCGCGGTTGAAGAAACCTACTCTGTAAAATACGTTGAATCCAGTACTGTTGATCCTGTTATTGGTACTGAGATGCTTCTCAAGAGTCTTGTGGCAGTTGCCGTTGCATCTCTTTTGATGATCGTGTTTATCGGTATAAGATTCAGAAAGATTGGCGGATGGTCTGCGGGTGTTTGTGCAGTAATTGCACTTCTCAATGATATCTTCGTTGTGTTTGCAACATTCGTTATCTTTGGTATTTCGATAGATACAAACTTTATGGCTGTTGTTCTGACCATCCTCGGATATTCTGTAAACGATACTATCGTTATCTATGACAGAATCCGTGAGAATAGAAATACTTACGGAAAAGAGATGGGAGTTGCTCAGCTTGTAAACACAAGCCTTAACGAGTGCCTGAGAAGAACAATACTTACTACACTTACTACAGTTTCCGCACTGGTTGTTGTTTGTGTAATTGCCGTAATCTTTAACGTAACTTCAATATTGTCATTTACTTTCCCTATGATGATCGGTATGATTCACGGTGTATATTCTTCCGTTGCTGTTGCTCCTCAGCTGTGGGTGCTTTGGCAGGAAAGAAAATCAAAAAAAGCCTAATAACAGACAAAATCCTCTGTGTGAAAAGCACAGAGGATTTTTTATAGTTTTATGCTGATTTCTCCGGAATTGAGCGATATGATTTCGCCGCTTTGATTTTTTACTATAAGCTGTGCATCGCTATCGATATCAATAACTTGTGCGCTATATAGTCCTTCAGCGGATAATACGGTGATTTCTTTACCAAACATTAGTGAGAGAGCTTTGTATTTTTGCATAATCTCTTCGGGATTAAAATCGTTTATCAGCTTATAGAATCTGTTTATCACTGAGGAAATTACATTATTTCTGTCTATGCGAAGGTTGCCGACAACCTCTTCCAGCGAGGTTGCTATTTCAGAAATTTCGACAGGGAAGGGCGACTTGAAAACATTTATCCCGATGCCGATTATAGACTTTTCATAGCAACTTTCGTTGTTCAAAACACCTTCGCACAATATTCCACACAGTTTTTTGTTGCTAATGTAGATGTCGTTTACCCATTTGATTTTTGCATCAATTTTATACAAATCGTTTAATGTTTCTACAACTGCAACTGCAGCAGATACAGTGAGAAGATAAACGTCTTTTGTGTGGATGAGCTTGTTTAATAACAGACTCATATAAATCCCGTTTTCGTCAGAATAGAAGCTTTTCCCATATCTGCCTTTTCCCGCGGTTTGTGTTTTTGCAACGACCAGCGTATCCTTTGAAATAGTGGCATTTCTTTTTAAATATAGGTTTGTCGAATCTACGCTTTCGAGTAACTCGACCTCGCAATCGAAGTCGAGTTGCTCTTTAATTTTTGCAGAATCAATATTCATCTTACCTAAACTCCACAATACTTACTCCGTTTTCGCCCTCGCCATATACACCAAGGCGGAAGGTGCGAACACTTTTGTGCTTTCTTAGATATGCCTGCACTGCATTTCTGAGAACGCCGGTTCCTTTTCCGTGAATGATGCGCGCTTGGGGAATAGAAGCAATAAGACAATCGTCGATGAATTTATCGAGTTCAACAAAAGCTTCTTCGATATTCATACCACGAATATCAAGCTCGGTTTTGAAGTCAGCCACGGCTTTACTCTTAACGTTTCGTGTATATGCTGTGGCGGTAACCTTGTTCTTTTTACTGCTGTCGATAAGTCTTAGATTATCGATCTTTACCGAGGTTTTGATTATACCTGCTTGAACAAGGACTGTATCACCGTTTGGATCACTGAGTACAACACCTTCCTTGTCGATGTCAACAATAAGAACGTCATCGCCCTTTTTTAGTTTTCTGGGAAGAGTGTATTTCTCTGCATTTTTCTTTGTAACAGGGTCTGCAAGAGCGTCAAGCTTTGCATATTTGGATTTGATTTCCGATTTTGCTCTCGATGCCATCTGCAAAAAGTTTTCTGAGTTCTTTTCCTTCAGGGCGGTTTCGAGCTCTTGAATCAATTTTTCTGCTTGGAATTTCGTATCTCTGACGATTTTGTCAGCCTCTTCGCGAGCCTTTTTGAGTTCCGCTTCTTTTTCGGCTTCGAGACGCTTTTTATATTTTGTGATCTCGTCTCTTTCCTTAGCGGCTTTCACAGCGTCAATGCGAGCGGCATCCTTTTCTTTTGCAAGCTCGATTCGCGTTTCCTCAAGAGAGGAAACGATCTTGTCAAATTTGGTATCTTCGGTTGAAAGAAGCTCTTTGGCTCTTTCTATAACGCTGTCTTCAATACCCAGTCGCTTTGAAATCGCAAAAGCGTTAGACCTTCCGGGTACACCGATAAGCAGCTTGTACGTGGGCTTTAGTGTGGTGACGTTAAACTCACAGCAACCGTTTTCCACACCTTCGGTTTCCAGAGCGTACATTTTGATTTCTGAATAGTGTGTTGTGGCAGCGATTTTGCTTTTCTTTTCACGAAGTTTTTCGATTATCGATATTGCAAGAGCGGCGCCTTCTGCAGGATCGGTACCGGCACCAAGCTCGTCAAGTAAGACGAGTGAACGCTCGTCCGCAGTGTTAAGAATGTCAATTATTCTCTTAATGTGGGACGAGAAGGTAGAAAGACTTTGCTCGATGCTTTGCTCGTCACCAATATCGGCCAATACCTTGTCGAAAACGCTGATAGAACTGTTTTCTTCGCAGGGAATCATAAGTCCGCACATAGCCATCAAAGAAAACAAGCCGAGGGTTTTCAAGGATACGGTTTTTCCTCCCGTGTTGGGTCCTGTTATTACCAGGGTGTCAAACTCCTTTCCAAGATATATATCGACTGGAACGACCGATTTTGCGTCTATGAGAGGGTGACGTGCTTTTTTGAGGTCAATAACTCCGTCATCTGTCAACACGGGCACACAAGCCTTCATTTTTATACCGAGACTAGCTTTTGCAAAGAACAAGTCAAGGGTTATCAAAACGGCATAGCTGTCGGATATAGATTCGAAAAAATTGCCCGCTTCGGCAGAAAGCTCTGCCATTATACGCTCGATTTCTTGTGCTTCTTTTGATTTTAAAATTTTTAGCTCGTTGTTAAGTTCAACGACTGCCGCAGGTTCTATAAACAGGGTAGCACCGCTTGCAGAAGTATCGTGTACAAGTCCCTTTACCTCGCTTCGATACTCGGTTTTAACGGGGACAACGAAGCGGGAGTCGCGCATTGTAATAATGTTTTCCTGCAAAAATTTTTGATATGCAGGAGTACGGATTATCTTTTCAAGCTGTGCACGTGCGTTCTGTGAACAGTTGCGCATCTTTCGTCTGATATCTGCGAGTTCGGGACTAGCATTATCAGCAAGTTCTTCTTCGTTCAAAACAGAATTGGTTATCTTGTCTTCGAGATATTTGTTGGGGGAAAGACGGTCAAAATAATCGTCGAGTGAAGTTGATATTTCCTCGGAAAAGGACTTCCACTGGCACAAACCGCGTATATTTCGCAAAACTTCTGCAATATCAAGAAGCTCTCTTAGCGTGAGTACAGCGCCAACACTAGCTCTCTTGAGTGATGATGTGATGTTTTTGACACCATAGATTGAAGGAGAGCCATATCTCATTGAGAGCACAAAGGCGTCGTTTGTATACTGCATCAATCTGCGTGTCTCAGAAAGTGAACACTCAGGTTGAACGTTTAATGCTAAAGTCCTAGTATCCTCGCAATGAGCCTCTTCGGCAAGTTTTTGAAGGACTTTATCAAGTTCTAATGTGGTATATACCTTGTTCATATGTATACCTTCTTTAAATTACATTGTAAAAAAAGTTTAGCGTGTCAAACTGCCGTTCTAACTGAAAACGGCAATATTCCTCAGTAATTTTAGTGAGATTAGCTGCTAACTGCGCAGAAACTCTAAGCTTAAAAACATCCTTGAGCTCTGCGAATACTATAAACCTCATTGCTTTTAGAATGTCCTGAGAAATTTCTCTTGTCATACTTTTGTCAGAGTATCCTTCTAAACACTCTCGGCAAATAAGTTCACCGCTTTTGATTGAAAAGCGGGGGTTATTCACTTCGTACTCTCCGCAGCCTGCGCAAACCGCTATCTGCGGTGCATAACCGCACAAAGCCAAGGCTCTAAATTCAAATATCGATTTTAGTACTAGGGTATCAACAGTACCTTGTTCGAGAAAATGAAGAGTGTTTAACAAAAGTCTCAAAAGCTGTTCGCAGTTTGAATCGGGAACAGCAACTACTGATGTTATTTCAAAAAGATAGGACGCGAGAGAAACTTTTACAAGGTCATTCCCAATGTTGAAAAATGCTTTTTTCAGATCCGCGGACGTGACGCGGAAGTTTCCTTTGCTCTCGTTTATAATAAAGTCGGAATAACTCAGTAGAGAAGTTGAACTGCACATCTTGCTTTTGATTCCACAAACACTGTTGGCATAGGCGCGGATAACGCCGTTATCTCTCGTGAGTATAGTGAGATAACGGTCGTTGTCGTTAATTTTCTGTTGTTTTATCACGATTCCATCTGTTTTTATCTGCATCTTTTGACAAATCTCCAACAGTATTATAAGTATTTTCACAGACCTCTCTATACGCTAAATAGTCTGCAATTTTTCCGCTAGAAACAAACCTCTGCCACGCATCATAGTTTTCCAAGAAAATCACCTCAAAGCTATTTTGTGCGTCAAAACAGCTTATATTTGAGGTAAACTAAACCAGATTAATTGAAGCCAAATTGTTTAATAATCTGCTCCTTGTTGCGCCAATCGTTTTTAACCTTTACCCAACACTGAAGATTTATCTTTGCATCAAGAAAGCTCTCGGCTTCAATTCGTGCAAGCGAGCCTATTTTTTTGAGCATTGCGCCACCTTTTCCGATAACCATACCTTTATGTGAATCGCGTTCGCAGATTATAGTGGCGTTAATGTCGATTATTCCGTTGTCGCGTTCCTTCATCAAATCAATCGAAACTGCAATTCCGTGCGGAATTTCGTCGCGCATAAGATTTAGAACCTTTTCTCTGATAATCTCAGCCACTATTACGCGCTCGGGTTGGTCCGTGAGTGCGTCGTCAGGGAAGAAGTGGGGAGAATCGGACGCAAAAGACTCCAGCTCCTTCATCAATATATCAACACCATCGTTGTTCAGCACGCTGGCAGGGATAACCGCTTCGAAATCACAAAGCTCAGTGAACATTGAAATTCTACCTAGAATATCCTCTTTGTTTTCGACAGTATCAATCTTGTTTATCAGAAGAATGGCGGGAATATGAGATTTTTTGATTGATTCTATAAGCTTTAGCTCCGAGGAAAAAACTTCTTTTGCCATATCGGTCACAAGAACAGCAACGTCTACGTCACAGATAGACTCGTTGACGGTTTTGACCATATATTCGCTCAGCTTGTTCTTTGCTTTGTGAAGACCCGGGGTGTCCACAAAAACGTACTGATTAGCACCTTGTGTCAAAACGCCCGTTATTCTTGTTCTTGTGGTTTGGGGCTTGTCCGAAACTATAGCGACCTTTTCGCCAACAAGAGCGTTTATGAGAGAAGATTTTCCTGCATTGGGTTTTCCAACTATTGCTACAAAGCAAGATTTTGTGTTATTTTCCATTAGTGTTCTCCGTTAATATAGGTTATATCTCTTGCAAGTCCAAGACTTTCAAGGACTTGTTCTTCCATAGCGCGCATCTTCATTTCTTCCAGACCGCCTTGTTCGTGGTCGTATCCAAGAAGATGCAGCATCGAGTGAACCGTCAAAAATGCAACCTCTCTCTCGAGGGTGTGACCATATGCGTTTGCTTGTTCGATGGCAGTTTCCATTGATATAACAATGTCGCCTAACTGCAAACAATTTGTTTCGGGATTGAGGTCAAATACTCCGTCCTCTCCGAGAGGGAAGGAAAGAACGTCTGTTGATTTGTCTTTGTCACGAAATTGACGATTTAGTTCACGTATCTGTTCGTTGTCACTAAAGGTAACGTTAACTTCGTATTTTCCGCTCATACCATTTGCAACTAGGGTTGCTATACAGCACTTTCTTATCAAAAGTCTGGTTCCTACTGATATTTTTGCTTTTTTCTGTTGATTTGATATTATTACTGTCGCTTTGAGCATCAATGGGGTCTCCTTTTTTTGTCTTCGTAATATTTTTCGTATGCTTTTATGATTTTTTGTACAAGATGGTGTCTGACGACGTCCTTTTCCGTAAACTCAACGATAGAAATGTCGTCAATATTTTTGAGTATTTTAACAGCTTCCACAAGTCCTGATTTGTGGGAATCGGGAAGGTCTATCTGTGTAATGTCACCCGTGATAACGGCTTTGGAATTAAAGCCTAAGCGGGTCAAAAACATCTTCATCTGTTCCGGTGTTGTGTTCTGCGCTTCATCCAGAATTATGAAGGAATCATCCAGAGTTCTTCCGCGCATATACGCAAGAGGAGCAACTTCAATATTTCCGCGTTCAAGATATTTTTGGAAGTTTTCACTGCCTAACATATCAAAAAGAGCATCATACAAAGGTCTCAAATATGGGTCAACTTTGTTTTGAAGGTCACCGGGAAGAAATCCCAGTTTTTCTCCTGCTTCGACAGCAGGGCGGGTGAGGATGATTCGATTTATCGTGTGTTCGCGGAAAGCTTTTACTGCCGCTGCAACTGCAAGATAGGTTTTTCCTGTACCTGCAGGGCCGACACCAACAACAATAGTGTTTTCTTTCAGAGCATTTACATACTCCTTTTGTCCCAGAGTTTTGGGTTTTATTGGTTTTCCTTTGCTTGTTATGCAAAGACAGTCGGTTGCAAGAGATTCTATCTTTTCCTCAAGATTTTCGTTTACTAGTGAAAAGACGTATCTAATGGATTGATCGGATATTGTTTCGCCTTTGTTGAGCATTGAGATGAGCGCGGTGATTGCGCGGGAAGAACGCATTACTTTTTCGGTATCTCCGCAAAGTTTGATTTCGGTTCCTCTGCAGACGACAGAAACATCGTATTCTGCCTCTATCAGCTTTATATTTTCATCGAAATTTCCAAATAATTCAATAGTGTGTTCGAGTCTGTCTATGTTTATAATCTGCTCTGCCACTAAAATCACCTCTAAATAAACTAATCCAAATATAATTGTACCACAAAATTATTAGTTTCTCAATATAGTCTAAAAAAATAGTCAGCCTTTTATAAAGGCTGACACAAAAATTATTTTTCCAGATATTCTTCAAGACATAATCCGTTTGCGTGGATATATTTTGCTGCCTCTACTCCAACGTATCTGTAATGCCACGGCTCATAGACGATACCGGTTATGTCGGTTTTGTCTTTAGGATATCTCAAAATAAATCCATAATCGGTGCAATGAGTGTACAACCACTCAAAAGCCTTAGTTTCTTCAAATCCAAAGTCCAACACCTGATATGTGGGGGTAACAATATCGAGCGCAAGTCCGGTGTGATGTTCGCTCGTTCTAGGTACAGCGACCCACTTTGCAGCTTCGGTACGGGCGTCTTCCGCGCTGTAACCTTGATTTAAAAAGCCCTGTATCTGTTCAGCAAATAGAGTTTCTTGTCTTTCAACACTTCGATAGGAAGAACATATCAAAAGGTCTACGCCATCTGCCTTGGCATCAGCAATCATTTGTTTTACGATATCAATGATACGCTTGTCCATAGCGCGATTACCGATATATTCGGTTTCAACATCAAAATCTGTGGGAAGCAGGTTTTGAGAGTTTACCAGTATAAGATTCCAATCTCCGTCATATGTTTCTGGAGCCGACGCTGTGTAACTATAGTCGGGCATTGATGAAACTGGGGTAGAGCTTTCTTTGGAAGAAACAGCTTCGCTTGATACGGAAGAATCCTCAGAAGAAGAGAAAGAAGCGTCCTCAGGTGAAAGAGTTATGTTGCTGACGTTTAAACTCGGGTTGTCGTCAATGCTTGTGTCACCGCAGGCGGAAAACAGAACGAGTGACAAAAGAACAAGAATTATAAATGACTTTTTCATTTTAAAACTCCTAAAAAACAGATACAATTATTATACAGTTGTTTTGTGAATAAAATATTAACAAAATAATTGTTTTTTCATCAAAACAACACTTCCCAAATCGAGAAAAAAGTGGTATAATATAATGAAATAATTAAATTGAGCGAGTGTGAACGCGAAATGCCGAGATTTTTCACTCAGGATATATGCGAAACTCACGGTAAAATTTGCGGTGCTGATGCATTGCATATCAGCCGTGTACTTAGGATGAAGGTCGGAGAAAAGATAGAGGTATGCGACCTTGACGGATATGATTATGACTGCGCTATCCGCACGATTTCTGCTGAAGCTGTAGAGTTTGACGTGCTGGACAAGCATCCGTCTGTTTGTGAGCCTGAAGTGAGTTTGACCTTGTATATGGCTTTCCCAAAGAGTGATAAATTTGAACTTATCGTTCAAAAGTGCGTTGAGTTAGGGGTAAAGAAAATAGTTCCGGTTATTAGCGCTAGATGCATAGCTAGGCCCGATGCAAAATCAGCAACAAAAAAGCTCGAGAGATATAACAAAATTGCATATGAGGCAGCAAAGCAATGTGGCAGAGCAAAGATACCTACAGTAGAAAAATTTGTCGATTTCAAAACTGCTATTGGGCTTTCAAAACAAGCTGATATTTCGATGCTGTTTTACGAAAAAGGCGGCAAAGGTGTAGGTGATATCCTTGCTGGTAATTATAAGAGTATTGCTATTTTTGTAGGTAGTGAAGGCGGATTTGAAGAAAACGAAGCAGAATTGGCAAAGGATAACGGAATAAATCTAGCATATCTTGGTCCGCGTATTCTCAGATGTGAAACCGCTGCTATTGCGGCAACGACGACAGTAATGTTTGCAACAGGAAATTTATAGGAGTATAGGCAGGTGTTTGTCTTGAAAAAAGAAAAGTCTTGCGGCGCGATAGTTTACCGTTTTAACGACAATGCTACAGAAATTTTGCTGATAAAAAACAAAAACGGTGAGCATTGGGCTTTCCCGAAAGGTCATATTGAAGCAGGGGAAACCGAGCGTGAAACTGCTCTGCGCGAAGTCAGAGAGGAAACAGGCTACAACATCTGCATCGAGGGTCGCTTTAGGGTGAGCGTAACCTACAAGCCGAAGCCCGATATAACAAAGGAAGTAGTCTATTTTATCGGCAGTGTGATAAGCGGCGAAATGCGTCCTCAGGAGGAGGAAATCAGCTGTATCGATTGGGTTGAAATTGATAAAGCACAGAGGATAGTTACATTTGAAAACGACAGAAGACTCATTAACAAGGCTAAGAAATGCATTGCCGAGAAAAAGAGGTAAACGTATGATAAAGAGTATGACAGGCTTTGGCAGAGGCGAAAACATCTCGGAAAACAGAGAGGTTACCGTTGAAATTCGTTCTGTAAATCACAGATATTTTGAATTTTCCTCCAGACTTCCTCGCTCTTGCGGATATCTGGAAGAAAAACTAAAATCTTTTCTTCAAGAACACATTTCCCGAGGAAAAGTCGAGATTAGTGTACAGCTGAAGGCTGTAAACTCTTCGGATACCGAGCTTGTGGTAAATCAAGCAGTCATAGATAACTACATATCAACGCTTAGAAAAGTTGCAAAAAAACTTCGTCTAAAGGATGACTTGAGTGCTTCAACACTCCTTCGTATCAACGATGCTTTTGACACACGCAAAAAAGCTGATGATGAGGAAGAGGTTACAGAGGAGGTTCTCAAGGCTGCAGCTGTTGCGGTAGAAAAATACAACGATATGAGAACCCGCGAAGGCGAAAACCTCAAAGCTGATATCCTTTCACGTCTGGAAAATATCGAGGCTAACGTAGCACGTGTAGAACAAAACTCCGAAGAGACCCTAAAGGCATATCGCGAGCGACTTTATGCACGTATCAAGGACATTCTCGGAGATAGACAGATCGATGACCAGAGGGTGCTGACAGAGGTTGCGATTTTCTCCGATAAAATTGCTGTCGACGAAGAAACAGTTAGACTAAAGAGCCATATTGCACAGATGCGTGAAATGCTAAACGAGGGACGGCCCGTGGGAAGAAAACTTGATTTTCTCATTCAGGAATTCAATCGTGAGGCAAACACGATCGGCTCAAAATGTCAGAACGTTAGCACTGCTCAAACGGTTGTTGACATAAAATCTGACATCGAAAAGATACGCGAACAGATACAAAACATCGAATAAAAAGGGAGAAGGCTCTATGAAACTGATAAACATAGGATTTGGAAATATGGTATCGGCAAACAGACTGGTTGCGATAGTGAGCTCTGAATCCGCTCCCATTAAGAGAATTATACAAGATGCCCGTGACAAAGGCGTTCTCATTGATGCTACATACGGCAGACGCACAAGAGCGGTAATTATCACCGATTCCGAGCACGTTATACTCTCTTCTATACAGCCCGAGACTGTCGCAAATCGAATCAACAACGATCGTGACGACATAGATGACGAGGAGGATGAGGAATGAGCAATAAAGGTTTGTTGTTTGTCTTTTCCGGTCCATCGGGAGTGGGTAAGGGCACTATTATGAAAAACTTTACAGCAAAGTATGCTGATGAGAATTTCATTTCTGTTTCTGCCACCACGAGAAAGCCCCGTCCCGGAGAGGTGGATGGAGTTCACTATTATTTTATGAGCGAGGCTGAGTTTACTAACCTTGCTGAAAACGGCGGAATGCTCGAATATGCAAATTTCAGCGGAAACTACTACGGAACCCCCAAGGAACCTGTTTACAAAACCTTAGAGGAAGGAAAGAATGTCTTCCTTGAAATAGAGGTACAGGGCGCTGCAAAGGTAAAGAAAATATGTCCTGAGGCCATTTTTGTATTTGTTATGCCACCAAATATGGAAGAACTGACAAGAAGACTTGTGGACAGAAATACCGAGGACCAGAAAACCATAGAGCTTCGCCTGAGCAACGCAAGAAGAGAAATTGAACAGGCGAGAAACTATGATTATATAATTGTTAACAATACCATTGAGGAAGCTGTAGAAGAACTTGCGGCGATAGTTTCTTCTTCAAAGTGTACTTACGGTAATATGAAAAATTTTATAGATGAGGTGCTTGAAAATGCTTAAACCCTTGAAAAACGATATGGTCAAAAATGACGAGAGCTACTATTCTTTCGTTGTAGGAATCGCAAAGAGGGCAAGACAGATTGCTGAGTTTGCCGACAATGAAAAGATGGAGAGAATCCCTGAAGAATACAGCAAACTCACACTCAGAGTTTCCGAGGAAAAGGCTGTAAGTCTTGCGATGGAAGAGTATTCAAACGGAGAATTCACAATTAAAATGTAATCTAAGCTTAGGAGGTGTTTTGTTATGTTGCAATCGGTAGTAGCCAAAGTTGCGATTGACAAAGCCTCTTATTCTTATGACAAGCTTTACACCTATCTTGTGCCGCAGGAAATGATAGAAAAATTGCAGGTTGGTACAAGAGTTACCGTTCCGTTCGGTAGGGGAAACAAAAAACGCATTGCGCTTGTTATGCAAATGCAAAAGTGCGACTTTGTCGAGGAGGGTGTAAAACCAATATTCAATATGATCGACGCATCGCCCGTAGTAACGAAAGAAGGAGTCGCAATCGCTGACTTTTTAAAGCATCACACCTTCTGCAGATACTACGATGCGGTCAACTGTCTTTTGCCTGCAGGAATGGCGATAAATACCTTTTATCGCTACTTTGTATGTGAAGATTCCGATATAGTTAAAGAACAGTTGAGTGAAGATTATATCGAAATATACAATTACATAAAAACGAAATCCGGCGGTGTGCTTTTAAGTGATATCTCAAAAAAGTTTTCGGATTATAATATCGGTATAATTCTTTCTGTCCTCGAGTCAAAAAGGCTAATTGAAAAGCAGGAAGAAAACAAACGTAAAATCGGCGACGAGCTGATAGCTATGATACGTTTGACTGATGACTTTATAAACTCCCCGCAAAGCTTCAAAATCACGAAAAAACAAAATGATGTCTTGGATTTTTTGGCTGAGGTTTCGTGTGCTTCTTTGAAAGAGGTTGTGTATTATACCGGAGTTACCAAGGCAGTAACTGACAATCTGGTAAAATCCGGAGTATGTGAATACTTCGAAAACGAAACCTTTAGAAATCCATACGAAGAGGCAAAGACTGTCAAGGGTGCCGAAAAGATACTTCTTTCAGCCGAGCAAACTGCCGTTTACAATGGTTTGACAGAGCTTGTTGAAACTAATAAACCTCAAGTCGCCTTGCTTCACGGAATTACGGGTTCGGGAAAAACTCTTATATACCTGAAGCTTGCACAGGACGTTATAAAATCCGGTAAATCGGTAATTGTTATGGTACCTGAAATATCCCTCACACCTCAAACTGTTGCGAGATTTCATTCGCTTTTTGGTCAAAACGTAGCGGTAATGCACAGTGGATTTACACTTGCACAAAGGATGGATGAGTGGAAACGAGTGAAGTCGGGTCAGGCAAAGGTGGTTATCGGTACTCGCTCTGCTGTTTTTGCACCGCTCGAAGACGTTGGACTTATTGTAATTGATGAGGAACAAGAACACACCTACAAATCTGAGTCCTCTCCTCGATTTTCAACTCACGAGGTTGCAAAGTTCCGCGCTTTGAACAACAATGCCCTTTTACTGCTTAGTTCTGCTACACCAAGTATAGAGAACTATTACAATGCGGTAAGCGGAAAATACGCCCTTTTTGAGCTTAATAACCGATATTCCGACGCACAGCTTCCCGAGGTTTTTGTCGTTGATATGGCAAACTCCGAAAAGGGCTCGCAGAGCAATATGTTTAGTGAAACGCTGCTTTACGAAATAAACTATAATCTCGAACACTCAGAGCAGACCATCTTGCTTTTGAACAGAAGGGGATATAACACCTCGATAACCTGTTCAAAGTGCGGAGAACCGATTTTGTGCCCTAACTGCTCTATTGCGATGACGTACCATTCTGCGAATGATATGTTGATGTGTCACTACTGCTCACACGCGCAAAAGGTGCCGACAATCTGTCCTGGCTGTGAAAACGAACTTTTGAGATATAATGGCATTGGAACTCAACGAGCAGAGGAAGAACTGAAAGCATATTTCCCTAACGCCAGAATTCTGCGAATGGACCTTGACACCACAATGCAAAAGATGTCTCACGAGAAGTATTTCAAGGACTTTGCCGAACACAAGTATGATATACTCATTGGAACCCAAATGGTTTCTAAAGGACTAGATTTTGAAAAGGTAACACTGGCAGGTGTGCTAAATATCGATCAATCGCTCTATTCAAGCGATTTCAGAGCCTTTGAAAGAACCTTTTCCTTGATTACGCAGGTTGTAGGGCGAAGCGGACGAGGAAATCTTTCTGGCAGAGCAATTATACAGACGTATATGCCAGATAATCCGATAATAAAAATGGCATCTTTTCAAGATTACAAGGCGTTTTATGCCGACGAAATTGCAAATAGAAGAACGATGGTTTTCCCGCCGTTTTGCGATTTGTGTGTAATTAGCTTCAGCGGAAGTGAAGAGGTTAAAACGTTTGAAACTGCAAAAAAGTTTTCACGAAGTATGATGAAAACTATAAGAACAACGTATAATGACCTGCCTTTGAAGGTTATCGGACCTGTTCCTAGTGCGATTGCAAAGTTAAATAATAAATACAGATTCAAAATAGTTTTAAAATGTAAAAATAATAAGAGGTTTAGAGAGATGATATCGGGACTCCTTTTGGAGTTACATTCGGAAAATTCGGGAAACGATACCTCAATTTCCGTAGATATCAATCCTTTTAACGCTATATAGGAGGTTTATATGGCAGTAAGAACGATTGTCAAAGACGGTGACGAGGTTTTGAGAAAGGTTTGCCGTCCCGTCGAAAAATTTGACGAAAAGCTTTCGGATTTAATAGACGATATGTTGGAAACGATGTATAAGGCTAATGGTGTTGGTCTTGCGGCACCACAGATTGGAATTTTGAAAAGAATAGCCGTAATTGATATCGGCGAAGGACCTCACGAGTTTATAAATCCGCGCATAATCGATGCTTCCGGAAAACAAACCGATACGGAAGGCTGTCTGTCTTGCCCCGGCGTTTGGGGAACTGTTTCACGCCCCAACTTCGTTACGGTTGAGGCATACGACAAAAACGGCGATAGATTCATTCTTTCTGCGAGTGAACTGTTTGCAAGAGCAATCTGCCACGAACTCGATCATCTCGACGGAAAACTCTTCAAGGATTTTGTTATAGAATTTGTAGATGCAGACTAATTTACTGTAAAGGTGAATACACTTATGAGAGTAATTTTTATGGGTACTCCTGAATTTGCTGTACCTTGCCTAGACCGCTTGATAAATATGGATGTTGATATAGTTGGTGTATTTACACAACCCGACAAACCTAAGGGAAGGGGATATCAACTTGCCCCAACTCCTGTAAAAGAAAAAGCCTTGCAACACAATCTCGAGGTTTTTCAACCCGTTTCTTTGAAAAACGACGAAATTGTAGCAAAAATCAAAGAATTAAACCCTGACGTTATAGTTGTTGTCGCATATGGAAAGATACTTCCGAAGGCTGTCCTTGATATTCCGCCACTTGGATGTATCAATGTTCACGCTTCTCTGTTACCTAAATATAGGGGTGCAGGACCTATTCAATGGAGCGTTATAAACGGCGAAAAGCAAACCGGTGTAACAACTATGTATATGGCAGAAGGTCTTGATACCGGTGATATGATTCACAAGATTGTCATCGATATTTCTCCCGATGAAACTGCGGGTGAATTACACGACCGACTTTCTATTATCGGTGCTGATTGCCTCGAAAAAACAATGACACTTTTTATAGAAAACAAGTCTGTTCCAAGAGAGGTGCAGGATGATTCTCTTTCTTGCTACGCACCTATGTTAGATAAGAGTCTTTGCAAGCTTGATTTTACAAAGACAGCTCAACAGATACACGATTTGGTGCGCGGACTTTCTCCGTGGCCCGTTGCAACTACACTTCTTAACGGTAAGGTTTTGAAGATTCATAAAACCGCTGTTACTGATATCAAAGCCACAGAAGCTGGAAGTGTAAAAGTAGCAGACGGAAGGTTGTTTGTGCATTGTTCTGATTTTGTGTTGGAAATTTTGCAAGTTCAGCTGGAAGGAAAAAAATCAATGTCAGCCAAAGATTTTATGATGGGACACAAAATTTCTGCAGATACTATTCTCGGTAATTGATTTTTTGGAGTAGATATATGTTTTTTTATTATGACTATTACTATCTTATCTTGATAGTGCCCGCACTGCTTATTGCAACGTGGGCGCAGTTCAAGGTAAATTCAACGTTTAATAAATACAGCAAAATAAAAGCGTCCAGAGGCTATACGGCAGCGCAGATAACTCGTAATATCTTGGATGAAAACGGACTTTATAACGTTTCTGTTGAACGCGTTTCCGGAAACCTTACTGACCATTACGACCCGAAAGCAAATGTGATAAAGCTCTCCGATTCCGTTTATAACAGCACTTCGGTTGCTGCAATCGGAGTTGCTGCTCACGAAACGGGACACGCGATACAGTATGCAAAAGGCTACGCACCGATAAGGCTCAGAAGTGCTGTAATACCGCTTACACAGATAGGCTCTACTTTGTCAATGCCGCTGATACTTTTGGGATTTATTTTTTCAATGCGCCCGCTCGTTATTGGAGGAATTATACTTTTTTCCTTGGTTGCTCTTTTTCAGCTTATAACATTGCCTGTTGAGTTTAATGCAAGCAGACGAGCATTAGAAACCCTTGAAAACCGTGAGTATCTCTATGACGAGGAGCTGGTCGGCGCAAGAAAAACCTTATCTGCGGCCGCAATGACCTATGTTGCAGCTCTATTAGTATCGCTAATGCAACTTTTGCGTCTAATTTTACTTTTTGGAAGAAGAAACAACGATTAAGGAGATTTCAATTGGAATCAGCAAGACAGATAGCATTTAAAGCGCTTCGAAAAATACAAAAAGATAAAGGCTTTTCCAACATCGTTATTAACAATTCACTCAACACCGAGACTTTGTCAGCAAAAGACAGAACCTTTGTGACGGCGCTTGTATACGGTGTTGTTGAGAGCTTGTTGACCCTGGATTTTATAATCGAAGCCAACTCGTCTAAAAAGTTGTCTAATATCGAGCCTGATGTTTTAACTATTCTTAGAATGGGTGTATATCAGCTTTATTACATGCGCTCTGTTACCGAAAGTGCCGCTGTAAACGAGAGTGTTGAGCTAGCTAAAAAAACAGGACTTTTTAGAGCTTCGGGATTTATCAATGCTATTTTGCGTTCGTGCATTAGAAATTTTGAAATCGAAAAAGCAATTTCCAGCATCAGCGAAACTAACAGAAGATTGAGCATCAAATATTCTTGTCCTTTGTGGCTTGTTGATATGTGGCTCGAGCAATATGGAGAAGAGAAAACCGAGCTCTTTTTGCAAAGAAGTGTCGGTAGACCTCCCGTTTATATCCGCACAAACACCTTGCTTACAAACGATGATGCTTTGATAAAAACGATGGAAGATGAGGGAATATCCGCTGAAAAAGATGAGCTTTGCGGATGTCTGAGGTTAAACTCCTTCACCGATTGTGAAAACAGTGAGGCGTTTAAAAACGGCTATTTTCACGTTCAGGATAAAGCTTCACAAATTTGTGTAAAATATGCCGATATAAAACCCGGTAACGTCGTTTTTGACGTTTGCTCCGCTCCCGGAGGAAAAGCATTTACAGCCGCGGAGTATATGGAAAATGACGGTAAGCTCTTTGCTTTTGACATTCATCAAAACAGGGTAAAGCTTATAAACGAAGGTGCAAAAAGACTAAAAATCAGTTGCATTACTGCAGAATGTCAGGATGCAACTGTACATAATTCTTCTATACCAAAAGCAGATGTTGTTTTGTGCGACGTTGTTTGCTCCGGATTTGGAATTATTAGAAGAAAGCCTGAAATAAAATACAAAACACCCGAAGAAATAGCACGTCTTCCTGAAATACAGTACAAAATCCTTTCAAACTCTTCGCTGTATGTAAAGGATGGTGGCACTCTTGTTTATTCTACTTGTACTGTAAACAAGAGGGAAAATGAAGATGTTGTAAATCGCTTTATAAAAGAGCATATTGATTTTGAAATATTGCTACCCGGTACGGACGAAGGAAAATACTTTGAAAATACAAACGGTGGTTGCATAACCTTGTTCGGTGATGACAATAATTCCGATGGCTTTTTTATCTGTAAAATGAAGAAGGTGCGCTAATTTTGAAAAAGGATATAAAATCTTTTACACTCGACGCTTTGAAAAACGAAATGGTTTTAATCGGCGCACAGCCTTTCAGAGCTAAGCAGATATATTCGTGGCTGCATCAAAGAAAAGTAGCCGATTTCAACCAAATGACAGATTTGTCGCTTGATTTGAGAGAAAAACTAAAGGAAAATTACTACATAAACCGTCTAGAGATTAGAAGAAAACTCGTCTCAAAACTTGATGGTACTGTCAAATATTTATTTGAATTAAAGGACTCTGAATGTATAGAGAGTGTGGTAATGCGCTATAATCACGGTAATACTATCTGCATTTCTTCGCAGGTTGGTTGCCGTATGGGATGCAAGTTTTGTGCTTCCACAATAGGTGGCAAGGTTCGCGATCTGACCGCTGCAGAGATGCTTGATCAGATCAATACTGCAGAGCAGGACCTGGGAGAAAGTATCAGCAACGTGGTTATGATGGGAATCGGAGAACCGCTGGATAATTTTGATAACGTAATTAACTTTTTGACTATTCTTTCTTCTAAAGAAGGATATAATAAAAGTTTAAGACATTTATCGTTGTCAACTTGCGGAGTTTGTGATAAAATAGATGCATTAGCTGATAAAAAATTACAATTGACACTGTCTATATCTCTACATGCTCCTAATGACGAGATTAGAAATAAAATTATGCCCGTAAACCACAAATGGAGTGTTCACGAATTGATTTCTACCTGCAAACGATATATCCAGAAGACAGGTCGAAGAATATCGTTTGAGTATACTATGATTCACGGGGTTAATGACAGCGACGATTGTGCAAGGCAACTAGCATCTCTTTTAGAGGGAATGATATGTCACGTAAATCTCATTCCTGTAAATGAGGTTAGCGAAACGACGTTTACTAAGAGTGAAAAAGCTAGGATTATTAGTTTTAGCAATATTTTAAACAGCAAGGGCGTAACAACCACTGTGCGGCGAAAGCTCGGCGCCGATATTGAAGCAGCGTGTGGCCAGTTGAGAAGAAACGAGACGAGAGACTAACACTTTAATCGATTTTTTCGGTTAGGAGGACATTTATGATAGATGCAGCAGGAAAAAGTGATATAGGTAGAGTCCGTACCACGAATCAAGATGCATACCATATCGGTAAGATTTCAACCGATATGGCTTGGTCTGTTGTTTGTGACGGTATGGGCGGTGCAAACGGCGGCAATGTCGCAAGTCTTGTAGCGGTGGGTGCAATATCTGCCAATATGGACAGAAACTACAACCCCGAAAAGCCTGATAGCAGTATTCACAATTTGATTACCACTGCGGTAATTAACGCAAATGCACTTGTCTATCAAAAGTCCAAGCAGAGCCCTGATTTAGCCGGAATGGGAACTACAGTCGTACTAACCGTGATGAAAAACGATATGGCTTATATTGCGCACGTAGGTGACAGTCGAGCATATCACATAACGGATACGCAGATCAGACAGATTACAAAAGATCACACTATGGTGCAGTACCTTATAGAAACAGGGGAACTTACACCCGAAGAAGCAAAGGAGCATCCTAAAAAGCATCTTATAACCAGAGCCGTTGGTGTAGAGGAAAACATTTCCGTTGATTATAATGAAACTGAGTTGAAAAAAGGCGATAGAATTTTGATTTGTTCTGATGGTCTTTCAAATCTCGTAAATGAAGACGAGATACAAAACGTCGTAAACAAGAACAACTCACCTGCAGATGCAATCGACCATTTGATTGAACTTGCTAACGAGCGTGGCGGTAATGACAACATAACTGTTGTTATAATGGAAAACTGCTGAAACTCACAACTTTTAATTCAGGAGTGAATACCTAGATGGATAAATATATAGGCAAAAAGCTTGACGGCCGTTATGAGATTAAAGAGCTCATCGGCGTTGGCGGTATGGCTAATGTTTATAAAGCGTATGATGCTATTGAAGAACGCACTGTTGCAGTGAAAATCCTGCGCGATGAATTTTTGACAAACGAGGAGTTCTTGCGTAGATTCAAAAACGAATCGAAGGCTATATCTGTGCTTTCTCATCAAAACATAGTAAAGATACACGACGTTAGTTTCAGCGATAAGGTCCATTCGATTGTTATGGAGTATATCGATGGAATTACGCTAAAGGATTATATAGAGCAACAGAAGGTTTTGAATTGGAAAGAAACAGTCCACTTTACAATTCAAATTTTGCGTGCACTTCAACACGCTCACGATAAGGGCATTATTCACCGTGATATCAAGCCCCAAAACGTAATGCTGCTTCAAGACGGAACGATTAAGGTTACCGATTTTGGTATCGCTCGTTTTACCAGAAGTGAAACAAGAACTATTACCGATAAGGCTATCGGTTCTGTTCATTATATCAGCCCCGAACAAGCATACGGAAAGCCCGTTGACGGTCGAAGCGACATATATTCTGTAGGAATCGTGCTTTATGAAATGCTTACGGGTCGTTTACCGTTTGAGGCGGATTCTCCAGTATCTGTTGCTCTTCAGCAGATTCAGGTGAACGCTGTAAAACCCAGAGAGGTTAATCCCGATATACCGATAGGTCTTGAACAGATAACACTCAAGGCAATGGAGAAGGATATTGACAGACGTTTTCACTCAGCTGCTGAGATGCTCAGATATCTCGAGGAGTTCAAAAAGAACACCGACGTCAGCTTTGACAGCCTTACCATAGGAACCGCTGCGGATTCTTATAAGGTCGGCGAAAAGAGCAAAGAGAAACCCAAAACTGAAAAAACTGCACCGAAGGCAAAGAAAAAGGTTGCCAGAACCCAAACGAAATCTCCCGCTATGTCTATCATTTCGGGAGTTGCCACCGGTTTTATAATCTCTGCATTTTTGTTCGTCGTTGCAATGTTTGTAGTGGCTAACCCCTTTGCGACGGTTGAAACCATCAAAACTCCTAACTTTGATAAAATGACGCTTTCAGAAGCACAGGCGTTGTATCCTGATCTTACCTTCTACATTGAGGAGGAAACCTTCTATGCCGGATACAACGAAGGCGAAATCTATTACCAAAAACCTGCACCCGATAAAAGCATCAAGGCAAACACTACTATAAACGTAAAGGTTAGCCTCGGCACACAGGTTATGCGAATTCCCGATTTGTATGGCGAGGACGGCACCATTGCTGTAAATATGCTCAAGTCATACGGTTTTAAGGTTACCGAGATAAGAGATTTCAGCAATACTGTTGCTGAAAATCTAGTAATAAAGACCGTTCCTGCAAAGCTTCAGGAGGCTGCACTTGGAAGTACTGTTCAGGTTTATATCAGTATGGGCTCAAATCAATTACCCGTCACTGTTCCTGATATAACAGGCAAAACTATACAAGAAGCGACCGAAATTCTAACTGCCAACGGACTTGAAATCGGAACAATTACTCCCGTGCAGAGCAGCAGACCTGTCGGTACTATAATAATGCAGAGTCCTATGGAAAGCTCCAGTGTAGCTCCGGGAACCCGCGTAGACGTCAACGTTAGTAGCGGAAACGGAACATCGCTTCAAAATTCCATTCAGCTTCCTATAACATTACCAACAACTCTTACATCGGCTGTAACAGTAGAGGCAATAATGGATGGCGTAATTATTGATAGCGAAACACTTATTCCATCTGACGCAAAGACTTGGCAACCCGTGTTTGAAGGAACCGGTGCAATGAGAGTGAAAATTATGATTGATGGCAAGCTTTATCAAGAGTACCTGCTTGACTTCGCAACGGGATATTATATGCTTGATATTGATAATTCCGATTCTTTTGTATCACGCGATTAATTATAAAAGGCAGAGCGATTTCTCGCTTCTGCCTTTTCACGTAAAACGGAGGAAAAATGAAAGGTCGTATAACAAAGGGCGTGGGCGGTCTGTATACTGTTCACGATGGAGAAAACTTTTATGATTGTAAGGCTAGGGGAGTATTTCGCAAAGACGGAATTACACCCTTGGTCGGTGATGTCGTAAACTTTGAAAGTGACAGTGCAAATCAATATGTAATAACTCAAATAGCTGAGCGAAAAAACAAACTTGTGCGTCCGGCCGTTGCTAATATTGATACACTTTTTATTGTTGTTTCTTCTATCGACCCTTTACCAAACACTTTTATAATCGATAAGACTATTGCAATCGCAGAATTCAAAAACATAGAGCCTGTTTTGATTATAACAAAGACCGACCTTGCGGATTTTTCTGAAATTATTGATGTTTATAGCAGTAGCGGGATAAAGATTATTGTCACGAATATCGACAATGAAGACGGAATTTCAGAAATTATTGAATGCATAGTTGGAAAGGCTTGTAGCTTTACAGGAAATTCGGGTGTCGGAAAGTCTACCTTGCTCAATAAAATTTTTCCCGACCTTAATCTTGTAACAGGCGAAACCAGTGCGAAGCTCGGCAGGGGAAGGCACACCACCCGTCACGTTGAAATGTTTTTTAGAAATGGCGGATATGTTGCAGACACACCTGGATTTTCCGCCGTTGATATAGAACAGTATGATGTTATTTTAAAGGACGAGCTTCAGTATTGCTTTAGAGAATTTGAAGACTATATTGGCAACTGTAAATTTACCGGTTGCTCACATATTTCCGAAAAGGGATGCGCTGTGATTGAGGCGGTAAAAAATGGGAAAATCACACAATCCAGACACGGAAATTATGTTAAGCTGTACGACGAAGTGAAAAACATAAAGGAATGGGAGTTGTCGAAATATGGGAGATAAAAAAGCCTGTATATTCGCTTGTGGCCCCGTTTCTGACTATGAATTTATATCTTCCGTTGTGGATAAAAACGCTTTCATTTTATGTGCCGACGGTGGTTTAGAGCATTGTTTGAAATGTGGTATATCTCCCGATGTTGTAATCGGGGATATGGATTCATATGGCGGCGAAGTGAATGAAAATATACTTATGAAATATCCTGTGGAAAAGGATGATACAGATACTGCTTTGTGCATCAAATATGCTATAGAAAAAGGGTATAAGGAAATAGAAGTTTTTGGTGCTATCGGTGCTAGATTTGACCATAGCTTTGCTAATGTACAGCTACTTTTATACTGCAAAGAAAAAGGTGTTAATTGCCGACTTCGTGATAAAGAAACGGTGTTTGCTGTACATAATGAGTCTGTCAAAATGAAGATTGAAAAGGGAACAACGGTTTCTATCTTTTCCATATCTGTAAAGGCAAAAAACGTTACACTAAAAGGGCTCAAATATCCTCTTGAAAGAGCAACGTTGAATAGTAATTTTCCTCTGGGGGTTAGCAATGTTTCGATTTCAGACGAAATTGAGATAACTGTTGAAGAGGGAACTCTTTTAGTTGTTATATCACACTGACCCAGCCATTTGTATATAATGAACTAAGATTATATACAAAGTGGGTGAGGCTATGAGACGTAGAAACAATCTGCCTTCATTGTGCATTTTGGGATTTATACTCGGCGTTTTGTTTACTTGTCTTGTGCCGATACGGGTTATCTTGTTTGCGGCAATTTTTGTTGTGGTTATCTGCTGTTGCTGTCATTGATAATCTCCCGCTTAAAATATAGGGGGAGTTTTCTTGAAAATCGTCGTTGTAAAGAGTCCCAAAATCCTGGCGGGTATATTAAAACTAATGTTTGGAATTAAAAAAGAGAATATATAAAAAACGACCTGCGCTAAAACGCAGGTCGTTTTTACTGAAATAATCAAATTTAGATGACTTTTACCTAGCAAAGTATGCCTTTATGTCATCGACTCTGTCTGTCTTTTCCCAAAGAACACCAAGGTCTTCGCGACCCATATGACCATATGCGGCAAGGTTGCGGTAGATGGGTTTTCTAAGGTCAAATTTGCGGATGATTTCTGTAGGTCTCAGATCAAAGAGCTTGTCAACCATATCTGAGAGGGCAGAATCACTGACTTTTCCAGTTCCAAAGGTATCAACCATTACAGATACGGGTTTTGCAACTCCAATAGCGTATGCTATCTGTATCTCACATCTCTTTGCAAATCCGGATGCTACGATGTTTTTAGCAATATGTCGTGCGGCATATGCTGCAGAACGGTCAACCTTTGTCGGATCCTTTCCGCTGAAAGCACCGCCTCCATGACTTGAATAACCACCGTATGTATCTACGATAATTTTACGTCCTGTAAGACCGCTGTCGCCCTGAGGTCCACCAACCACAAATCTTCCTGTGGGATTGATGTAGATTTTTGTATTAGCGTCTATAAGCTTTGCATCAACAATAGGAAGAATAACGTGCTTTTTGATATCCTCGCGGATCGTTTCCATATCTACGTCTTCGGAATGCTGCGAAGATACAACAATTGTATCAACACGTACAGGAACGTTGTTTTCATCATACTCAATAGTTACCTGAGTTTTTCCATCGGGTCTGAGATAGGGAAGAGTGCCGTTTTTTCTAACTGCGGTGAGTTGTTTGGAAAGTTTGTGAGCAAGGGAAATAGGAAGGGGCATAAGCTCCTCGGTTTCGTCACAAGCGTAGCCGAACATCATACCTTGGTCGCCCGCACCGTTTTGTTCTTCGTCAGATCCCTCTTTGTCCTCAAATGATTTATCGACGCCCATAGCGATATCACCCGATTGCTCGTCAATAGAGGTGATTACCGCACAAGTAGAAGCATCAAAGCCATATTTTGCACGAACATATCCGATATCCGTAACAACTTCTCTTGCAACCTTGGGAATATCAACATAGCAGGATGTCGTGATCTCACCCATAATGTTTATAAGACCTGTTGTAACAGTAGTTTCACAAGCTACTCTCGCCATTGGATCTTGCGCTATAATAGCATCGAGAACAGCGTCGGAAATCTGATCACAGATTTTATCGGGGTGTCCTTCGGTAACGGATTCAGATGTAAAAAGTCGATTAGCCATAATTAAATTCTCCTTTACTGATTCTAACAATAAAAACACGCTCGTCGAAACGAGCGTGTGATAATTGTATTTATTATCCTCATCTCTCGTTTAATACGCAGGATTTGGCACCTTGCAGTTGCAGGTTGCCGGACTTCAAAGGGCCTGTCCCTCAGTCACTCTTGATAAGGTATTAAATTTTCCTTGTATATTCTAATACAAACAATTCAAAAAGTCAACACTAATTATTTTTGGCAGATAACCTCGAGGTAATCTGTCTGTTTGTTGAAGCGTGAGTTTACAGCAGGCATACAGATGATAACCTCACCGGAAGAGTATCCCGCTTCTTCCACCTGAATGAACTTGAAGTTTGTAATTCCCGCATTTGTCAACGCAGTCATAGCTTGAGCCATATCCATACTGATAATATCAGGAACAGTTGTGTATTGGCTGCCTTTGCTTATCACAAATGAAATTTTATAGGTATTGGCGATAAGGGCAGAGGAATCGGGGGTTTGAGAAACGATAATGCCCTCAGCAAACTCTTCGTTGTATTCATATTTCTCTTCAAAAGTAAATAGGTTTCGGTTTTCCTTGTTGCTCTTTACATCAGAGAATTTTTGACCTACAAAATTAGGAACGTTACCTTTAATGTCCTCGTGCTTAATAGTTGTGTTATGCCCGCCAAAGTTCTTTTCTATAAATGTATCAAGCTGTGGCCCGAATAGAGATCTGAACAAAAAGACACCGCAGAAACAAAGAATTACAGTTGTGACAATCGTCGAAACGAGCATATAAGGGAACTGATTGTAGGTAACGTTGTCAGTTGTTCTTTTCTCAGGACTCTTATCTTTATGAACAGGTACAAATTCTTTAACGGCAGACAATTTTTCAAGAACATTTAATTTATTTTTACCAGTGATGCCGTCTATAAAATCTTCGACGGTCTGTGTTCTGGTGTCTGTGCTGATGCTCATAGCTTTTTCGAGTGCGGAAGAAATAGAGCGAGGTATGTTATTGTTAATGTTGTGGCAGGGGACGAGCGTATCACGTTTGTGTCTTTCTATGGCACGTGGAGGACGAACACTTGTAAAGCAATAGTAAAGAACGGAAGCGATTGAGTATACGTCAGTCCAGGTGCCAAGCCAATTTTTCAAGCTATATTGCTCGGGAGCTGAAAAACCATCGAAAAGCTCAACATCCAAATCACTCTTGAGGGTTCTTCCTGTTTGTGTATCAAAGCCCAAAAGATAGAGTTTGCAGTGTTTGTCGACGAAGATTGTTTCGGGGGATATGCCGTAGTGAACTATTCCTTCGTTGTGAAGATCGGACAAGGATTCCAAGAAAGGAATAAACATATCGAGTGTTTCTTCGTAGGTCATATCCTCGCCGGAACTAGAGAGATAACTTTCAAGAGTTATCATTTTTTCGTATTTATAAACTATGTATACTGTGTTGTTTTCGCCTAAAATTTCGTTTACAGGCATAAGAGCGTCGTTTTTTAGGACGGCGAGTTTCTTATGAATGTCATAAAAATCTGCCATAAGAGATTTGTACTGAGCTTCATATTCAGATTTAACCTCTACAGTTCCATTACTTAAACGATTATACATAACGGTAGGTGCAAACTCTTTGACAATTACCTTGGATTTTTGTTCAACGTCAAAAGCAATATAAAAAGCGTGTTCACCGTTATATGAAATCAGCTTGCCGATTATGTATTTGTCCTGAAGAATTGTAAATGATTTCAAATACATCGGGGGATTGTCGACAGAGTTGTCGTTTCCGCACAATGGGCAGATACGTTCATCGTTGATTTTTTCCAGACATTTTGAGCATATAATAGTCTTTTTAGTTTCCATAATATCACCCTTTTTATATTGTACATTGAAACTTAAAAATAGTCAACAGTGCAGTGTTTAAGTTTTTTTAAAATAACACTTGCAAAATGGAAATACTTGTGATATAATGTTTCAGAAAACGCACGTTTTATGATTATTCTGTCGGTGCCTTGTATAAAGGTAACAGAATAAGAAGAGTAAAACGGAAGAAAATAACCATTCAGGAGGAAAAACAATGGGCGTTGTATCAATGAAACAACTTTTGGAGGCCGGCGTACATTTCGGTCACCAGACAAGAAGATGGAACCCTAAAATGGCTGAGTACATCTTCACAGAAAGAAACGGTATCTACATCATCGACCTGCAGAAAACCGTTAAGAAGCTTGAGGAAGCTTACAACTTTGTTAAAGAAGTTTCCGAGAGCGGAAAATCTGTTCTTTTCGTAGGAACAAAGAAACAGGCTCAGGATTCCGTAAAGGAAGAAGCTGAGAGAGCAGGAGTTCATTTTGTAAATGCAAGATGGCTCGGCGGTATGATGACAAACTTCAAGACCATTCGCACAAGAATTAAGCGTCTTGAGCAGCTTCATCAGATGGAAACTGACGGAACATTTGAACTTCTTCCCAAGAAGGAAGTTGTTAAACTCAACCTTGAAATTGAAAAGCTTGAGAAGTTCCTCGGCGGTATCAAGAATATGAATTCTCTTCCCGGTGCACTCTTTGTAGTTGACCCCCGCAAGGAAAAGATCGCTGTAGCAGAGGCTAAAAAGCTCGGTATTCCGGTAGTTGCTATCGTTGATACCAACTGCGATCCTGACGAGGTTGATTACGTTATCCCCGGAAACGACGATGCTATCCGTGCAGTTAAGCTTATCGCTCAGTGCATGGCTGACGCTATCATCGAGGGTAGACAGGGCGAGCAGATGGCTGCTCCTGCTGAAGAAGAGGCAGCTGCTGAATAATAAAATAAAGACAAAATTGCATAGTGAGTCTTTTCACTATGCAATTTTTTGAATTAGGAGGATAATTATGGCTTTTACAGCTAAAGATGTACAGGCACTTAGAGAAAGAACCGGATGCGGTATGATGGATTGTAAAAAAGCTCTTACCGAATCTAATGGTGATATGGATAAGGCAGTAGAGCTTCTTCGTGAGAAGGGACTTGCTGCTGCAGAGAAGAAATCCGGACGTATCGCTGCAGAAGGTATCGTTACCGCTATCGTTGACGAAGCAACTAATGTTGGTGTTGTTATCGAGGTTAACTCCGAGACAGACTTCGTTGCTAAGAACGCTGACTTCCAGAATTTTGTTGTTGCATGTGCAAAGACTGTTGCTGCTGCTAACCCTGCAGACGTTGATGCACTTCTTAACGCTACACTTTGCGGAGAGAATATAACAGTTGCCGATGCACTTAGAGAGAAGATTCTTGTTATCGGCGAGAATATGAAGATCAGACGTTTTGAGAGATACGAAGGCATTGTTACAACATACGTACACGGCGCTGGCAGAATCGGTGTTATGGTTAAGTTAGACACAGATGTTGACGCTTCCAAGCCTGAATTCAAAGAGTTTGCAAAGGATATCGCTATGCAGGTTGCTGCTGCTAACCCTGCATACCTTGATGAAGCTGCTGTACCTGCAGAAGTCATCACTAAGGAAAAAGAAATCCTTATGGCTCAGATCGCAAACGATCCCAAGTCGGCTAACAAGCCCGAAGCTGTTATCGCTAAGATGGTTGAAGGTAAAATTGGCAAGTACTACAAGGAGAACTGCCTCGTAAATCAGCTCTTTGTTAAGGATCCCGATCTCACAATCACAAAGTATGTTGATAACAAAGCAAAAGAGTTTGGCGGTAACATTTCTATTGTTTCTTACGTTCGTTTTGAAAAGGGCGAAGGCCTTGAGAAACGTGAAGACAACTTTGCTGATGAAGTTGCTAGTATGATGAAATAATAGCTTTGCTATTAAATATTAAGGACGATGTAAAAGCATCGTCCTTTTATATTTGCTAAAATTTATTGTAAATATTGACATTATTGCAAATTGATGCTATTATATATAGCGATATAGTTAATTAAGGATAGAGGCGCACTTCACAAAAAGTATCGCGCGGTTGCAGACTTTCGCAAAGTTTTGCCGTTCGTGAAAGGTGTGGGTGCCGAAGACAACCGAGGCGTAAGGTTGCGTCTGGTAGGACGGAATAATATCTGTCATACTGCCGCTTTTTAAGCAGAGAGCTATCTTAATTATTATCGAAGCACAGGTATGCCTATGTTATGTTTCGATGTAGTTAGAGATAGCCGATTTGCGTCGGCTATTTATTTTTGTTTAAAACAGCGTGTATTCTACAATGCTGAAAGGAACGATTTTATGAAGAACAACACAATTTTTACAGGAGCAGCAACAGCGATAGTTACACCTCTCACCAAGGACGGCATTGACTACGTTGCTTTCAAAAAGCTTATCGAATGGCAGATAGCACAAGGAATCGACGCTATTGTTGTATGTGGAACTACTGGTGAAGGATCAACTCTCACTGACGATGAACACCGAGAGGCTATTAAATTTGCGGTAGACACCGTTGCGGGCAGAATACCCGTTATCGCAGGTACCGGCTCTAACGATACAGATTACGCGGTAGATTTAACAAAATTTTCTTGCGACGTAGGCGCTGACGCAATGTTGGTTGTAACGCCTTATTATAACAAGGCAACTCAAAAGGGTCTTATTAAAATGTATGAAGTTATTGCCGACGCTAGTACTAAACCGCTTATACTTTACAACGTTCCTTCCAGAACGGGAGTAAATATTGAACCTAGCACTTATCTTGCTCTTGCAGATCATCCTATGATAAGTGCTATAAAAGAAGCAAACGGCAATTTCTCAAAAATTGCTGAAACCGCCGCTCTTGTCGGCGACAAGCTTGACATCTATTCAGGAAACGATGATCAGGTAGTTCCGATCCTTTCTCTTGGAGGAAAGGGAGTCATTTCTGTACTTTCCAATCTTCTTCCCACCGAGACAAGCCGTATGTGCAAGCTTTTCTTTGAAGGCAAGGTTGCAGAAAGTGCAAAGATGCAGCTTGATTATCTGCCTCTTATCAATGCTTTGTTCAGTGAAGTGAATCCTATTCCCGTAAAAGCAGCTATGGCTGCTATGGGCTATTGCGAAAACTACCTTAGACTTCCTTTAACTCCTATGGAAGAAGCTCACTATAATGTCCTTATTGATAATATGAAAAAAGTTGGAATCAAGGTCTGACTTTTGAAAGGATAAAGCAATGAAGATAATTATCAATGGTATCAACGGCAGAATGGGAAAAGAAGTATCCAAGCTTGTTTGTGAGGGCTTTTGTAATTCCGAACTTGCTGCGGGTGTCGATGTCTATTCCGACAACGAGGATGTGTATACAAAGCTGTCCGACTACAGCGGTCCTGTTGATTGCGTGATTGACTTTTCGAGCCATCTTGCAACAAAAGATTTGCTTGGTTACTGTGTTGCAAGAAAACTCCCTGTTGTTATTGCAACTACGGGTCATTCAAAGGAAGAAAACGATCTCATTGAAAAGGCTGCCGATAAAATTCCAGTGTTTTTTTCTGCTAATATGTCGCTTGGTGTAGCTTTGCTTGCTTCACTTGCCAGAACTGTAGCAAAGACGATGCGTGGAGCGAATATTGAGATTGTTGAAAAGCATCACAATAGAAAAGTTGATGTTCCCAGCGGAACAGCTCTTTTGATTGCAAAAGAGATAAAACAAGAGCTACAGGATTATGAGCTTTTAGTAGGAAGAAACGAGAACGGAAAACGTCCTGAAAAGGAAATTGGAATACACTCGTTGCGACTCGGAAATATCGTTGGTGAACATGAGGTAATAGTTGCTACCGATTCTCAGGTAATAACCCTAAAGCACGAGGCACAGAGCAGGTCTCTGTTTGCAGAAGGCGCTTTAGATGCAGCTCGTTTCATATGTGGAAAGCAACCCGGCTTGTATAGTATGAAAGACCTAGTAAAATAAAACTTGCAGGTGAATTTTGATGTACACACAAAACAATTTACTGATAAATGAAAAGGGACACCTCTCTTTTTGTGGAATAGATACTGTGGAACTTGCTAAAAAATATGCAACTCCTCTTTATCTTTTGGACGAAGAGGGAGTTCGTCAGCGCTGTAGAACCTATCGCGATGCAATGAAAAGATATTTTGGCGAAAAGTCTATGCCGCTTTTTGCAAGCAAGGCGCTTTCTTTCAAGAGAATATATGAAATTATCAACGAAGAAGGCATCGGTACCGATATTGTTTCGTCGGGTGAGCTATATACCGCAATGAAAGCAGGATTTCCGATGGAAAAGGCGTATTTTCACGGAAATAATAAGACGGCTTTTGATATCCAATATGGTATGGATTGCAAAATTGGCTACTTTGTATGTGACAACGAGTGGGAAATCAACGAGATAAATAGCGAAGCCGAAAAACGTGGAATAAAGCAAAAGGTACTTCTAAGATTGAGCCCCGGAATAGACCCTCATACGCATAAGGCGATTTCTACTGGTAGAGTTGATTCAAAGTTTGGTGTTGCTATCGAAACAGGACAAGCCGAAAAATTTGTTAAATATGTTTTGGGGCTTTCCAACATTGAACTTATGGGCTTTCATTGTCACATAGGCTCTCAAATATTCGAGTTTACTCCTTTTACTGATGCTGCAAAGATTATGCTGGACTTTGTCGCTCATATCAAAAAAGAATATGGCTACACAACTAAAGAACTCAATCTTGGCGGAGGAATGGGCATTAGGTACCTTGAGGAACATCCTCAGGTTGATTATGCTGAGAACATTAAAACAATAGCAGACCTCATCAAAAACAAGTGTGCCGACCTTGATATAGAGATGCCCGCTATATTGATGGAGCCAGGTAGAAGTATTGTAGCAGATAATGGTATAACGCTCTATACTGTTGGCGGAATTAAAGAAATTACCGGTTTCAAAAACTACGTTTCGATAGATGGTGGTATGCCTGACAATCCGCGCTATGCGCTCTATCAATCACCATATACTGTTGTAAACGCAACAAGGGCAGATATACCTGCTGATTATATCTGTACTGTTGCGGGAAGATGCTGTGAAAGCGGTGACTTGATACAAGAGGATATAAAGCTTCAAAAGCCCGAAAAGGATGATATACTAGCGGTTTTGGGAACAGGAGCATATAACTACTCTATGGCATCTAACTATAACAGAATTCCAAAACCTCCGGTTATCTTGATTGATAAGGACGGAAACGACTACATAGGTGTAAAGAGAGAAACATTTGAGGATGTTGCTCGAAACGACGTATAAAACAAACCCTGCTGATTTTCAGCAGGGTTTTTATACTAGAATATGCTGTTTCCGTTGCAGTCGATACCTACAATTAAAGGAAAGTTATCAAGTTCTAACTTTTTTACCGATTCACAACCCAAAAAATCAAAGGCGACAACCTGTGAACTTTTGATACAACGGGCGGCTAAAGCACCTGCACCACCGAGTGCACAGAGGTATATAGCCCTATTTCGAACGATAGCATCAACGACTTCTTTGTTTCTTGGACCTTTACCAATCATTGCGTAAAGTCCCAAATCCAACAAAGCGGGAGCGTAGGGGTCCATTCGGCTTGAAGTGGTGGGACCACACGAGCCAATAGCTAGATTAGGTGGGGTTTCAGTAGGACCTGCATAATATATGACAGAGTCCTTAATAGGAAAGGGGAGAGGCTCATCGTGTTTAATAAGATTGGAGAGGCGTTTGTGCACGGCATCTCGAGCGGTATAAACAGTTCCGCTGAGTAGAATTCTATCTCCACACTTCAGGCTTGGAATAACCTCTCGCAACTGATTGGTATTGACTAACATGGCGATTTAATTGAACCACCTTTTCAACAATTCGAGGAAATCAACCTTTTTCTTTTTGCGAATATAGATTTTTCTAGTAGGGGAAGGGACGGTACTTTGGATTATGCCGCGTTCCTTTGCCATGCCGTCTTTAACATGGCTTTCGGCTAACGGCTCATCAAAAAAAGTTTGCTACGTCTTCGCGCGGAATCTGCTCAGAACGATTAGTTTGCATCTGAAGTATTATGTTGGGTTTCTGCTTTTTATCCTCAGGAATATATGCGCTGAGCTTAGATTTTGCAATCTCTATAGAATTGTTGAGGGTATCAAGCTGAATTTCGATTGTAGTCATTGTGGTGTGAAGGCTTGACTTTAGGTCGGAAATATTCTTCTTGAGTTCGTCGAGATCATTGTCAAAGGTTTCAGCTGCGGTCTTGGTATCAAGGTCAAGAGATTCCGCTTTGTTTTTAGCCTTGTCAATAATAGTGCCAGCGTTCTTCTCAGCTTCGAGCATAACATTGCCGATGCGGGTAGCAACTTCGTCGTACTTTTTGCTTTTTTCTTCGAGCTCAATAGCAGCATTGCGCAGACGTTTTTTCTCCGCGAGTTCCATTTCAAACTCACGGTTCTTTCTGTCTATAATATCATTTTTCTGACGGATTATATCATTTAGTTCGCTGACTTTGCCTGTAAGCTGGTCAATGACGTTTTTTTCATCCTCGATGCGCTTTTCGAGAAGCTGCATTTTTGTTTCAAACTCATCAAGCTGGTTTCTGAGAGACTGCCTTTCTTCAGAAAGCGCATTAACTCTATTATTAAGATTTTGCTCCGCTTCCATAGCAGTTCTGTTAGTGGCATCGATATAGTCGAGTACGTCCTTTTTATCAAATCCAAAGAGTTGATTTTTAAAGATGCGCTCGTTTTCCATATGTTTCACCGTCTTTCAAAAATCTATATAGATATATATTAACATTATTCTTCAGTAAAAACAAGCGTTTTATCAGTTTTTTGTAAAATAATCAAAGATTTATGATGTTATTGTCCAACATAGTCTGCAGAGAGTACATAACGCCGACCTTTGCGCTGTAATAGGTGAGCCCTCCTTGCATCCAAACGGCAAAAGGATCGCGCAATGGTGCATCGGCAGAAAGCTCGATAGACGCTCCCATATTAAATGCTCCTGCTGCCATTATAACTTGACTGTCATATCCAGGCATATCCCACGCTTCTGGTGCAACAAAAGAGTCTACAGGGGAGCCTTTTTGTATTCCTTGACAAAAAGCAACAAGTGCTTCGGGTGTGTTGAGCTTTATCGATTGGATGATGTCAGTTCTGAATTCGTCAAACTTTGGTGTAACATCATATCCAATTGATTCAAACATTTTTGCGGCAAGAACAGCGGTTTTTAGAGCCTCGCCAACAACAACGGGGGCAAAAAACAGTCCCATAAGCATATTTTTTGTCTGTCCGAGCGAGCATCCGACTTCCTTACCCATTCCGGGAGAGGTGAGTCGATATGCACATTTTTCAACGAGCTCTGCCTTTCCGGCAATATAACCACCTGTTACTGCTATTCCACCGCCAGCATTTTTGATTAGAGATCCTACTATAAGATCTGCACCAACCTGTGTGGGTTCGAGCTTCTCACAAAATTCGCCATAACAGTTATCTACAACTATGTACGCATTCGGGTTTGATGCCTTTACTCTTTCAGCCAAAATCTTGATTTTGTCTATCGTTAGGCTAGGACGCAGAGAATAACCTCTCGAACGCTGAACGTATATGATTTTGCAGTTTCTTGCCTTTTTCTCTATCTCATCGAGGTCTAGCTCGCCGTTAGCAAGGAGATCTACCTGATCGTATAAAACCCCAAAATCTTTTAGCGAACCGCTTTCCGAGCCTCTGAGACCAATAACCTCTTCCATTGTATCATAGGGTCTTCCTGTAACGGAAACCATAGTATCTCCGGGACGTAAAATACCGAACAGAGCAACTGTAAGCGCGTGCGTTCCGGAAACAAAATTATGACGCACCAAAGCATCTTCTGCACCAAAAACCTCTGCAAAAACAGCGTCGGTTGTGTCACGTCCGCGATCACCATAGCCGTATCCGCTTGTGGGCACGAAATGTGATTCGCTGATACCGTTATTTATAAAGGCAGCAAGAACTTTTTGCTGATTGTATTCTCTTACCTCTTCAATACGTTCAAAAACAGCCTTGCAGTCTGCTTCTGCCTTGTTTGCGAGTTGTTTTACCGTTTCGGAAATATCGTTAAAAAAAGCCATTGTTTTTCCTTTCAAGCGCGGGTGAGTTGAGCCCATTCACTATGTTTTTTAAAACCTATTTTTTTATAAAATTGTGACAGTTCTTCTTTGTCAGCAAAAATATAGACATTTGAATCTGTAAATTGGTTTGTGACCAACTGGAGAAGGAAAGACGCAAAACCTCTGTTTCTGTAGTCCTTATGTGTGGCAAGAGAGCCAAGTACAACACTGCTGTCAAATTTACACATTACCTCAAGGGCAGATACGAGAACACCGTCACACTCTATGCCATAGAGGAAGCTTTCACCGTGACGCAAACGATAATTCATATCATAATTGAAGCTCGAAAACTCCAAATTGCTAAACTTTTCAGGGAAATTATCTTTGAAAAGGCAAAAAACGTCATAAAGCTTTATCTCTTTACACAATTCCCCAGAAATACCGTCGGTATTAAAACAATTATTTGCATATAAAATCTCTCCAAATAAGAGTTTATGATGAGTTGTGATTTTAGTATAAAGGCTTTTGACTTTACACATATTGAAGTTTACAAAGCTAAAATCACACCAAAAATCAACAAAATGTGCAACTTCTTCGCTGATTTCATCGCTTTCTGCACAGAGGGTAAAGGTGTCGTTTGCAAAACTGAGATTACCGCAAAGCTCTTCCTTGGAATTGTATATGTTCCAAAACATCCCCTGATTATCTAAAGAGTAAATTCGAAACAAATATGAGTTTATTGCGCCATACACATTGTCGAATCGACAAGCTTTTAGGTAATCTTTTTCTGCATTTTTATTATCTACAAAGCGTATCATTGTTTTTGTATTTCTTCTGCTAGCTTAATTGCTAATTCAAGGGTAGACGAAATATCAGACTTATCTAAAACGCAGCTCGAGCTGTGGAGATAACGGCAAGGCATAGACATAGATACAGTTCTAACACCTGAACGTGATTTGTGAACGACCTGAGAATCGTTTCCACCCGCAACCTTTGTTTTAGGCTGTGCTTTTATTCCGTTGTTTTCTGCAATTTTCAAGGTTAAAGCATACAGTTCTCGATCATAAACAGTGCCTCGGTCCATAAATGAGATAACAGGTCCACTTTTGAGTCTGCAAACCACATCGTCTTTGTCAACACCTGCGATGTCGGCTGCGGTTGTTGCTTCGAGAACGATGGCAAAATTGGGATTTACACTAAAGGTTGCAACGGTTGCACCTCGAGCCCCGACTTCTTCTTGTGTTGTGAAGACAAAATATGTGTCATATAGAAGCTTTGACTGTATCGTTTTTATCATTACAGCGCATCCTGCGCGGTCGTCGAGGGCTTTTCCTTTTATAAATCCGTCTCCAAATTCAACAAATTCCGAGTCAAAGGTTGCTCTGTCACCGATAGAAACAAATTTTTCTGCCTCTTCTTTGCTTTTTGCGCCAATATCTATATACAAACTGTCTGTTTCGGGGAACTTTGTTTCCTGTTCTTTTTTGAGAAAATGTACGGGTTTAGAGCCGATAACGCCATATATCTGCTTTTCACCAACAACTACGCGCTTTCCAAACAGTGCTCCGCCACAAATGCCACCGACATTTGCAAACTTGAGATATCCTTTATCGGTTATATTGGTGATTATAAAGCCAACTTCGTCCATATGGGCACATACCATAACGGTGTGATTGGCGGGATTTAATCCTTTTTTGAAGGCTATTAGGTTTCCAAGAGCGTCTGTTTTGTATTCACAATAATCTTTAATTTCATCTATTATAACAGAAGCAATTTTGCCTTCGTCTCCCGAAACTCCGTTTGCGCAGGAGAGTTTTTTGATGAGTTCTATCATTATTTTGATGCCTCCTCACATACGTATTCGCAGATGAGTTTTGCTACTGCTTCAACATCGTTTACATCAAGTGTTTCAACAGGCATATGCATATATTTGAGTGGGATTGAAACGATTGCGGTTTTTACACCACACCCGCTGACCGTTATATCATCTGCATTTGTGCTAGTTTTACCGCCACAAACTTCAAGAGTATACGGTATGTTCTTTTCTTTTGCTGTTTTTATTAGTCCGTTTGACATTTCGCCAGATAGACAAGGAGAAATGCAAATCATAGCTCCTGAGCCAAGGTCTGAGCACTTATTGGGGTCGCAATCGGGAGAAGTGCCAAAAGAAACGTCAACAGCAATTGCGTGGGTAGGATTTACAGCATAGCTAGAAACTGCAGCGCCTTGTCCTCCTGTTTCTTCACGAGTGCTCAAAACAACAGAAAGTCCGCAATCAGCGTTTCTTTCTCTTATCATCTTTGCCGCTTTTATGACAGCCGCACATCCGCATCTGTCATCCATAAAGCTGCCCGTCATAGTGGTTCCGATGAGGTCGGCAGGGGAGAGATCAAGAGTGATTCTGTCGCCTGCTTTTACCAGTTTTTGAGCTTCTTCTTTTGTATATCCAATATCGATATAAATTTTATCAATTTCAGGAACAGATTCATCTTTCTGTAGGTGCGGAGGGGTACTGCAAACAAATCCTATAAGCTTTTTTTCGCCCCAAACGTTAACTTGTGCCGTAGGAAGAGTTCTTCTATCAATACCACCAACAGAATCAACGTGGATAAATCCTTTGTCGTCGATATATCTGACTATCATACCGATAGAGTCAATATGAGCATCAAGCAGAAAATGTTTTTTATTCTCTTTAGGCTCTATTACAGTCGCAATAACATCTCCCAAAGGACTTGTTTTTATAGTGGCAATGTCCTTTAAAAATGATATTGCTACATCGGTTGCATTTTTTTCGGCGCCCGAAACTCCGTTTGCAACGGTGAGGGCTTTAATCATATTTTTTATATCCATTTTTTCACCTCAAAGTTCTTTTACTAGTCTTTTGAAATGCTTTCCGCGTTCCTCAAAGTTTGGATAACAATCAAAGCTTGCGCAGGCAGGGGACAGGGAAACGATGTCTCCGGCTTGTGCTATGTTTTTCGCGGTTTTAATTGCTTCTGGAATGTCGGAGACTCTAATAATTTCCGGATAGCCGCTATACTCAGGAGCTGAAGTGACCGCATCCTCGATTTTTTGGGCTGTAGCACCGCACAAAACAAGCTTTTTTACATATTTTAAAATGTACGGAACAAGCGGTTCAAAGGGTATTTTTTTGTCGTATCCGCCCGCGATAAGAACAATGGGTTTTCCAAAAGAAACAAGTCCAGCAATAGCTCTGGTCGGGCTTGTAGCAATAGAGTCGTTGTACCATTTTACACCGTCAAGCTCGCGTACAAATTCAATTCGGTGCTCAACTCCGCCAAAATTCTTAGCGACGTCATACATAGTTTCAGGACTAACAAAATCGCATACTGCGGCAATAGCGGCAAGGAAGTTTTCAACATTGTGCATACCTGGAATTCGAATGTCATTTTTGTTGAAAAGCTCGGTGGCTACATCGCCAAAATTCAATACTAGATTGCCGTTTTCATCGAGATATGTTCCTTTATCAACCTTTGTAGTGCGGCTGAAACACAGTGTTTTTCCACGCACAAGCGAAGAAAAACTGTTGGTAATTTCGTTATCTACATTGAGAACGGTCTTTGAAAATGCATTTTGGTGAAGGATGATGTTCTTTTTGGCATCAATGTATTCCTGCATATCCCTGTGCATATCAAGATGATTTGGTGCAAGGTTTGTTACGACGGCTACATCGGGAGATTTTCTCATAGAAATCAGCTGAAAACTCGACAGTTCTACAACCGCAAAATCTTCAGGTTTTATAGTTTCGATTATTGGAAGCAAAGCTCTTCCAATATTTCCACCAAGATGAACAGTATATCCTTGTTTTTTTAGCATTTCTGCTATTAAAGTTGTTGTTGTTGTCTTTCCGTCGCTTCCTGTTACAGCAATGGTTTTGCAAGGACAGAGGTCAAAAAAGACCTCCATTTCGCTTGTAACAACACAGCCTTTATCGATAGCCTTCACTAGCTCCGGAGTATAAAATTTCATTCCGGGAGTGCGGAAAATAACATCATAGTCACAGATGTTTTCTAGGTAGTTTTCACCTAGTTCAAATTTAAGTTTTGTCGTATCAAATCCGACTAATTTTTCTTCTAACTGCGACATTTCACGTTTATCGCATACTGTTACGTCGAGATTTTTATCTACAAAAAGCTTTGCTAGGTCGATATGACTCACGCCAAAGCCGATGAGAGCTATTTTTTTGTTTTTTAGCGAATCAAAAAACATTTCAGCAGAATTTCTCATAGCGTCGTTCCTTTCAAAAATATTCCAATATATTATTATACTTTTTATTCTGATAATAATCAATATAATAAATAGGGGAGACCCTAGCGGTTTAATCGGCGTTTTTATCGTTTTTCTTTGGATGAAATTTTGCAAGTGGATTATTATCCATAGCATTTTTAGCCTGAGCGTTTGAAACGTGCGTATAAATCTGCGTAGTAGCCAAGTTTTCGTGACCTAAAATTTCTTGCAAAGTTCTAACGTCGACATCACCGTGTTGATACATGAGAGTTGCCGCAGTGTGTCTTAGCTTGTGCGTCGAAAATCCCATATTATCGAGATCGGCGTTTTTCAGCCACTTTTCAACTATAAGCTGAACGCTGCGCTTGTTGATTCTAGTATAATTTCTTGATATAAACAGCGCTCGTTTATCTTTTATACGTGCAAACGCTTCGGGATCAGCACGTTTTGAGTTTATGTATCGCTCCAAAGCCTCTGTGCAAGCAGAATTTAGGTAGATCTGACGCTGTTTGTTTCCTTTACCTGTGACTACCAAACGGTCGCCTTTGATATCACTTTCGTTGATTCCTACGACCTCTGATAAACGCAGACCGCAGTTTAAAAAAAGTGTTATTATGCAATAATCTCTTTCTTTATATTTTCCGTCAATTCCTTGTAAAAGCTCCATAGATTGCTCTAAGGTCAGATATTTTACAACGCGCTTTGGTTTGTTTGGGTTGTCGATTTCGAGCATAGGGTTGTAGTCGAAAAGGTGAATTTTCTGTGTCAGATACTTGTAAAAGACTCTGAGCGAAGAAACCTTTCGTGAACGTGCCATTGATTGATTGTCGTGATCGTT
Organism: Oscillospiraceae bacterium; assembly: GCA_045536425.1. GTDB lineage: Bacteria > Bacillota > Clostridia > Oscillospirales > Ruminococcaceae > UBA11540. The sequence goes on from JAZSNN010000015.1 coordinate 83,882, forward strand.
AGTAATAAAATACAGATATTCGTAAATGTCAGCGACAGAAACAGAACCAATTAAATTCGCATCGATGTCATTAATAGTAATATTATCAAATTCAATTTCGTTAGAAATATTTTTTTTGCGTCGCTTAATGAAACGAAGAAACAATCTTAAATCATAATAATATGATAATACAGTATTTGGTGAACGATTTAATATAGTTTCCATATAAAACAGAAAATCGCGCAAAACCTGTGGACAATCGTCTAAAATACGTATATCCATTAAAATCCCTCCCCTCAACTTCGCGAAATCTTTATTTCGCGAAGTTGGCTATTTCTCCTCCAAAGGTAGAATTGAGCCTATATCATTTAGATTCCCTGCTCTTAATTCAAGGATATCTACGTTTCGGTGCTTTAGAAATTCCAAGATATCTTTGTAGGATTTGTGGAATTTGAGTTCTCCGTTAACTGCAAGAACATTTTTGTCAATAAGTCCTGTGCAGCCGCCAAAAAATCCATAATTGTATCCGTTTAATTCTACGCATCCTGAATCTATCTTTAATACGTCGAAATTATTTTTAAGAGCTTTGTAGATTGATTCGTCTTCTGTGATTAATGAATGTTCGTTTATTACACACGTAGAACATTTTGTATAACCCTGTGAAACGTTTATAAAGTTATAATCTGCAAGTTGCTCTTTTATTGTTCTGTCGATGTGCTCTATATTCCCTACGACAGTTTTGCCTATTATCAGGCAGTTGAGCCCCATATCGTGCGGATATTTTTCTGAGTAGTTGTTTTTTGCTTCTAGAACTGTAAAGCCGATATTTTCCAGCAATGAAACAAAAGGCAGATTTTTATCAATAACAATGCAGATATTTTCTTTTAAATGCAAGAAAAGCATATCAGGGTGATGCGCTACCGGTTCTGCCAGAAGGTCCGAAAATTGAGTTTTTATAGTGTTAATGCCCATTTTTTCGAGAGTAGCGCTTCCCTCTTTTTCGGTGTGAGAAATTAGTACGCTTTTAACCTTCTTTTTTGGTATTAACGGAGTCAAAATCGTTCCCAATTAACGTCACCACCTAGAAGTTACTCAAATTTTAGTGCATCTACAGGCTTCATTTTTGCCGCTGTATACGCGGGATAGATGCCAAATACAGCAGAGATTATTAGGGCTCCCAGAATACACGCTAAAACTATTGAAAAATCAAAACCAATGCTAGTTCCAACGATATAAGCACCAATACAAGCGACTATTTGACCCAAAACACCACCAAAAACGCTTCCGACGAGTGAGATTATTAGTGATTCGGTCATAAATTCGAGCATTATTTGTAGTTTTCCCGCGCCGATTGCTTTCTTGATTCCTATTTCGCGAGTTCTTTCGCTAACAGCCACCATCATAACTGTCATAATGCTTATTCCTGCAACGATAATAGAAACAAATCCAATAGCTGTGAGCACCGAAGTTATGATATCAAGCATATTGTTTAGTGTGTCTTTTTGCTGAGATAGGTTTTCGAATTTATATGCGTCAGTAGCGCTGTTTTTGACTTCTAAAGTGTTGATTACGTTGTTTGCACTCTGATTTATGTCGGTGTTTGAGAAAAACTTCACTGCTAGGTTTTCGATTTTTAGCGAGTAATCGTAGGTCTGCATTGTTGTATACGGTATATAAACAAAGTTTGGTATATAACTGCCAACTAGGCTTTGCAAGACGTTTCCGCCTGATTTTACTATGCCTACAACCTCAAAAGTTTCGTAGGTTGACCCCACTAAAATGCGAATGTTTTTTCCTACTATATTTTCACGTTTGTAGTTATTCAGCGCAAGATCGCTGTCAATAACACAGACGTTTGCACAAGAAGAAACGTCGTTTTCGTTTATCAATCTTCCGTGCAAAAGCTCGATGCGTATTACCTTTGATGCATCGGAATTGACACCCCAAAGAGCTATATCTGAGCCATTGTTTTTAACGATTCCCGTTGAAACGTTCATCATCACAGGAGTTGCAGCTTCTACAGATGAAAAATCCTTTACCGTATTAAGATCTGTAGAAACGATAGAAAGGTTTGAAGGGTTGGTAGCGCTGATTATGACGCCCCCAATACCAAGACTGTCAAGTTCATAGTTTATCGCGCTCTTTCCGATGTTTGCTATCGCTGTAATGACAACCACGGAAAAAACGCCTATAGCAATGCTCAGTATTGTGAGAGTTGTACGAATCTTTTTATACGTCAAGCAATTGATAACACAACGAAAACTAATCTTCATATGCGGTCACCTTGACATATGAGTTTTCGTGTAGTCCTGCTGGATTTTTTATAACGTAAGTGTTTTGGTCAATTCCGTCAAGCACCTCAAAGCCTTTTGAAAGTTCAAGTCCTGTAGTGATATATCTTTTTGTGGCACGGGAGTTTTCTAACACGTAGACGTATTCCCTATTTTCCTCATCCTGCATAACAGCTTCGTATGGTATTGTGATTGCATAATCGATTTGCTCGATTATAATTTTTGCTTTTGTTGTGTATCCTGATTTTAAATTGTGTTCGGATGAAATGGGTGTAACGATTACATCTACAACGGTTTCCGAGTTCAGAGCGTTGTATTTTTTATATGCAGAAGGATATATTTGAGTTACAAGCGCGTCATATTCTTCATCAGAAAAAGCGCTTCCTGTAAGAACAACCGATGCACCTACAGATACTAAATCAATATTTGCTTCATTTACCGCAATCTTAGCTACCAGTGTTGAATCATCAATAATTGTCACAACAGAACTGTATGCAGCTGTGGGTTTACTTTTAGAAATCTCTATATTCGTAATGGTGCCGGATATTCCGGCATAGATGTAATCGGGTATGCTTTTAAGATTTTCGGAAAGTGAATTTGAGTTTGAAAAAATCGAAATAGCCTCAGACAGTTTATCTTGCGGAATACCGCGAATGGCTTCGTACATCATATCGTTCATACCTGAAGTGTATGAACTAATGAGAGCTGTAGCTGTAGCGGCTTTGTCTACTATTGCGATTATATCTCCTGCGTTGACATAATCACCCACGGAAAAGCAAACATCAGAGGCAATTATTGGAAGAGAGAGGTATACGTCTTCCCTATTCTTTTCAATGATTTCCCCTGCACAATTTACAGAACGGGTGTATCCTGTTGTGTCGGGAGTGATTACATAGACCTTTGGAATATAGGCTTCGACTATTTTTCCGGAAAATAAGCCTGTACAGAAAAGAGAAAAAACAAGAAGCAGTGAAAATATTCGTAATTTCATAAAACCATCCTCACAAAATGAATCACAAATATTTTCTCTAATATTCGGTTTTATATACCTAAAAAATCGTGAATAATCGTCAGTTTAACGCAAAGCATATCAAAGAGAAAGGACGATAGCTTTGAATTTGGTTATGTGTGATAAAAAGTGCAAATATCAAGACGAAGGATATTGTAAAGTAAAGGAATGCAAAAGAAACAATATCAATGAAGCGTGTCCGTATTTCGAGGAGAAAAAGACGGGCATCGGGGTTGAATTTCCGCAAAGAGAGCCAATCGAGGAAATTCCCTCAATAATGCCGGATATGCCTATCAGCCAACCGCAGCAAAGGCTTCTTTGATATTTGAAACTCCTATCAGTTCAATATCAGAAGGCAGGGCTTGTCCTGCGAGGTTTTTGAGGTTTTGTTTAGGTAAAATGCAGGTTTTAAAACCAAGCTTTTTTACCTCGTTGATGCGCGCTAAGGCGTTGGTGACAGAACGCACCTCGCCCGATAGTCCAATTTCACCAAACGCGGCGACGGTATCGGCAATCGGTTTGTCCTTGAGTCCCGAATATATCGACAATAATACAGGAAGATCTGCGGCGGGTTCGTCTAGTTTGAATCCGCCTACTACGTTTATGTAAACGTCGAGGTTTCCGATAAAAAATCCTGCGCGTTTTTCGAGTACTGCTATGAGCAGATACATTCTGTTGTAATCAAATCCCGTAGAGGTTCTTTTGGCAACCGAATAAGCGGTTTTTGTTACAAGAGCCTGCACTTCTGACATAATTGGGCGCGAGCCCTCCACAACGCAGGCCACACAACTTCCCGAGGTATTTTTAGGTCTTTCTTCCAAGAGATACTGCGAAGGATTTTCTACCTGTACAAGACCGCAGGACTGCATTTCAAACATTCCGATTTCGTTTGTAGATCCAAATCTGTTTTTAACGGCACGAAGGATTCTATAAGCAAAGTTTCTTTCGCCTTCAAAATACAAAACAGCATCAACGATATGCTCCAGCACCTTAGGTCCCGCTATCGCGCCGTCTTTGTTTACGTGACCAATAACTAGAACGGCAATATTGTTATACTTTGCGATGCGCATAAGCTCTTGGGTGCATTCACGAACCTGTGTGATGCTTCCGGGAGATGAAGAAAGCATACTCAGCGAAACTGTTTGAATTGAATCGACAATGACAAGGTCGGGCTGAGAGGTAGTTATCATCTGTGAAATACTGTCCATGCTGTTAGAGGAAATCACGAACAGGTTATCGGAATTTACACCTAAGCGATCCGCCCTAAGCTTTATCTGTCTAACGCTTTCCTCGCCCGAAAAGTACATAACCTTCAATCCGCAGCAAAGGCAGTCACATATTTGGAGAAGCAATGTAGATTTTCCTATTCCGGGGTCGCCGCCCAAAAGAACAAGAGAGCCCTTTACTATACCTCCGCCAAGGACTCTATCGAGCTCGGAAAGCCCGGTTTTGTATCTAATTTCATCGTCCGTAGAAACGTCATTAAGGCGTGTTATTTCACCTTGTAGAACAGACTGACTGACAGCAGAAACCTTTTTGTTTTTCGGGGCTGTGGTCTCGTCTATCTCTTCGGAAAAGGAATTCCATTCTCCACATTGAGAACAACGTCCCATCCATTGAGAAGTTTGATAACCGCAACTATTACATACGTATTTTACTTTTACTTTTCCTGCCATTTTGCTTTCCTTTCGAGTATTAGAAAGTATTGTCGTTGACCGTATCTTTTTCAAAATAATCACAAAGTGCTGCAAAAATTACAAAAGCGACCTTGTTTTGATAGGTGTCATCAGTTAGATTGAGAGCCTCTAAACCGTTTGAGATAAAACCACATTCAACCAAAACTGCGGGGTTGTTGATGTTATTCATAAGGTATATATTTTCCGCCACAGGTTTTACAACTCTTTTGTTATCAGGTTGAAGCATAGTCGAAAATCTGTTTTGCAAAAACGTAGCAACAGCTTTGCTATCGCCGTTTTTGGTGCTGTAAAACATTTGGGCGCCGCTGTATTTGCTCTCAGAAAACAAATTTTGATGTATACTGAGCACAATTGCATTTGGATGAGAATTTATGAGTGAAGCGCGATGTCTGACGTCATTGACCTTTTTTTCGCGTATAGAAGCAGTTTCAGGCAACTTCTCCCCTACCATACTGTCTTCGGTCCGTGTCATAATAACCTCAAACCCGCAACAAGTAAGCATTGTTTCAAGTTTCTTTGCGATAGAAAGATTGATGTCCTTTTCAACAATATTGTTATACCCTACTGCTCCCCCATCGATTCCACCGTGTCCTGCGTCTATAATAATGAGTTTTGATTCTGTTGCAACAGCAGATACAACGATATAGTTTTTGTCGGATATTTGCTTGAAACACAGTATGGACAAAATACACAACAAAACCGCTAATAACGGGCACAAAAATCGTTTAAATTCAAAGTTCATATCAACCCACCTAAATCGTCATATATGACAATTTATGCGGAGAAAAATTAAGTTATCACTTTTTGTTCTTGTATATAAGCTTTTCTTTTAGGGAAATCCGCTTATATCCAAAGATATAAGCGACTTCAGCTACGAATACAGTGTACAGTGGCAAAATCATACAAAGAATTATGGACCACCAAGAAGTTTGGGAAATATCGTTTATGTTAACAAAATAGTCTACTATGTATATGAACTGTACGTTTACGATTCGGTAGACAAGCAGTGTCCAAGACTGAACACCAAGCTTGTATAAAAGCAAGAACATAGAAGCGACAAGGTATGGTATCACGATAATGAAGGCAATTTTTAGACCGTGAGCCATATCTTTGCTTTTGCGATTGAAGTTGACCAAATTATTGTCCTTGTCACCATATTCCCAAAAAGGAAGATAGATACTGACGGTAAACATCAGAATCAGAATTACCTGCATAATGGGTGTGACCCAACTTAGCTGTGTGTTAATTGGAATCATAAAGAAATATAAAATAAGACCCAAAAAGGTAGTTATAACAAGATGCTTCAGAGAGTTAAATACTCTATATGCAAAAGAATTTTTATTCAACCTTTGTGCCCTCCAGTTTTTTGATCTGTCTGATATCATTTCCTGCAAACTTTAGTATGTTATATTCACCTATGAAGCGAGAAGTTACGCGTTCCGAATATGTATCCTGAAGCTGCGACAAAGAAAGATTAGTGCTTATAATAACAGGCTTTCCGGTGTTGATGCGGGTGTTAATGATATTGTATACCGTAGCCACGGTAAAAGAGGTAGAAAACTCTGTGCCAAGGTCGTCGATAATGAGAAGATCGCACTCTAACACATCATCCAGTGTGCCGGCCCCCGATAAAGAAAACTTTTCTTTTTCAAGACTGTTCAAGAGATTCTGAGCACTGGAATATATCACGCCATAGCCTTTTTCGATAACCGCAGAGGCGATAGATAGCGACAGAAAAGTTTTTCCGAGACCTGTAGCACCGCTCATAAGAATACTTGGAGATTTTTCGCAGAAGTTTTCAGCATATGAAACGCAAAAACGATATATCTGCTCCATTTTGTTCCTTACGGAAACAGTTGAACCTGCAGGTACTGTGTCGGGATAGTACGAGAGGTTAAACTTCGAGAAATCCGACAACTGAAGATGAGAACTTTTGTTGAGGTTGTTATATGTATATCGCTTCAACTCTTTTATATAACAGCTGCACATCTTTCCGTCTACAAAACCTTCGTCTTTGCAGATAGGACATTCGTATGACGCTTCAAGATAGTCTGTAGGCAAACCAAGACCTTTTAGTATCTCAGAGCGCTCTTGTTGCAGTTTCATATTTTCTTCGCGAAGGTTTGCGATAACGTCCTTCACGTCAGAAGCTCTTGAAACAACACAACGCACAGTCCTCAAACCACAGTCCGAAAGCTCTTTTTCGATTTCGCGAAGACGCGCAACAGCAGAATACAGCTCTGCTTTTTTTTCAAGCAGAGTATCAGCTGATTTTCTGCGTTTTTCAGCGAACATATCGTTTACGTATGTGATAGCCTCTTTCGAATATCCCATCTCTAAGTTGACTCCTTAAACTATTTTATCGTTAATAAGCTTTTCTATTGCGTCTAGGTCGTAGGATGGATTAGAAGCGCCTTTACGTGTCTTAACATCAAGCTTTTGCTCCTCCATCGCTTGTGCAGGGGTGGTTATTCCCTTTACACTCCAAGAAGTGAGTATTTTGTTTATGTATGGGAATGACATATTTCCTGTACTATCTATTGTTTTTTCGTATGCCAGTTTGATCATCTCAATGTCAAAATGCATCTGGGAAAACCAATTGTTTATAAAATTCTTTTCCTTGGTTGTGAGAGACCTGTTGAAAATTCCAAAAGCGGATTTAACAGCCGACTCATTGCTGTTTTTGAGGGTGAGTTCTTTTATGTGAGCAACTACTGCTTCGTGAGAATCAATGCCTTTGTCTATCCAGTCAAGTGCCAGTTTTTCTACAAAGCGCATATTGTTTTTGTTGATGGAAGCACAGTAGCTGATAATCATAAGTATGATATCGACAGGTAGTCCCGCAAAGTCATAAAGAGAAACCAAAACAGACGCTTCAGAAGGTATGAGGTTTTTACCAAAATGACGTTCTGTTTCAGAAATCAAAAATTTCACGTCATCGCTTTGCTTAACGCGAGATTCGAGCTCCTTTCCCGAGAGTCTAACGGGGGCTTGTGACACGCGCCTTATGGTAGACTTGTCCGTATCAGTAGATTCGTTTGAAGAAGGCAAAGCGTCGGCATCAGCAGTAAGAATACCGTTGACTATCCAAAAGTTTGCCGCATCTTTGATGTCTGCTTCAGAAGTGTTTAAGGTTTCAGCCATTTTTTTAACCGTTATTTGAGGTTGGCTCAACACAAGCAAAAGAACCTTTAGAGAGAGTGCTCCGGCGGTTTTAAGGTGCTTTTCCGCCACGGACGACGGAACGGCAAATATTTTTTTGTATTCATTTGGATTGACTGTATACAAACAATCACCGCCTTTAAATATACTTAATATAATTATACTTTAATCGACGTAAAATAACAATAGTTTTGACGAAAAAATAAACGGTACAGAGTACCGTTTATTTATAAATCATCTTGATCCTGCACGGGTTTTTCGTAGGGGTTGTCCCCTTTTCCCGTGTAACTGCCGTTAGGGTCTGATTTTATAGAGTTTGCATTTACGATAGTGTCTATCATTTCATTTACGAGCTTTGAGCCTGTTATCTTTCTTTTATCCTTCATATTGCACCTCCAATTGTATTATTAGGTGCAACAAAAAAGATATACGTCAATTTATAATTTGAAATATTTTGCTCAAATCACTTTGTCCAAAGGTGTCAACGGAGAACAAGAACAGTATTTGGTCATATTCATCCAAGTCTAACATTTGGCTGTAGTTTGTGGTGTCTGCAAAGGGGTTTATGACAGTTACAAGCTCGTAGTTGTCAACCAAGAAACCAACGACAGATTTTACGGTTTTGTCAGACACAATGAGAAGCTTGTTGCCATCAACCGCCTTATTTTTGATGTTGGTAACGGGAAATGTTCCGCCGGGATAACATAGTGAAAGTTCATCAGATGTGGTTTCTACATAAATATCGTTGAATACTGCCTTGTTTCCGTTGTTGTCGTAGACGCTCATAACGATGTTGCTGTTGTAAAAAGCACTGCGATAGAAGGTGATGTCGTCACCCTTTATATCTCTATATCCAGTTGTTTTAAACAGCTCGCCAAAATAGTCAGACGCGTAGTATTCCACATTGAAATCATCAAGGTTTTGCGGATAGAAACCTAGCTTTTGGCTGAGATTAGAGTACAGATAATATCCGCCCAAAGAGGTCAAATTGTCGGACGTTCTATAGAATATATCCTTATTGTTGTTTACAAAAAGCGTGTCATAAGACGGTACAACAACAGAAGCACTAACCAATGATGTGTAGAGGTTATCGATGTACTCATTCTGGTCCCAAATGCTTGCATATTTGGGTAATTGATTTTGTAAAATAACGTTTGCCGTCGGAACAATCATCGTATATACAGGCATAGAAACAGAAGAAGAAACGGTTTTTAATGTGTGTATATTGGCTTCTGTGATAGTTTCGTCGGGAGTAGGTGTTATTTTAATTAACGAGTTGTCGGAAATATAAACGTCATCTACACGAACAATTCCAAACCCCTTGTCAATTGCAGCTCTCGCCTGAGCGAAAAAATTTTCTTCCCACAGCATAGACGGAAGCTCGGTGAAATTGCCATCCAAAAACGCGAGAGCAACTGTGGAGATGGAGAGGAAAAACAGCACAAGGGTAAAAACTATTGCAAAAATTCTATTAGCACTCATTTTATCCCTCCCCTACACAATATATGCCGTGCACATAAACAAGAGTAAAAGGTTGTACAAAACAAATACAATATTCAAGAAAATCGACTTTTTCTTCTGTATTGCTCGGTTTGCTTTCTTCGAAAAGTCAAAAACCATAAGTAATGATATCAAAAGAATTGGCAGATATTCGGATATACAGCTTAAAACTCCGTTGTCATATACAATGGCGTTTTCCAGTCCAAAAGCACCGGAAAGTATGGTTCTTGCTTCGGTTGCTGAGCTTGTAAAGAAAAGTGTAAAACCTACCAAGAGATAGCCGTAAGTAAAGATGTAATGAACAATCTTTATAGCCAACGGCTCCTTGTGGCTGAGGAGTGTTTTTTCAACAACGATAGCAATTGCAAAGAACAAAGCGGCCACTACCTTGTTCAAAGAAAAACCGTACCAAAGCGACGTTACTATGCACGACGCTGCAACAGAACAGATGAGGCAAACGGCTCCGTGACGATTGCCGCCGAATGGTATATAAACGTATTTGCGCACAAACTCAGCAAGCCCCATATTAAATCTTCTAAAAAAGTCTGTAACAGAGCCCGCCATAAACGGAAAACTGAAATTTTGATTTATCTTAAATCCCAGCATTTTACAGATTCCCTGTGCCATCTGCGCATATCCGAGCAGCATATAGTAGAACGCGAGAATGGTGAAAACTATCCACAGCCAAGCTCCGATAACGGTATTGGTAGAGGGATACAGCTTTTCTAACATACTGTACAGCATATCGGAGATAATGATTTTTTTGAAAAGACCGTAGATAAAAAGCGAAGCGCCGCTACCGAAATTTGCAAGAGTTTCTTTTCCCGAGCGAATCATATAGCTCACGTTAGAAACATTGAGTATGGGTCCGTAGTAAAGGCACGGAAAGCACAAAACTGCAGAAAGATATGTGAAAATGTTTTTTTCAGCAGAACATCTACCCGACCTAATATCAAAAAGGTAAGACATTTTAGTAAAAGATACAACAGAAACACCTAAAACAATTGGGAAAATCGAAACGTACTGTGATAGGATAAATACAGAAATATTGAAGATTACAGACAAAGAAACGTGTGTGTTTTTGACAAATTTGCTGTTGGATTTGCTGACAAAGATTGCTAAGATGTAGTCAACAAATACAAAAACCAACATCAAAGGCAGCATATACGGGTCGGTAAACAGAAGGAATAAAACCGAGGAAATAGAGACGATAATACTTCTGTATTTATTGGGTGTAAGATAATTCAAGAGTATAACAGTAGGTAAAAACAGAAATACAAACCAAACACTATCCAAGGTAAAACCTCCTTTACAGTTTTTTCATTATATCCTTTAATTCGTTGTATGTAATTAGACAATTGAGAACATCAAGCATAGAATTACTGCTCATTCTCGTGGGCAGATTCATATATTTTAGAAGAGTTTTTCTCAAAGTACTGCTATTTTGACGTCCATTGAGTCCAAGCTCAAATAGGTCGAATTTAGTTATCTTTCGGTCACTAGAATCAGTAATCTTGATTTGAGCCCCTGCTTTTTCAAGAGCATCTAATATAACGGAATCGTCAACACCCTCTACACCGAGCAAACCTTCTTTTGACGGAGCGTCTTTGCGCCTTTCTTTGCCTTCAATGTTTGGAATATAGGCGTGCTTTATCATTTCCTTTGGCAGTATCGAGGTGAGAAAAGCCCTGATTTTAAAACCGGCAGCATCGGAGTCGGTAAAAACAATAACACCGTTCTTCTCCCCTAGGGTTTTAATCAGTTCTCTTTTTTCTTTATCCTTAAATATACGAAATCCGTCTGTAGTGATTATGAGCGCATCGACGATTGAGGAAAGTTTGATAAGATCATATTTACCTTCGACAATTATAACTTGGGCAATTTTTTTCAAGAGACCATACCCTCTTTTACCACAAAAATATTGGTGATAAGTCTTTCAAGTATGAGATACTTGTCTGTACCTGTAGATTTGAGTTCGATGTCTGCTTCCACAATGAGATCAAGACACTTCTCAAGGAAAATATCTCTGTATTTTGCAGAGGCACGATATGCGTTTTCTACGCGGAAAGCAACGTTCGCCCTATAAGCAAAATCCGCCGTTATATCCGCAATGCTCTTTTGGGCATTTCTTCCTACCAGCGCTCTATAGTGGTCTAAAAAGCTCGATGAAAGCTCTGCCAGAACCGCAATAGGCTCTTCTTTTTGCATTTTCAAAAGATTCAATTTTTTGAGTGCACCCTCATAATTGCCTGCAAAAATGAATTTAGTGAGCTCAAAAACAGTCGAAGAGAGATACAGTGAAAAAAGATTTTCTATATCTTCTTTTGTGATTGTTCCCTTCTGCTTGTACATACAAAGCTTTGTGGCCTCGTTGTAGATTCTTTCAAAATCACCGTTCGCTTTCTCTGCAACCAAGTATGCATCGGCAGATGAAATGGAGCATCCCATCGATTTTACAGTTTGAACTACAAAGTCGCGAGGATTAGCGTTAGCGCCTTTATTAGAAAAAACAAGCGAACAAGCATATTTTGAAAAGGCATCCAACACTTTTGATGCTTTGGATTTTTTAAAGTCTAACTCATTTGAAATGCAGTAAAAGATAAGGGTTGAAAACTCCGGAATATCTTGAATCAAGGACACCAATGATTCAAGATCAGAGTCGGAAATTTGACTCAGAGGAGGGTCTGTAACAAGAATACACTTATGTTCACACATAAAAGGTGCGATTTCGCAAGAAGCTATCACCTCTTCAAAATCCATATTCTTGTCATCAAATTTAATCAGAGAAAACTCTGTTCTGTTAGAGTTTGTAAATTTATCAATAATTGCGTTACACGCTTCACGTTTGAAGAAACTGTTATCGCCGTGTATGAAAAAAGCACGTGCAGGCGAAGGGCTATCAAGGTGCTTGATTAGCTCTTGTACTGTTGTTATTTTCACCACACACTCCCCCATTCTTCAGTAACGTAAAAACTAGCATCTTCAATCATAAATGTAATGCTATTATTGGTAAATGCAAAGTTATCGGTAAGATACGCCGAGTTTCTGTACATTTCGTCTTCAGTTTTGTAGTTTGTGAAAACGATATATGACAGATTCATATAGCTTAGACCGTACGGCAACTCTTTGCTTAAAAGCATAATATCTGTTTCTTTATAGAAATCAAATAGCTCGAGCATATTGACATCGTCATATGGGATGCAGAATATAACGCCGTCGGCGTTTAGCAATATGCATCTTACCCCGTTTTCATAATCGAAGCTAACGGTGACCCTGTTACCGATATCGACTTCACGGTTTTGAGTGATTGAAAGTATTTCTACGTTACGTTCTTGCAGTTTTCTTTCCAGAGTTTTATCGGTTTTTCTGTTGTCGATAACAAGCGTTTTAACGTCGTATTCAACAACCAGGTTAATCACATCTGCACAATCTTCGTATGTAGGAACTATCAAGGTGTCGATAGTATAGATACCGGCATTCGACAGAGCGCTTTCGATAAAGTGTTGTTTCTCGTCTTTGCTTGTCCTATATATCACGGTGTTATGTCCTTTTTCCGATACAACCACACATCCGTTTGTATAAGTTGGCAGCGCTCTTACTGATATTTTAGAGCTGTTATTTATATTATAGCAGAAGATAGACGCAAATAAAATAATAATTGATAATATTGCTGCATGAATTTTTGCTTTGGTCTTTTGTGTATACAGTGCATATCCAAACAACACGCAGGTTGCAACTAACCAAATGACCATAAATGTGTATCTTGTGCTCACACTTGCAAATTTAAAACTCGCAAACCAATCGGTAGATTTCACGAGAGTGAGCACAGATATGTCCGCAATAAAAGCAGGAACACAAGCCGCTCCCGAAATGACAGGAATAGTAGCAATTAAAGTTGCAAGAAGCGAGGAAGATATGATAGTGGGCATCAGAAAAGAGGCGACGATATTTGACAAGGGAGAAACAAGGGATATCGTTCCAAACACGAAAACGTAGAACGGCATTAGCGCAACATTTGCCGAGCCGCTAACAATTAGGATATCTGAAAGTCGCATAATAGCTCTTTTTATACGTGTGCTTTCGCCCAATGCCTTCCAAACGAATTTTCTCATTGGTGGGAGAATTATTAAAATACCCGTAGTACTTACTACAGAAAGCTGTAAAGATATGTCCGCGGCACAATATGGATTTAGCAGACACATCACAAGGCAAGCTATCGAAATAGAGGTTATTCCGTCATAATCCTGCCTTAGAACAACAGCAAGATACATAATTATGTTCATTATTCCTGCTCGAGTAACAGACGGAGCAAACCCCGTCAAAGTCATATAGAAAAGCGTAACAAACATTGTAACAAGCGCCGCTTTGCGTATTCCAAAACGTCTCAATAAAACAAACACAGCGCTGGAAATTATCGAAAGATGCAAACCTGATATTACGAGAACGTGACTAAGACCGGCTCTTTTGAAGGAAAGACCGATTTCTTCGGGGACGTCGCGTTTATCGCCTAACGTTACAGCCTTTATAAATCCAAACGAAAAATCAGAAAATATTTCATCCTGAATATCTAACAGATAGTTTTTAAACTTAAATATCGTTTCTTCAAAGGGATACTGAGCAACAATATCATCATTGTAGACAAGCTCTACGTCCTCTGCATATAAAACACAGCTGTACGCCCTGCATTTTGAACGCATATAGTTTGAATCAAGAGAATCGGCGTGTGTTACTACTCCGGTAATTTCAAACTTATCTCCAAAACGTATAGTGCCTATAATATAATTCTTAACGTATATATTACAGTATTCGCCGTCGATTTTGCATTTTAGTATGAAGCTGCTATTGTCAATACGCTTGACGTAGCCTTCAGCTTTTATCTGCGTACCGTCAAACCTCTCTGCAGGCCTTTGATAAAGAAAGTCGCTGGATAGTAATAATAACGACGCCAAAAGCGCGCCGAGAAACATCAAAACAACATTGTGCAATTTGAATTTTTTAACTATAAACAAAAGCCCTGCGCTGATTATGGCAAAGGTAATCGCAAGAGAGATGAGTGCCGCTGTGCGAAAATAAGAAAAGACCGCTAATGAAACAAACAGAGAAAATCCTATGATCATCAGGGGTCTTTTCATACTTATTCACTCCAATCAGCCGGGAGGCCACTTTAGACTGCGTTTTCCAAGAATATGGAAGTGCAGATGCTCAACGGATTGTCCGCCATCTTTACCGCAGTTTGTGACTACACGGTAACCATCAACAAGTTCAAGTTCTTTTGCCAATTTAGCAATAACTTCAAAAATATGTGCGACTGTAGCACTGTTAGTGCTATTTATTTCGTCTACACTTTTGATATGTGTTTTGGGAATTACCAGAAAATGAACAGGCGCCTGTGGGTCAATGTCATTGAACGCAAGGACGAGGTCATCTTCGTAGATTTTACTACACGGAATATCGCCGTTTATTATTTTACAAAACAAACAGTCCATATTTCCTCCTATTATTTCAACATATCGGTTATAAGTGTCATAGAGCTTTCAATAGCAGCGTCAATCTTGGTTGTATCACCAATACCTGCCATAGCACTGTCGGGGCGTCCTCCACCCTTTCCGCCTGTAAACTCGGCAATAGCCTTGACAATTCTACCTGCATTAGCACCGTTTTTAACAGCTTCACTGCCACAAGCAACGAGAACATTTCCTTTTTCGCCGTTTACAGTTGTAAGGATTACGATTGCGTCAGCATTTTTGTCTTTAATGCGGTCGCTCATACTTCTGAGTGTTTCGGGAGCAGTGTCAGTAAGCTTGTTAACAGCCACCTTGATGTCCTTTATTACAACAGAATCCTTGAAGATATCAGAAGTTTTCATATCTGCAATTTCACGATTGAGATCTTCTATCTTCTTATCCTTTTCCTTGAGTTCTGCACAGACAGACGCAACCTTTTCAGGAACAGCGTTGAGGTTTGCAGTTTTGAGTGTTGTAGCAATCGCTATAACATCAGACTTATATCCCTCGAGCAGAGAGAGTACTCCAAGTCCTGTAACAGCCTCAATTCTTCTAACACCGGAAGCAACAGAAGATTCGGAAACAACCTTGAAAAGTCCAATTTTTGCTGTGTTATCAATATGGGTACCGCCACAAAGTTCTACAGAGAAATCTCCGACACTGCACATACGTACAGCGTTTCCGTATTTTTCTCCAAAGAGAGCCATAGCACCGTTCTTTTTAGCGGTTTCGATATCGGTTTCAGTTGTTACAACGTCAATTCCCTTAAGAATCTTTGCGTTTACTATCTGTTCAACCTTAGAAAGCTCATCAGCGGTTACAGCAGCAAAGTGTGTAAAGTCAAAACGAAGCTTTGTGTCATCAACAAGAGAACCTGCCTGATGGACGTGGTCGCCGAGAACCTCTCTGAGAGCTGCCTGAAGAAGATGAACAGCTGTGTGATTTCTTCTGATGGCGTTTCTGCGTTCTGCATCGAGAGAAGCAGTAGCTGTGTCCCCTACTTCGATTATACCAGACTCTATAACACCTTCGTGCACAATTCTGCCGTCAATTTTTCTTACACCGGTAACCGCAAATACAGCATTTTCTGTGACAATCTTTCCGGTATCGGAAACCTGTCCACCGCTTTCGGAATAGAAAGGAGTTTCTTTGAGAACAACGAGAACGTCGTCGCCCATATTAGCAGAAGAAACGATTTTGTCACCGCTGATAATAGCGGAAACTTCGGTCTTTGTAGCGTATTCGCTGTATCCTGTAAACTCTGTGCTGAGTTTGTCAATACCCTCGATTACGTTACCTTCCCAAGCAGCATCTTTGTTCTTGATGTTTGCTTTGGAACGAACCTTTTGTTCTTTAAGAAGCTCGTTAAATCCGTCCTCGTCGAGCTTGAGTCCCTTTTCCTCTACGATTTCTCTTGTGAGGTCTATTGGGAATCCAAAGGTATCATAGAGCTTGAATGCTTGTTCTCCCTTGAGAGTATCTTCTTTGTTAGCGTCCATCTCAGCGAGCATTCCGTTGAGAAGCTCCATACCGTTATCAATTGTCTTGGAGAAGGATTCTTCTTCAACACGGATAACTTTTTTGATGTATTCGGCTTTTTCAACAAGCTCGGGGTATGCACTTGCGTTTTCTTTGATTACTGTATCGCAGACCTCATACAAAAAAGGACGCTTTATACCAAGGAGTCTGCCGTGTCGTGCAGCACGTCTGAGAAGACGGCGAAGAACGTAGCCTCTTCCTTCGTTTTGAGGAAGAACACCGTCGCAAACCATAAATACTGTACTTCTGATATGGTCGGTTACAACACGCAGAGAAACGTCGGATTTCTCGTTATCGTGGTATTTGATACCTGCGATATCCATAACGTGCTTCATAATGTTCTGCACGGTGTCAACTTCAAACAGGTTTGCAACGCCCTGCATAATACAAGCAAGTCTTTCAAGACCCATACCCGTATCTATATTGGGGTGGTCAAGAGGAGTGTAGTTTCCTTCTTCGTCGCGGTTGAACTGTGTGAAAACAAGGTTCCAGAATTCTACGTATCTGTCACAGTCACATCCAACCTTACAGTCGGGACTTCCGCAACCGTATTCCTCTCCTCTATCAAAATAGATTTCAGAGCAAGGACCGCAAGGGCCTGTACCAATCTCCCAGAAGTTGTCTTCTTTGCCGAGGATTACGATACGGTCTGCAGGTACACCAACCTCTTCAACCCATATCTTTCTCGCTTCGTCATCATCGGTATAGGTAGATACCCAAAGTCTGTCAACAGGGATTTCTACAACCTTTGTAATAAACTCCCAAGCCCAAGCAGTAGCCTCGTGCTTGAAATAGTCGCCAAAGGAGAAGTTTCCGAGCATCTCAAAATATGTTCCGTGTCTGGAGGTTTTGCCTACGCGTTCAATATCAGGAGTACGAATGCACTTCTGGCAGGTTGTAACTCTCTTTCTAGGAGGAGTTTCAAGTCCCATAAAATACTTTTTCAAAGGAGCCATACCGGAGTTGATGAGAAGAAGGCTCTTCTCGTCCTTTGGTACAAGCGGGAAACTGGGCATTCTAAGATGTCCCTTTGTTTCGTAGAAAGAAAGAAATTTTTCTCTGAGTTCGTTAAGTCCTGTCCATTCCATAAAAACACCTCATTAAAATTAAAAAGCTTTCGCCCCAAAAATATGGGACGAAAGCATAAGTTCCGTGGTACCACCCAAATTGCGCAATAAGCGCCACTTGTTACGAAATAACGGTCGTTACCGCTGCGGTTTGCCGCAGAGCTACGGGTTAGCCCCCGAGTTCCTGCCGTAAGGGATTTTCAGCTTCTTCCCTCTCTCTGTGACGGTGAAAAACGGTTAGTCCCATCATCGCTTTTACACAACCATTATTATACGCTTTTTGACAGGCTGTGTCAATATTTTTTGAATATTTTATTCGTCGCAGTGGCAGTGTCCCTCTTCACAGTCGCAGGAAATCTTTCCAACGAAGGGTGTGGGGTCAATTCCTTGTCTTGTATAATAATCGGAAATTGCGGCTTTTATCGCCTGTTCAGCAAGCACAGAACAGTGAATTTTAACGGGAGGAAGTCCGTCAAGAGCCTCCACAACTGCTTTGTTTGTGAGTTTGAGAGCTTCTTCTATTGTAGCGCCCTTTATCATCTGTGTTGCGATAGAGCTCGTAGCAATGGCAGCTCCGCAACCGAATGTTTTAAATTTCACGTCAACAATAACACCATTTTCAATTTTGAGATACATCTTCATTATATCTCCACATTTAGCATTGCCGACCTCTCCTACACCGTTGGCGTCTTCAAGTTCGCCAACGTTTTGAGGATTAGCAAAATTTTCCATAACCTTTTCAGAATAAAGCATAGTTAAAATCCTTTCTGCATTAGCCGTTCCATACCGGTGACATTGCTCTGAGACGTTCTACAATTGTGGAAAGTTTTTCGAGTATATAATCGATATCTTCTTTAGTGGTTTCATCAGAAATTGAAATTCTGAGGGATCCGTGCGCAATTTCGTGAGGAAGTCCTATCGAAAGCAACACGTGGCTTGGGTCGAGTGACCCCGAAGTACAAGCAGAACCAGAAGAAGCACAGATTCCGTTCATATCAAGCATCAAAAGAAGCGCCTCTCCTTCAATAGCTTCGAAGGAAAAGTTTGCGTTTGTTGCTACACGGTTATCTCTGTCACCGTTAAGTCGAGATTTCGGAATTGCGGAAAGAACGTTGTCAATGAGATAGTCGCGCAGTTCTCTGGATTTGTTTGCTCTTTCCTCTATGTTGGTACAAGCATCTTCTATAGCGTAACCAAGACCAACAATCGCAGCGCTATTTTCTGTACCGGCACGTTTGTTTTTCTCCTGCGCACCACCGAAAATGAGGTTGTTCAAAACAATACCTTTTCTGCAGTAGAGAGCTCCAACGCCCTTAGGAGCATGGAACTTGTGACCCGAAAGTGAAAGTAGGTCAATATTCTGCTTTTTGACATCTATCTCGACGTGCCCTATCGCTTGTACAGCATCAGTATGGAACAAAACGCCTTTTTCTTTACAAACAGCACCAATTTCTTCAACAGGAAGCAAAGTTCCAATCTCATTGTTAGCGTACATTATCGTAACTAGTGCTGTAGTATCTTTTATAGCCTCTTCTACCTGCTTTGCTGTGATGAGTCCCTTATCGTCGACAGGAATATAGGTGACCTCAAAGCCGTCTTTTTCGAGAGTCTGCACGGTGTGAAGTACAGCGTGATGCTCAAAAACTGTAGTAATTATGTGGTTTTTGCCTTTTTTCTTGAGGTTGGATGCTACCGAGCGAATTGCCCAGTTGTCTGCCTCCGAACCACCTGCTGTAAAATATATCTCGCCGGCATCAGCTCCGATAGCCCTTGCCACCTTTTTACGAGCATCTTCAATAGCGATTTTTGCAGAACGTCCAATGGAATATATACTAGACGGATTTCCGTATTCATTTTCAAGAAACGGCACCATATGCTCCAGAACATTTTTTGATACTTTGGTTGTTGCCGCATTATCGACATACACAAATTTTTTCATTTATATCTGACCTTTCTTTTTATATGTCGATGCTATTATATACCATAAAAGTATATTTTACAATACCTTTTTATACTTTTTTGGTATAGTTAAGCAAATTTTTTACTTTCCTCTACTGCGATTTTATCGCATCTTTCGTTTTCAGGGTGACCGTCGTGGCCTTTAATCCACACGAATTTGACTTCGTGCTGATCTATCAGGTTTAGCAATCTTTCCCAAAGTTCTGGGTTTTTAGCGCGTTTTCCATCCTTTTTCTTCCACCCGTTTGCTCTCCAAGCTTTTACCCAACCCTTAGTTATTCCGTCGACGACATATTTCGAATCTGTGTAGATTGTCACGTCGCAACGCTCTTTGAGAACCTCGAGACCTGTGATTACCGCCATAAGCTCCATTTTGTTGTTTGTAGTATTGGCTTCTCCCCCGCTGAAAATCTTTTCTCTACCGTTGTATCTTAAAATAGCTGCATAACCGCCCGGACCTGGGTTTATTGAGCAGGCTCCATCAGTAAACATATCAACTTTTTTTAACGTGTCAGCCATATATGTATCTCCATTTTTATTTTGATAAAATAAGTATATACTAAACTTTGAATTTTAACAATATAAATTTAAGTTTTGATTGCACAATATGTCAAAATATGTTAAACTTAAAATAGCAAATATAATGTTTTATTCTTTTGCTTTTGCACATAATAACGTTGGCGGTAATTGTTTATCGTCTCAAAATGAGCCTTATTTTGAAAGGAAAAAGATATGAAAACCAGAATATTTTTGCTTTTGATCAGCCTTGCAATGCTATTTTCGTTTGCGAGCTGTACAGCGTGCAGCAACATTGACGACACCTCGAGCGGCAACACCTCCTCTGATCTTGCATCGAGCCTTCCCTCGATGTCCACAGGAGATTCTTCAAATTCAGTAGTAAGTGATATCGTTTCGGGAGTAGAAAGTATGATTCCCGGCGATAACAGCGCAGCCTCGGGGGATTCAACCTCCCCCACCGCTGCTTTACCAATGAGTGAGATAGAACTTTTAGATAATATCGGTGTTACGTGGGGACCGGGTGGATTTTTCGACGACATAAACCGTCCTACAGCTTGTCTTTCGTTACAAGAACAATATGGCAAGTACTCAACATATTTTATCGCTCCCGATACCAATCAAGTGTACTTAACCTTTGACGAAGGATATGAAAACGGATATACCGCGCAGATTCTCGATACACTCAAGGAAAAGAACGTAAAAGCCGTTTTCTTTGTTACAATGCCATACGCAAAATCCGAGCCCGAGCTCATACAACGAATGATAGACGAAGGTCATATTGTTGGTAACCACAGTAACAAACACCCCGATATGACGACTGTTTCCTTTGAACAGGTTCAGGATGAATATGTACTTTTGCATGAGTATATGATAGATAATTTCGATTATGAAATGTTTCTCTTCCGTGCACCTACAGGAACATTCAGCACACGAACCCTTGCAGTAGGTCAAAAGCTTGGGTATACAAATGTGTTTTGGAGCTTTGCATACAACGATTGGGATCCTCAAAATCAACCCGACCCCGAAAAATCGCTCGAAAAGATAGTAAATAGACTGCACAGCGGAGAGATAATGCTTCTTCACGCGGTATCAAAAACAAACACCGATATCCTCGGTGATTTGATTGACGCTACCCGCCAAAAAGGTTTTGAGTTTGCAACCTTCCCTATTGAGTAAATTAAAACCGCCACAAATCTGTGGCGGCCATTTTTTTAAAACTTGAAATGGAAAGGAAGTCCGTCTTTCATAGGTGTTGCGGTCTCGCCTTTTATGAGGGGTTTCAGATATTTTATCGCTTCGTCGGTTACGTCGTTTCCTTCCGGAACTATCCAATCGAGCGGGAACTTCTTTTCGAAGTTTGCAACCATATCCAAATCACAATAGCTAATGGAATATTCATAGTCTTCCTTGTCGGTTCTCAAGAATACCATCATCTTGCCACTAACTCCGCTACAAGCGGTATTTACAGCGGCTCTGCCGATTTCAAAAGCTGAGTCTATATCGTCTTTTGAAAGGATGTGTCCCGAACCCCTTTGAAGAACATTCAATTCTATCGAGCGAACCTTGCAGCCAAGTCTTTCGGTTACGAGATTTTCGAGGAATTTACCAGCACCCGAGGTGTATTTATGACCAAAATTGTCAGTTTTGCAGTCGCTGGAAAGCTCGGATAGATATCTTCCGTCGGCAACCTTTGCACCTTCGGAAACTGCAACAATGACGCAATTGTTTTCAGCCTGAGTTTTTTTCACATCTTCGATAAAATTATCAAGATTAAAAACAACCTCAGGAAGATAGATGAGCTGTGGTGCAAATCCCGTGCATTCTCTTGTAAGAGCGGCGCTGGCGGTCAGCCATCCTGCGTTTCTTCCCATTATTTCAACGATTACAACAGCAGGAACGTTGTATACAAGCGCATCGCTTACTATCTCTGTTAAAACTGTTGCAACGAATTTTGCAGCACTTCCAAATCCTGGGCAATGGTCTGTCATAGCAAGGTCGTTGTCAATGGTTTTCGGAACACCAATAACCTTTATATCCTCGCCTTTTTCTGCAAAGTACTTGTTGAGCTTCATCGCGGTATCCATTGAATCGTTTCCGCCAATGTATATAAAGAATCCAACGTTATACTTTTTGAAAACTTCATAGATTTTGTCATAAATCTCTGTTTTTTCGAGAGAAGGAAGTTTTAGACGGCAGGAACCAAGCGCCATTGCAGGTGTGAGCTTTAGATGCTCTAGTTTTTCTTTTTCCTCAAAAACCTCTGAAAGATTTATAAAATCCTCGTTCAAGACACCCTGTATTCCGTATCTCGCGCCATATACAGTTTCTATCAAATTGGAGGAAATAGCACCGTCTATGACACCTGCCAAGGAAGCATTTATAGCAGCAGTAGGTCCTCCGGATTGTGCAACAATCAAATTCTTTTTCATAAAATCAAACCTCAAACTCTAATTTAGACAAATTATAACACAAAACAGCCTTCAAAACAACAATTTACACGTTTAAATGCAGTTTTGAAATTATTTTTTTCACTAATTCTTCCAGTGAAGAATCATTTTTAACATAAAAATCACAATATTTTTTATAGAGCTCATATCGCTCGTTATATAGACGCATCAGGTTTTCTCTGTGATCTTTTTCAAGCAAAGGGCGCGTACTGAAATCTATATCGGAAAGGATATCATCTACATTTCTATCGATGAAGACGACAATGCAATTCTTTTTAAGAAGTTCAATATTGTTTTCGCGTTTTACCACTCCGCCGCCCGTCGAAATAACGGTTTGTTCTCTGCTCGAAAGAATTTCGCAAACCTTTGATTCGCGGTCGCGAAAATGTTCCTCGCTAATCGAAAAAAGCTCTTTTATAGTGGTTTGAAAACTTTCTTCAATAAACTCATCCATATCAACGAATTTGAAATAGAGTTTTTCTGCAAGAAGTTTACCCGCGGTGCTTTTTCCACATCCTGGCATCCCTATCAAAGCTATAGATTTCATATAGTTATCCCCTGTTTTGTATTTCATAAATCGTCTGAGTAAGACCGTCAAAAAAGCGCGTATCTCGCCAAATTTCCTGTGCTTTAACAGCTTGTGCCACTAACATAAACATACCGTTGCAGCAAGGTTTTTGAGCCTTTTTGGCAAGTTCCATCAAACGCGTGGTTTTAGGGTTGTAAATCAAGTCAACAACCGCACAACTTTTCTCTACAACGTCATTATCAACAGGACTGTTTTCGATGTTTGGGTACAAACCAACAGGAGTGGTGTTGACTAACAGATAGTTATCAAAAGTAGTTATTTGGTCATAAGAAATGATAGAGGCGTCATCACTTTGCTTTCTACTCGCAATATAAACCATTTCTGCTCCGTTGTTTGACAGATACGCTACAACAGCCTTTGCAGCACCGCCGTTTCCAAGGACGACAGCAGTTTTGTTTTTGAAGGGGATCTTATGAAAGTCTAACATCTCCCCAAATCCAAAATAGTCGGTATTGTATCCTATCAATCGCCCATCTTTTCTAACAACGGTATTAACAGCGCCTATCTGCATTGCCTCAGAAGAAATTTCATCGAGAAACGGAAGTATTTCCCGTTTATAGGGAATTGTAACGTTAATTCCCGAAAGTTCATTATCTTCCATAAAAAGCTTGATTTCGGGCAGTTTTTCGCGCGGTATCTCATAAAGTTTATAATCGGCTGTGAATGACGTTTCACTAAAGATATTTGAGTGTATTTGGGGTGAAACACTGTGCCCTAGTTTTTCGCCAATAAGTCCATATTTAAGCATTTGTGCCCTCTCTAACGTCAGATTTATAAGCCCCAAGTATCCTAAAGAACTCAGAACCTTTTTCAATTAGCTCAAGAGCAGTTTTTACCTTTTCGCTTGCAAAATCTCCCTCAAAATCAACGTAAAACAGGTACTTCCACTTCTTGTTATGCATCGGTCTTGATTCGATTTTAACCATATTTATGTTGTGGTAGGCAAAGTAGCTTAAAAGATTGTAAAGCGTTCCTGCCCTATCGTCGAGCGAACAAACAATGCTGATTTTATCAGCGTTTTCATATTCAAAATGTTTTGAAATTATGATAAATCTCGTAGTGTTGTCAGTGCTTGTATTTATAGGACCCTCAATAACCTCAAGATTGTACAATTCTGCCGCTTGCTTGCTTGCAATCGCTGCAACTGAAGGATTTCTCAGGTCAGCGACAAGTTTTGCGCTAACGGCAGTATTGTGATATGGAATGAGCTTCCAGTCTTTGTGTCGTGAGAGAAATTCACTGCACTGTGAAAAGCCCTGCTCGTGTGAATACACCTCTTTTATAGTGTCTAAAGAAGCGCCCTTAATTCCCAAAAGATTTTGGTCTACCCTTAGATACTGTTCGGCAGAAATATAGAATCCATAGTTACACAAAAGGTCATAAACAGCACCAACACTACCGCTGTTAGAATTCTCTATCGGTAGAATTCCTGCTGTTATTTCTCCTTTGTCGAGAGCTTTAAACACATCTTCGAATTCGGCAAACGCTGTTAACAGTGCGTCTTCCCCAAAGAATCTTTTTGCCGCTCCGTAGGAAAAAGACCCCTCTATTCCCTGAAAACCAACTATTTTGGTAGAAGGAACGGTTTTGGTTGTAATATACGAAGTTTGCAGTGATTTGCTGACGTTCATAAGATTGTTCATAAACTCTTTGACATATGGCGCAAAGTCTTTGTTTTGAAGGTTATCCACAGCTTTATCAAGGACTTGCTGTTCTCTGGCGGTATGAAGGACGGGAGAATTATTATCTTTTTTGTATTCAGCAACCTTTAAAACGACATTAAGGCGCTTTTCGAAAAGCTCTATCAATTCTTTGTCAATAGAATCTATTTTTTGCCTATACTTGTCTAACTCGTTCATCTTTCTGCTCCTTTTAAAAGGTCATAAATAGCAATAGCGGTAACAGCTTCGACTACAGGAACTGCTCTCTGCACTATGCACGGGTCATGGCGTCCCTGTATTTCTATTTCCGCGTTACATCCGCTAGAAATATCGATAGTTTGCTGTTTTTTAGCAATCGAAGGAGTTGGCTTGATTACAGTTCGGAAAATTATAGGCATTCCGTTTGTGATGCCACCGTTTATACCACCGTTGTTGTTCGTTTTTGTCTTTACAACTTCGTTGTCATAGTAGAAACTATCGTTTGCTTCGGAACCAAGCATAGTTGCAAAAGAAAAACCGCTTCCAAACTCGACACCTTTTACTGCAGGTATCGAAAACAGCAGATGTGATAGCACAGATTCGACGGAATCGAAGATAGGATTACCAATTCCGCTGTAAAGTCCTATAGCTGCACACTCGATAATTCCACCGACAGAATCCAAACTCTCTTTTGCTGACGATATGCGGTTTTTAGCGACATCTTCTTTAGATTCATCCAAAAAAGGAAGTGTTTTCTCCTTTAATTTATCTAGTGTTTCTGCACTAATATCTGTAAAGTTAAAATGATTGTCACAAACATCTGAAAGCTGAGCTATATGAGCTCCGATTTTAATGTCTTTTTTCTCTAGAATTTGTTTGCAAATCGCTCCTGCAAAGACAAGAGGGGCTGTTAATCTTCCAGAAAAATGACCCCCACCGCGATAGTCGTTAAATCCGTTGTATCTGACAAATCCGGTAAAGTCTGCGTGTCCTGGTCTAATAAGATTTTTAGTTTTTTCATAGTCCTGAGAACGCGTATTTGTGTTTTTTATAAGCGCACAAAGAGGCGTACCTGTGGTTTTCCCATTAAAAAACCCGCTGATTATATTGGGGATGTCTTTTTCTTGACGAGGAGTCGAGATTTCGTTGTTGCCCGGAGCTCTTCTTGCCATTTCAAAGGCTATTTCTTCTAGATTCAAGTCAACTCCCGCCTCAACGCCATCAATTGAAACACCAATAGCGTCGGAGTGCGATTCTCCAAAGACCGAAATTTTGATATTATTTCCCCACGTACTGCTCACAGAGGTCACCTCCCAAAGATTTGTAAACTTCAAAGAAATCAGGATATGATTTTGACACACATTCATATCCGTTAATTGTAATATCACCACGGCATCGCGTTGCAGCGATTGCGAGCATCATTGCAATTCTGTGGTCATTGTGGCTATCTACAACCGCACCGTGAAAAACGTCAACTCCGTCTATGACAAGAGAGTCTTCGACTGTAGTTATATTACCGCCTATTTTTGAAAGCTCTTCAGCGACAACCGAGAGTCTGTCAGATTCTTTAAGCCTAAGTCTTCCAACATTTATAAACTGTGTTTTACCTTTTCTGAGACACGCAGCAACTGCAGCGATGGGTATTATATCAGGACATTGTGCTCCGTCAATAACGACAAAGTCACTTTCTTGTGCAGTTTTGAGTATATCCACGATTTCCAGTATCTGCTTGTCCCCCTGTAAAGACTCTTGTTTTACACCGCAGATTTTAAGATCGTTACCGATAAAGTTTGCCACCTCAAAAAAAGCTGCTTGACTATAATCACCTTCAACTTCGTAGTTGGTAGCAGAGTATTTTTGGTTACCTTTTATCAAAAAACGCTTGTAATCTTCGTTTAATACAGTAACGCCAAAAGCTTTCATAGTTTCCAAAGTGAGATCAATGTATCCTTTGGATTCGAGATTTGAGGTTATAACTATTTCTGAGTCTTTATCTAGCAAAGGTAATGCCAATAAAAGACCTGTTATAAACTGTGAGCTGATATCACCGGGCACTTCAAAAACACCGCTCGAAAGACTGCCTTTTATTGATAGTGAAAACGGGTCGTCAGTAACTGAATATGAGATATTCTGTGCCTTGAATATGTCGTAATATACGTCTAGAGGTCTTTTGCCAAGCCTTCCCCTGCCTGTAAAATAAGCTTCAAAAAACAAGGCGGTCATAACGGGAATCAGAAACCGCAAGGTAGAGCCAGATTCATTGCAATCAATCGCAGATGCTATTTTTTCAAAAGAATTTATTCCAACTATAGTTACTACGTTTTCTTTGATTGAAATATCAGCTCCCGCGACCTTCATCGCGTTAATGGTAGCTATTATATCATCAGAAAAAGATATGTTTGAGATAACAGAGGTACCGCCTGCAAGAGCCGCACAGATAATAGCTCGATGTGCAATGCTTTTAGATGGCGGAACGGTCACTTTTCCCGACAGCGTTTTAGGGGTAATTGTTATGTTTTTCATCTGCTACCTTCCTTGAAAAAATCAGCAGTAGTTTTGTAAATATAGGAGTCTCCGATTTTGTTTAGAAGCACTACGTTTAAACATCCGTCGATGTTCTTTTTATCGAGCTTAACAGTATCGAGAATAGCAGTAGAATTTTCAAAATCTACCGAGCTAGGAAGTCCAAATCCTTCGACTACGGTTTTGATTTTTTCTTCAGTGCCTTTTTCGGTTAGGGTTGCCTTTTCAGCAATTTCAGTTATCATACACATACCTGCCGAAACACCCATGCCGTGTGTGTATTTGTCATAATTGTAATACTTTTCTATAGCGTGACCAATGGTGTGACCGAAGTTTAGAAGCATTCTTTCGCCTGTGTCAAACTCATCGTTTTCTACTACTGCACGTTTTATATCACAGCACTTGAAAACTACGTCATCTATGTATTTGCTGATAGCTTTTCGACTAGAATTTTGAGCGATGAGTTCAAACAAGTCAGCGTCTTTTATGCAAGCGTATTTAATAATCTCAGCCATTCCGTCGGCAAAAGTTCTATCGTCGAGCGTATCCAAAAGAGCGGTGTCTATATACACTGATTTTGGTTGATAGAAACTACCCACCAAGTTTTTTCCTCTTTCGAGATTTACCGCAACTTTACCTCCAACAGAACTATCAGTTTGTGCAAGTAAGGTTGTAGGTATCTGGATAAAACGCACTCCACGCAGATATGTAGAGGCCGCAAAGCCACAGAGATCTCCAATAACACCTCCGCCAAAAGCAATGACCAAATCGCTTCTAGTGAGCTTGAAATCGAGCATAGAATTGTAAATCTGCTCCAAAGAATAAAGAGATTTTGTTTTTTCTCCGGGAGTTAAAACCTCCGTTTTGATCTCAAATTCCGCAGAGACCAAAGAATCTAAAAGCTTTTTTGAATGAAGGTCAAATACTGTTTGATCGGTAACAACAAACACTTTTTTACCATTGTAGAGTGATTTTATCCTTTCACCTACTTTGGCAAGAATACCTTTTTCTATCTCTATGTCGTAACTTTTATCCTTCAAATTTACGTGTATGGTGTGCGACACAAAATTCACCGACTTTTCTTTATATTTCTCTTCCAACAACCTCAGCTATAACCTTGAGTTCACTAACCAGTTTTCCAAAAGCTTCGGGGGTTATAGACTGTTGTCCATCACAGAGAGCGTGTTCTGGGTCATTGTGAACCTCTACGATTATTCCATCTGCACCTACTGCGATAGCTGCTTTAGCCAAGGATTCTACCATCCAAGCCTTTCCTGTTGCGTGGCTCGGGTCAACAATAACAGGAAGATGGCTCATTTTTTTGATTGCAGGAATTGCGCTAAGGTCAAGTGTGTTTCTGGTGAAGGTTTCGAAGGTTCTGATTCCTCTTTCACAAAGAATGACGTTGTCATTTCCTTCTGCCATAATATACTCAGCAGACATCAACCATTCTTCTATCGTAGCAGAAAGACCGCGCTTTAGAAGTATAGGCTTGTCAACCTTTCCGAGTTGCTTTAAAAGGTCGAAATTCTGCATATTTCTAGCACCGACCTGTATAACGTCCACGTTTTCAACAAACACGTCAATGTCTGCAGGAGACATAATTTCTGTAACAATTGGTAGCCCTGTTTCTTGTCTTGCTTCTTTTAAAAGTTCAAGACCATCGTACTTCAGTCCCTGAAATGCATAGGGAGATGTACGCGGCTTGAATGCACCGCCACGCAAGAAATTTGCACCATCATCCTTTACGGCTTTTGCGATATCTACAATCTGTTTTTCGCTCTCAACTGAACAAGGACCTGCAATAAGTGCAAGCTTTTTACCACCGATTTTCTGACCGTTTACGTCAACTATCGTAGGTTCGGGATGGAACATTATGTTTGCCTTTTTATAAGGCTCCTGAACACGCATTATCTTAGAAATATACGGGTTTGCCTCAAGTCTTGTTACATCGACACTCTTTGTATCGCCTGCAAGACCGATAACGGTCAGATGCTCACCGGGAGCATAGTTTACGCGAACGTTACAGGTTTCTTCGATGTTTTTTATAATTTTTTCAATTTCTGTATTTGGTGTGTTTTGTTTGAATACTACTACCATTTCGGTGCCTCCAAATTTACTTTTCCAGCATTGCTGATACTATATCAGCATCGGGAGTGATCAAAATTGTATAATAGGTGTCATATACAACAAAGCCAGGCTTGGACCCATTTGGTTTCTTAATGTTTTTTATGAGTGTATAATCCACGGGAACCTTTGTAGAAGTTCTTGCTTTTGAGTTATACGCTGCAATCATAGCGGCTTCTTCTATCGTCCTATCGGGAATTTCACTCGCACCCTCGCAGACAATTACAGTGTGAGAGCCCGGGATGCTTTGGGTGTGAAACCACATGTCGAAGTTGTTGGATTCTTTCAAGGTCAAACTGTCATTCTGCAAATTATTACGACCGCAAAGAATGGTAAATCCGTCACTAGATTTGTATTTTATATACGACAGCTTTTGCGGTTTTTGACGGGAATTTTTGTTTGCTCTCAGATACCCACCATCGACAAGTTCAGCACGTACCGCTGCTATTTCCGCCTCCGTAGAGCTTCGCGACAGCACGTCAAACACACTGTCTATATAAATCTGTTCTTCCTCACCTTTTTTGATAAGTTCGGTGAGCATCTTTTCTGCTGTATCAGCTTTTTTATATTCTTTATAATACTTCTGAGCATTCTGTGACGGTGTGAGCAAGGGGTCTAGCTTTATCTTAACGATTGGCATACCCTCTTCGTAGAAATTCTCGAGCTCGGCAACCCTATCCCCTTTTTCAAGACGATATAGGTTGGCGTTGAGCAAATCACCATAAACCCTCAAAATGTCTCTATCCGCACATTCCAAAAGCTCTTTCTTTTGATTTTCGAGCTTTCGCGATATCTTGTCTGATGTGTTTATCAAAAAACGAACAAGGTCGTGTGCCTTTTGGTTTATTCTAGATGCTGTGTCTTTTTGGACAAAAAAATCATCAAGCAAAAGACTGATAGAAGGATATTTTTTAGTAATAACAGCATCAGTATACTGGTATATGTTAGAAAAATAGAATTCTATCGGCTTTCTATTTTTGTCTAAAATCATCGTCGGAGTTGCAGACTTCGAAAGTGAACTTATAAACCTTTTTAGATAAAACTCAAGGCGCGTAGCCTCGTCTTCGGTCAAATCGTCTACAACGACATCTCTATCCTTGCAAACCAGAAAAGATATTTCCCTGCAAATAAGCGGAGAAACTCCCTCAAGCGTCATAAGCAAAGCTTTTGAAAGAGGATAATTTGAGGTGTTCGTTTTAATTTTTTCGACTAGTTCCTCACAAGAATATTCTAATGCTGAGAGTTTGTCTTGTGAAGGAGCAAACTCGTAGACAACACCTGGTAGAATTCTTCTGAGAGATGAAACAGAATCATCAACACGCTTTATAGCATCGATTACTTTGCCGTTATCGTTGACTAGAATTACATTACTGTGTCTTCCCATAATTTCAATTACAAGATTTACAACAATAATGTCACCAAACTCATTGCGGGTCTCGAGGTCGAATTTCACTATTCTTTCAAGACCTTGTTGGCGAATGCCAATAATCTTTGCATTTCCGATATGTTTGCGTAGAAGCATACAAAACATTGGAGGAGACGCGGGATTATCGAGCTCCATCTCGGTAAAATGCATACGCGGATGCGAAGCATCTGCGGAAAGCAGAAGCTTTAGATTTTTGCCGTTTGAACGCATTGTAAGAACAACTTCGTTTCGCGACGGCTGATATACCTTGTCTATCCTTGTGCCGAGTATCTGGTCAGATAGCTCTGCACACACCATATGCAAAAAAGCTCCGTCAAAAGCCACGGTTATACCCCCACAAGATACGGTTTTTCCTCTGCAACAAGTACCTCAACGTCATTAAATCTTTCCAAAATACGTTCTCTTATCGCAGCTTTAAATATCTGTTCCGTTTCAAAATGTCCTGCAACGATTGAGGAAATTCCTGCTTCGGAAAGGTCAATTATATTGTTATATTTAAGTTCACCTGTTACAAACGCATCAACGCGCAAAGCTGTAACAAGATCAGAGATTGAACCACCCGATCCAGAGCAAACAGCGACGCTGCTGATTATCTTTTCGCCCAAAGAATATGAAACGCATTTAGAATCGAGGACATCAGCAGTTCGCTTTGCAAAATCTTTTGTGGAAAGCGGCGTATCAAGAAATCCGATTCTAAAAGAGAATCCGTCGTCCGCAGTTACTGCGCGAACGCCTTGTAACCCCAGCTTTTCACACAGTATGTCGTTCATTCCGCCTTGAGCCGTGTCAAAGCAGGTGTGTGAAGAAATTACTGCAATCTGTGCCATAACAAGCTTTGCCACAGCAGAGTCAAAATTGATGCTTTTAAGAGGTGAAAAAATTACAGGATGGTGTGTTATTATCAAGTCTACACCATTTTCTATTGCCTGTTTTGCAACGCTTTGAGTTATATCGAGCGCCAGCATTATTTTTTTGCATTCTTTACTGTATGAACCTACCAAAAGTCCGCAGTTATCCCAAGATTCAGCAGTAGAAAAAGGAGCAATGCTGTTAATAAACTCATATATTTCTCGAACTAACATTACAGACACCTCATAATACTTTGATATAAATCATAAAACTTTTCAGCGGACTTTGAATCGGTCTTTGCCAAACCTTCGGCTTTCTTTAATATAGCAGCTGCACGGTTTTTAATATACTCTATTGACTCGACATCTTTTTTGTCAGATGGTTTTCCTATTTCGCAAAAAACAGAATCCGGTGTAGATAATATTCCTGTATAATATACAGACATAACAGTATATATCCTGCCGGAATCCTTTACTGCTTTTTCGTCCTCTATTTCAAAGCCGTTTTCGCAAAGATACTTTCTGAGAAGCGAAGCTTTGGTCATAGGCTGAAGGATGTAATGCTTCGTTTTATCTTTGCTCCAGCTACAGCCTTCAAGAATTGAAATTATAGTTTCTCCACCCATTCCCGCGATAACAATATCTTCTGCCGAATCCTGCGATAAACCCGATAAACCATCACAAAGAACAAGCTCTGCCCTATCCTCAAGCTGATTTACTCTAATGGTAGACAAAGCTTTTTTCAAGGGGTTTGGATTTATATCACACGCATAGCCGAATGAGCACATATCATTCAACAAAAGATACGCCACAAGATACGCGTGGTCAGTTCCGATGTCGGCAACCTTTGTGCCTTTTCGCACCATATTCGCAGCTTTTTTCAGCCTTGGGCCAAGTATAATACTTTTCATTTTCTCACCGATATATGTAAAGGATGGACGCAAATACAGTCCATCCTTTAGTTTTTAACCTTTCGAGGCTATGTGTTTGTTGAGCTTTTCAACGAGTTCGTTAACATCTACTCCGTGAACCATACAAGCTTGTTCAATGCTTTCTCCTCTTGCAGAAGGGCAACCAAGACAATGCATTCCCATAGCGAAGAAATATTCAGCTGTGGTTCTGTCGAAATCGAGTATATCGCCAATGATACTTTCTTTTGTAACTGTCATTTTTAAAACCTCCTTTTTAACACATCTATTATACTGTATTTTCTTGCAAAAATCAACAGCATACCGTATATTTTAGTGCCAATAATTATCATAGCTTTTCCAAAATTTATAGACTTTTTGTTATATCTGTGATAATATATTATTGTTATTTTTATTATAACCCAAACAAAACAAAGGAACGGCGATCTGAAATGAAACGAACACTCGCGATTATTGTTGGCAAATTACTGCATTTTATAGGCAAGCCTTTTGGTAAATCTACAAATCTTCCGGGAGAAATCGCTCTTAAAATTTATCCCGATTTGATTTCCACCTTTAGAATTAAAGGCAGAGTTTTGGCTGTTACGGGCTCGAACGGAAAAACAACTACCGCAAATATGGTAGCTCACATCCTCAAATCCTGCGGATATTCTGTAGCAAACAATGCAAAGGGTTCAAACCTTACCGGCGGTGTCGCTACCACCCTTATAACCAGCAGCAATCTTTCGGGATACATCGACCGTGATTATGTAGTACTTGAGGTTGACGAACGCTTTTCTCGCCTCATTTTCCGTAAATTTGCGCCTGATATAATGCTTGTTACAAATCTTTTCCGCGACCAGCTCACAAGAAACGGAAACGTTGACGTTATAATTTCAAAGCTCACCGAAGCTATAAAGCCTACAACGAAGCTTGTACTAAACACCAACGACCCGATTAGTTCGTTACTTGCTCCTAACAACGAGCGTGTTTATTACAGTATGACACGCACCTCACAGTCAACCGAAAAGTCAATTAACATAACCCACGACTGTAAGGTTTGTCCCATTTGTTTTGCTCCAATGAACTACGAGTTTTTCCACTATAACCACATCGGAAAATTCAGTTGTTCGAAATGCGACCATCAGACTCGTGAACCCAAATATCTTGCGGAGTCTGTTGACTTTAGAACGGGCTCATTTTTGATAAACGGTGAACCCGCCAACACTTCCTATAAAAGTGCATTCAATTTCTTGAATGTAACTGCTGCCGTTGCACTTTGTTGTGAAGCCGGTGTACCCCTTTCTTCTGCCGTAGAAGCAGTTAATAGCTTCAAGGTCAGTAAACAACGTTTCGATGAGTTTGATATCGGTGACAGAAAAGCCGTTATGATACTTTCCAAAAACCAAAACCCCGTTTCGTTTGACCAATCGATCTCCTACGTTGTCGATGCTGATGACGAAGAAAAGACAGTTATTGTTTATGTTAACAACATTAACCATACTCACAACAAAGATACCACTTGGCTCTACGATATCTCCTTTGGAAGACTTGACGGAAGAATAGACTCCTTGGTTTGTACGGGCCCTAGAGCCTACGACTTGGCCGTCAGACTGAAAATAGACGGATTTAATATGAAAAAGGTCCTCACTGAGCCAAATCTTGAAAACCTGAAATCCGTTGTTGCTAATACAAAAGGCACCGTTTACGTTCTGACTGAGCTCTACGACGCAAAAGCAATAATTGAAGCTATTAATTCGAATCAATGAGGTGAACGCTATGAAAGAAGTAAAAATACTTTGGCTGTATCAGGATGTTATGGACCTCTACGGCGATCGTGGCAATATCCTCGCACTGAAATATCAGCTTGAAACGCTCAAGGTTGATTGCTCAATAACAAACAAAGGTCTTGAAGACGAACTTGATTTTGAAGGTTACAATCTCGTGTATATCGGTCCCGGTAAAGATAAAAATGCCGTTAAAGCGGCTGAGCATCTCTCGAAATACAAGAACAAAGTCTCTACTGCAATCGAAAACGGAACCACGTTCTTGGTTACCGGTAATGCGCAGATTCTCTTTGGAAAAGAAATTGAGGACGCTGACGGCACAGTCTACCCCGCTGCTGAAATTTTTGGATACAGTGCAAAGCTTACGGGTGAGGTTTTCCTAAACGATTACACGGCTCGTCCTGTTTTCAATGAACAAGCTCTTTCCTACGGATTGATCAACAGAACCTCATATCTTGTAAACGTTAATGAAGACCCCTTGTTCAAGGTGGAATTTTCACAAAAGGGCATCGGTAGCACCGAGGGCATTCTATATAAAAACTTCTTTGGAACTTGGGCTCTCGGCCCCGTTCTTGCAAAGAATCCGCACGTACTCCTCGAAATTCTAAACCGCATACTTGATGTGAAAATCATCGGTATTGACGATGGGCTTCAGAATATAGCACTGCAACGAACCCTTGGCGAACTAGAAAAATAATCAAAGAACCACCGATACTGTATCGGTGGTTCTAATCATTTGTTATAGAACTCAAAAACAGCTTGTGCAGTCTTTTGAGTCATACCCTTTACAGCTTTTAGAGTATCTACGTCTGCCTCTTTTATCGCTGTAATAGTTTTAAAATGTTTCAAAAGGGCTTTTGCTTTTGCAGGGCCAATGCCGTCGATTTCTGTCAAAGAGGATTTAAAGGATTTTGAGGTATGCTTCTTTCTGCTATAGGTTATCGCAAACCTATGCACCTCATCCTGCATTCTGGTTATCATTTTAAATCCCTCAGTAGAAAGATTTAATGCTATTTCCCCGCCCAAAGAAGAGATTGCTCTCGTTCTGTGACGACTGTTCTTTACAAGTCCAAAGACTGCTACATCAAGCCCCAACTCTTTTATAACAGCAGATACAGCAGAAACGTGTGTTTGTCCTCCGTCTACGAAGATTAAATCGGGAAGTTTGCCAAAGCCCTTACCCGTGTTTTTCTCCTGCTCATATCGCGAAAAACGACGTCGAATAACCTCTTGCATACACGCATAGTCATCCTGACCAAACACATTTTTGATGTTAAATTTCTTATATGCCGATTTGAGAGGGCGCCCGTTTTCAAAAACGACCATTCCTGCAACTACGGTGGTTTCTCCAAAGTTTGAGATGTCATATACCTCGATGTACTCAGGAGCCTTTGACAGAGCCATAGCTTTTCCCAGCTCGGAAAGTGCAGTTACCTCGCGGGCAGACATATCGCGTTCTTCCGAAAGCCTTTGTGCAGCATTCTCAGAAGCCATATTCGCAACCTTAAGGGTTTCGCCTTTAGAAGTTACAGAAAATCTTACAGATTTCAAAGTCTTTTCTTTTATATACTTTTCAATAAGTCCGAGTTCTGCAATTTTCTCACCAACAACAACCCTTTTTGGAAGGTCTTTTGCAGAATCGTAGTACCTCAAAAGAAAATCGAATTTGGTTTCATCGGTATCAGCAACATCTTCGAAAACAAAATCCAGCTTGTCAACGAGTCTGGATTTTCTGAAACACAGCACCACTGCGCAAACAGTGAGACCGCGCTGTGAAAATCCAACAACATCGATGTCTTTTTCTCCGCTCAAAATTACCTTTTGTGATTCCGAAAGCTTTTTGATAGCTTTGATTCGGTCGCGAAGTGCAGCAGCTTTTTCAAATTCGAGATTTTCGGAGGCTTTGTTCATCAGAATTTCAAGATGCTTTACTGACTCACGGCTTCCGTCTTGTATACACATAATCGCTTGGTTTACCACTTCGTTATATTCCTCTGCAGAAATATGACCCAAGCAAGGTGCTATACATTGCTTTAGATGATAATAAAGGCAGGGTCTTTCCTTCCTTATATCCTGCGGGAATTTTCGGTTGCAAACAGGTAACCCAAATGCCTTTACCGCCTGATCAACGGTCTGCTTTGCAACGAATGAACTGACGTAGGGACCAAAAAAAGTACCTTCGCCAACCTTCTGCTTTTCTGAGGTTATTCTAGGATATTGCCCGTTCGAAACCTTGATATAATGATATCCTTTGTCGTCCTTTAAAAGTATATTATACTTTGGCAGATGAAGCTTTATTAGCGAGCATTCGAGGACAAGAGCCTCAAACTCACTGTCTGTAACAATATAGTCAAAGTCAAAGACATTTGAAACCATTTTTAGTACTTTCGGAGTGTGGGTGTTGAGGTTTCTAAAATAGCTTGAAACACGGTTTTTGAGCTTTTTAGCCTTGCCTATATAGATTATCTCATTCTTGCTATCCTTCATAATATAAACTCCGGGTAGCATAGGTAAGTCTTTAACCTTTTCCTTCAAAAACGGTATTCTATCGTTTAACATATCAACACCTCCCCAAATAGCACATTACCCGCCAACATAGTGATGCGGCGGGTGAAAAATCGATAGTTAGAAGAAAAACGCCACTGTAAAAGTGGCGTGTTCGGTTGTTTAATTAGTTTTCGCTCTTAAAACCAGATTCAATAAAGCTTACCAAAGACTCAACAGCATTTACCTCGTCGGGTCCGTCAGCAATAATTCTAATAGTTGTTCCGCTAACGATACCAAGAGAAAGTACGCCAAGCAAACTCTTAGCATTTACTCTACGCTCTTCTTTCTCGACCCAGATAGAAGATTTGAATTCATTGGACTTCTGGATGAAAAATGTAGCAGGACGCGCGTGGAGTCCTTCGGGATTCTTTACGCTTACTTCTTTTACAAACATTGTGTTACCTCCATTTCAGACCACAAGCCTAAAAACATTTCAACTTTCGCCTGATTTCGTAAATCATTTTAATTGGTATATCCTATACTAAATTATATCTTTAGTATCGTGGGCAGTCAATCGAAAAATCCGTTATTTCCCGCAACATTGCAAAAAATCTATCAGTCTTATATAAATATTTAAAATCGTGGCGCCTTTTTTGTATATTTTGTATATATTTTTTCAACATATTAAGCAAATTAAACAAATGAAATATTTGGTAATCAACTGTTGAATTTGTTGGTCTTTTTGTGTATAATATATTCGGCAGATCGGAGCGTGTTATATGGAACTTTACAATATAGGTACAATCAACGACGTTCTTCGAAGGCATAACTTTACCTTTTCGAAGGCGCTGGGTCAAAATTTTATAGTAAATCCCACCGTATGTCCTCGAATCGCGGAGATGGGAAACGCTAAAAAGGGATTTGGTGTTATCGAAATCGGTGCAGGTATTGGCGTACTTACTGCAGAGCTTGCAAAACGTGCGGAAAAGGTAGTTTGCATTGAAATTGACTCCCGACTTCTTCCCGTGCTTGATGAAACACTTGCAGAGTTTGATAACGTAAAGATAATCAATGCTGACGTTTTGAAAACTGATATTGCTAAGGTAATCGACGAAGAGTTTGAGGGACTTGATGTTGCCATATGCGCTAATCTCCCATACTATATCACCTCTCCGATTTTGATGTATCTTCTTGAATCCAGACTTCCGGTAAAATCTATAACTGTTATGGTGCAAAAAGAAGCTGCTCGCAGAATCTGTGCAAAACCCGGTACCCGTGATGTCGGTGCCTTGAGCTTAGCAGTCAGATATTACAGCGAGCCCAAGATACTATTTGACGTCTCCAGAGGAAGCTTTATGCCGTCTCCTGACGTTGATTCTTCGGTCATTCGGCTAGACGTTTCCCCCGTTCCTACGGTTAATGTTTCCAGCCCTGAAATGTTCTTTAAAACTGTAAAGGGTGGCTTTTCACAGCGCAGGAAAACTCTTGTCAATTCCCTTTCCTCTTTCCTTGCAAAGCCAAAGGGCGAAATCACCGCCATACTACAAGCCCTTGACATAGAAACAACTGTAAGACCCGAACAACTTACCATCGAACAGTTTGCATTAATCAGCGATGAACTTAGCGAAACGGAGAACTGATTATGAGTTTCAGAAAAATGAATCTAATTACAATACCTACCGCTATTTTACTTGTGGTTTTTAGGTTTTTCCATCTTCTATATGCAACGGATAAAACAAGCGGTTTCTCTGCTTCTTTGATATACGACATCGTGCTGTATTCGGTTTTAGGAGCCGTTATGCTATTTATCATTTTCAATTTTTATTATACCAGACGCACAATTCCGTCAACTGATAGAAAAAATTCAAGGTTGATTTCCTACACAGTAATAATATTTGCAGTTTACTGCGAATTTATGTCTGTTTTATATCTGCTTGAAACCAAAAACATTATTAAAACCGATAATTCCAACATTCAGCTTATACAAACCATTAAAACCGTTTGTGCTGTTTTGGGAATTATCGTTGGAATTTGTTTAGTTTTCGAAAGTGTAAAGGCAATGTCGATTCCTGCATACACTCCAAATCTTTTGATTAGCTGCGTTGTAGTTTTGTATTTCATAGTTATGCTTTTCACCTTTTATGTAACGCACGACACTATGGTTACTGTACCTCAAAACCTTTTGGGTCTCTTTTTCTGGATGTCTGCCGCTATGTTTGCTTATGCATTTCTCAGATATCTTTCCGGTTCTAAAGCCACCGAAAGCTATAAACTGGCCTTGATATTTGGTTATTTCACTGCTGTTTGCGGTGCAGTAGTCTGTGTTCCAAGAATAGTAGCGTCATTCTTCGTAAACTTTACATTTACTTCGTTTAACTCAATTGAGCAGATTATGATTCTACCCACAACACTCCTTTCAATAGCTATTGTATACAGCCTTATGCTTTCACCCGTCTGTGATAAAGCGCAAGAAATTCAGAAAGGTGAAGAAATATGAAAAAATCTGTAACAACACGCGAAATCGATTCGCTCGGCAGAATTGT
Source organism: Oscillospiraceae bacterium (assembly GCA_045536425.1). Lineage (GTDB taxonomy): Bacteria > Bacillota > Clostridia > Oscillospirales > Ruminococcaceae > UBA11540. The sequence continues at coordinate 123,433 of JAZSNN010000015.1, forward strand.
AATTCCCGCCCCTGTTCGACGTGCTTTGAGAATACAACCTAAAACTCTTGTTGATATTTATATAGAAGACGGTCACATTTCAATATATAAGCACTCGCCTTCGTGCGTTTTTTGTTCAAGCGAAGATGAACTAAAGCAGGTTTCGGGAAAACCTGTGTGCAAAAAATGTATAACTAAAATTAAAAACATTCAAAACTTTTAGTTTTTGTTGCCTTTTTTATAATTTTGGTATATACTTACTCTATATGTAATTCAAATCAGAGGTGTAAAAAATGACATTCAATGAGGTTCGTACACGTTTTGCTCCCAGTCCCACAGGCTATATGCATGTTGGTAATCTGAGAACAGCACTCTATGCTTATTTGCTTACAAAATCGAAAGACGGAAAATTCATCCTGCGCATTGAGGACACAGACCAAGAAAGATATGTCGAAGGCGCAGTAGATATTATCTATAACACCCTTAGAGAAACAGGTCTTCTTTGGGATGAAGGTCCCGATGTTGGCGGTCCCGTTGCTCCCTATATTCAGAGCGAAAGAATGGGAATGTACAAGGACTATGCTATCCAGCTTATTGAAGCAGGACACGCTTATTATTGCTTCTGTGATAAGGACAGACTCGAAGAGTCCAGACTTCTTCAAAAGGCTTCCGGTATGCCTACAAAATATGACGGACACTGTCGCAATCTCTCTAAAGAAGAGATTGAAGAGAAACTTGCAGCAGGTATCCCCTACGTAATCAGACAGAAGATTCCTACCGAAGGCACCACAAGCTTCCACGACCTTGTATTTGGTGATATCTCGGTCGATAACAGCGACCTTGATGACCAGATTCTTATAAAGACTGACGGAATGCCTACCTACAACTTTGCAAACGTTATTGACGATCACACAATGGGCATTACACACGTTATCAGAGGTAATGAATATCTTTCCTCTACTCCTAAGTACAATCTGCTGTATCAGGCATTTGGTTGGGAAATCCCCGTATATATCCACTGCAGTCCTGTTATGAAAAACGCCACCGAAAAGCTTTCCAAGAGAAACGGTGACGCTTCCTTCCAGGACCTCGTTGCAAAAGGATATCTCAAAGAAGCAGTTCTCAACTACATTGCGCTTCTTGGATGGAGTCCCAAGGGCGATAGAGAAATCTTTACACTTGATGAGCTCGTAAAAGAATTTGATGTTTCAGGCATTTCAAAGTCCCCTGCTATCTTTGATATTCAAAAACTCAACTACATCAACAGCGAATATATCAAAAAGCTTTCCCCCGAAGCTTTCCACGATCTCGCGCTTGATTGGATTAGAAAATCTGTTACAAGAGACGACGTTGATACACGCGTTGTTGCAAGTGTTCTTCAGCAAAGAACCAACGTTTTGAGCGAAATACCCGAGCAGATCGACTTTATCGACGTTCTCCCCGAGTATGACCTTGCAATGTACGAGAACAAGAAGATGAAAACAAACGCTGAGACAAGCCTTGAGGTTCTCAAGGAAATTCTCGAAGTTCTCAAAACACTCGATGATTTTACAATCGAAGGTATTCACACAGCAATGTTTGCTTTGATTGAAAAGCTCGGTGTTAAGAACGGATATCTTCTCTGGCCTTTGCGTGTTGCTCTCAGCGGAAAACAGTTTACCCCCGGTGGTGGAATTGAAATTGCCGCTATTCTCGGTAAAGATGATTCGATCAAAAGAATCGAAAAAGCAATAGAACTTTTGTCTAAATAAACGTAAAAAGACGGCTCAACGAGCCGTCTTTTTTATATCGAGCTTAAGGCTGTTATGTCTTCTTGTGACATCGAAAAATCCACGTTTCGCATTGAATCGTCAAGTTGTTTTACTGAAGAACAACCTATAATCGAAGCTGCAGGAACGAGATTTGAGTTTATATAGCTAAGTACAACCGTTGCAGGAGAAACTGCGTGCTTTTTGCAATACGCCTTCACCCATTCAATCTTGGCAATATTTCTGTCGCACAAAAACCTATCGACGATTTTTTTATTCAAGCTGTTAAAGCCCTGTTCAATGGCTTTTGAAAACAAACCCTTTGCTTGTGAAGAAAAAGCCATAACGGGAAACTCATTTTTGAGATACCAACTATATTCTTTACCGTTCATACATACTAAAGTGGGGTCGTTCAGGCTCTCGGGAGTTGCATAAGCAACGTTCCAATGTATCTGACTGATAGAAAAGGGTGTAAAGTTATTAGCCTTTGCAATGCTATTAGCATATTCTATTCTTTCTACAGTCCAATTTGAAGCACCCAAAACACGTATTGTGCCATTTTTAACATACTCATTTAGAGTAGACATAACATCACAAATATCGGCATTTAGATCATCTCGATGAAGAAAATACACGTCGATATAACTAGTATTTAAACACTCCAAGCTCAGTCCGATATCCTCAATGATATCTGCACTAGTTACTCGTCTTTTCCCATCAACAGAAGGATGTGCACCTTTTGTCGATAGCACAACCTTTTCGCGCATACGCCTTGACTCCATCCATTCACCGACTATTTTTTCACTTGCCGATACACCGCCTTGCAACCACTGTGCATAGCATCTGGCAGTGTCAATACAGTTGCCGCCAAGTTCAAAATAGCGGTCAAGAAGTGTAAAGCTCTTATCCTTGTCAAAATCCGTGCCAAAATATGTCGTTCCGATTACGTTTTTTGACATTTTTATGAGGCCGTTTTTGCATTTTATATTGAGATATCTCATATGCTTCACCTGTTGTCTGCTTTTTATATTATAATAACCGTTTTAATGCTCTTTTGCAATCTATTTTTTATCCCCTAACACCTTTTGTAGTTTTTCCTGTGTCGCCTTTCCCCCGGGTCTGCATTTTGTGATAATATCTCCATCTAAAATTCCGCGTGCATATTCATCACAGTTTGCATATCCACACACTGAGCAGTTTATCCCTGGTAAACAAGAACGAACCTCGTTAAATCCCAGATCTTCGTCTGTTTTAAATAGATTAGACGCAAAAATCAACAACAGCGAGAATATTAGCCCTGCTACCGTCAAAAGCAGTATCGGAATTAACGTATCCATCTACCCACCTATCCCTTTGAAACCACCAAATATTACCGCTATTATCGATGCAGCTACTAAAGCTATCGGCATACCTTTAAAGCGTTCTTGTATTTCGTTAGTAGCTATTCTCATTCTTACACCCGAAAACAATACTATCGCCAGAGCAAAACCGACTCCCGCACCCAGAGCATTCACTATAGCTTCACGTATATTGTTCATTTCCTCTACATTTATCAAAGCGACGCCCAAAACAGCGCAGTTTGTTGTTATCAAAGGAAGGTATATTCCCAGCGATTTATAAAGCTTTGGTACACGTTTTTTGATAATGAACTCTACCAACTGCACAGTAGTTGCAATAACCAATATAAAGACTATGGTATTCATATAGGTGTATTTTGGATACAGGATATATTGATATATCGGGTAGGTCACAATTGTTGCGACGAGCATAACGAACGTTACTGCCGCGCTCATACCCACAGCGGAGTTTGTTTTTTTCGACACTCCCAAAAAAGGACATATTCCAAGAAATCTAGAAAGAACAAAGTTGTTAGCTAAAACAGCGACGATAAATATATTAAATAGATCCATTTCTACTCCCTACTGCATCTTTTGCATTCCGAACATCCGCTTTTAGCACGATTTATAGACGAGAACACAGCTATCATAAAGCCAAACGCTAGAAACCCACCCGAAGAAGTGGAAAAAATCGAAAGGGTTAATTCTTTGGGCAAAAATTCTATTCCAAACCAACTGCCATTTCCCAAAATTTCACGAATACTTCCCAAAACGAACAAAGCTAAAGTAAAGCCTATACCCATACCAAATCCATCGAAAATAGAGTCAAATACACCGTTTTTGCTCGCAAACGCCTCTGCTCTGGCAAGTATAATGCAGTTTACGACTATCAAAGGAAGAAAGATTCCTAGAGCTTTGTACAAATCGGGGAAAAACCCTTGTACAAGCATAGTTATTACCGTAACAAATCCCGCGATAATTACGATGTACGCCGGTATTCTCACTCTGTCAGGTATCAGATTTCTGAATAGTGATATTACTGCATTTGAACATACTAAAACCACTAGCAAAGAAATTCCCATTCCAACTGCGCTACTAGCTGTAGATGTTGTTGCAAGAGTCGGACAAGTGCCGAGCAAAAGTACCCACACAGGATTTTCGTGGACTATGCCGTTTAGAAGTGTTTTTATCCTCTGATTCACTTGCCAAGTTCTCCTTTTATATTACTAAACAATCCAAACGCGTTTTCTACAGCGTTTCGTATTCCCTCTGAGGTGTAGGTAGCACCGCTCAAAAGGTCGACATCTTGCGCATTTTCCTTACCGTTATAGGCAGACAGATATTCATTGGTCATAGCCCGTGTACCAATTCCCTCTGTTTCTGCGTGTTGGACGACACGGACACCTTTTACCTTCTCATCAGAGCCTATCCCTACCATTACTACAAGCCCTGATTGGTATCCTCTTGTTTCTATTTGTATGGCTACCGCATTTAAATCCGTGCTTTTTCGCAAAAACGTGCAACCGTATTCTGCCAAAATTTCTTTTGCTAAGTCAACCTCTTCAAAACCTTTAGTATCTGGCAAAACCAACTCCATTGCCGCAAAGGAAGCTTCGTTTGCAGACCGTTCAATATAAGGTTTTGTTATTTTATGGCTGAACACCACCGCTGTAGATACAACAAGGCAAATGGCTGTCAATGAAATTATAGATTTTACGTTTTCAGACATTTTGAATCGCCTTCTTTCCCGTTCCAAAAGGAACAGCAAGAGTAAATCTGTTTATATATGGCACCAAGAGATTCATAAACAATATCGCGGTCGTTACTCCTTCGGGAGCAGAGGCAAATTTTCTTAGAATTACCGTCAAAAATCCGCAACCAATACCAAATATAAGCTTTCCAAGATTACTAATCGGTGATGTTACGTAATCTGTCGCCATAAACACCGCGGAGAAACACAATCCGCCACATAAAATTTCCAGATATTCTCCTCCAAAAAACAATGTGAACAATAACGCGCTACCAACAAACGACAACGGTATTATGGGGTTTATTGTTTTCATAACGCATAGATAAACGCACCCTATAGCAATAGCCAATATACAGGTTTCACCTATACATCCACCGCGTATTCCTAGTAACAGTTCTCTAAAATCGACTGTCTCAGACACACTATCCATCTGTAGCGGTGTAGCACCGGATGAAACGTCAACAACGCCTCTTTCCGTTGTCCAATCTGTCATCTGTTGTGGAAAACAAATCAGCATAACCGCTCTCCCAAAAAGCGCGGGATTTACAAAGTTTTGTCCTATGCCGCCAAAGAGTTCTTTTGCAACAATAATAGCTGCTACACTGCCTATAAAACAAGCATAAATTGATATCTTTACAGGAAGGTTTAATCCCAGCAAAACTCCCGTCAATACTGCACTAAAATCTTCGATAAGAATCTTTTTTCGTGTGAATAGTGAGTAGACAATTTCTAACAGCATACAAAACAGTGAACAATATGCTACTATCCTAAGACTTCGCAAACCAAAAAGTATTGCAGACGCTACTATACACGGCAAAAGTGCAACTATTACGTTTAACATTATCTTTTGTGTTGACCTGCGGTCACATATATGAGGAGAACTTTTTACAATTAAACTATCTTTCATTATTGTTCCTTTGCTGAGATTTCACTAGATTTTTTGCCAATCTGTTTGTAGAAACAAGATCGCGCTTTGCAGGACAAACGTATGAGCAAATTCCGCACTCAATGCAACTGGCAAGATGTAATTTTTGTAACGAAATCGCATCGCCGCTGTAGTATCTTCTTTCAAACTCTGCCGGCATAAGATGAAAGGGACACGACCTATAACATCTTCCGCACCGAATGCACGGTGTTGTTTCCGGAAAATCTGCCGTCTTTTCATCTAGTGCTAAGATTGCGTTTGTGGATTTTATAACAGGAAAATCTATGTTTTCGATCGAAACCCCCATCATAGGCCCACCGAGGATTATCTTTTTCACAGGCTTTTTCAACCCACAAAACTCCAAGACCTCAGATATTCTTGTTCCTATCGCAACCTCAACATTTTGCGGATTTTTGACCGCAGTACCGTCAACGGTTATCCTTTTAGTCATCAGAGGCTCCCCTGTGCTGAAAAAACGTCCTAATTTCGCCAAAGTGGTCACGTTTAGCACAACTACTCCAATTTCATACGGCCGCATTCCTTCGGGTAAAATTTTGCCCGTGGTTTCGTAGATTATTACCTTTTCAGCACCCTGAGGATATCGTGATTTCAGTATGCAAACCTCATAATCTTTTAGTTTTTCTATCGCTTCAGGCTTGTTAGATTCAACAGCAAAAATTACCCTTTCAATGTTGCAAAAGCGTTTTATATAATTCACAGCACATAAGATATCTTCAAAGTCCTCTAACACTGCCCTGTAATCTACTGTTATATACGGCTCACATTCCGCAACGTTTACTATCATCGTGCGTATATCAGTACTACTGAGTTTTACACTAGTCGGAAATGCCGCCCCACCAAGTCCAACCACACCGCTTTCTAAAACTGCATCCAATAGCTTTTCTCTGCTGTTTATAATCGGTGGTTTGAATTCAATACTCTCATATTTTCCGTCGTTTTTTATTTCTATCAATTTCGTTTTTATATCATACGGCATAGTAAAGTCGGATACCGCAACAATCTTTCCCGAAACTGGCGAAAAAATTGGAGATGAAAGCGGGTGTACTGCATCACCGATCTTTTGACCTCGGAACACACTGTCCCCTTCTTTTACAATAACGTCACTAGATGTGTTTGCGCTCATCGCCATCGGAATAAGAAGTTTATCTGGATATGGTATTTTTACGGTATCGCAATACATAGTATTTTTATTATGAGGAACATGTATTGTATTTATTTTCGACATTTACCTACACCTTTACGCATAATTTAATTTGAAACTTGTAAATTTGATAAATTTATGATATGATAAACAAGTGATATATGATTTAGGAGGAGCTTTTTATGGAACGTCGCGACAAAATCAACTACTATCTAGATATAGCACAGACAGTCGCTGAACGCGGTACCTGTTTGAGAAGAAACTTCGGAGCTATAATTGTAAAAAATGATCAGATAATTTCCACCGGTTACGTTGGAGCACCCAGAGGTCGTAAAAATTGTTGTGACCTCAAATATTGTATGAGAGAAAAGCTAAATATTCCGCGTGGAGAGAGATATGAGCTATGCCGTTCTGTTCATGCTGAGGCGAATGCTATTATTGCAGCTTCAAGAGCTGATATGATAGGTTCTACCATTTACCTCGTCTGTAAAGACTACGCTACAGGACAGATTGTTGCTGGAACAAACTCCTGTGCTATGTGCAAAAGAATGATAATCAACGCTGGTATTTCGACAGTTATTATTCGTGATACTGCAGACACCTTCCGCGTCATTAGCGTTACAGACGAATGGGTTTTGAATGACGATTCTCTGACAGGTACAATGGGATATTAATTTTGCAATTACTGTTGACAAAAAACCTTGTTTGAGGTAATATATTAAAGCATTCAATTGCCGCTGTGGTGGAATAGGCAGACACAAGGGACTTAAAATCCCTCGGTAGCGATATCGTACCGGTTCAAGTCCGGTTAGCGGCACCAACCGTCGTGATTTTCACGGCGGTTTTTCTTTTTTAGCATTTGAAAAAACGCGTATATTATCCCAAAACAAAAAAATTTGCACCGAGTTTTCGGTGCAAATCATCTTAATTTCGCTTATCTCATGATAGAAGATTCGGCGTGTTCGGTATCGCGGAACAACAGTGATATGCACCAGATACCGCCCAGTGCAACCAATGTATAGATTACGCGGCTCAATAGAGCACCCTGACCGCCAAACAGCCAAGCCACTATATCAAAGGAAAAGATTCCAATACTTCCCCAGTTGAGCGCACCGATTATAACCAGAGCAAGTGCTATTTTATCTAGCATAGTCTTTTGCATCCCCTTTAAACTTTTTCTGCATTTAATATGCACCTATATTATTTTCACAAAATTTTAAAATATTCAAACAGCAATAAACAGCTCTTGGAATCCAAGAGCTGTTTATCTATACTTTGAAGCAATTTCATTTATTTTTTCAAATCGGTGATTTACACCCGAGCGAGAAATCGGTTCTGTAAGAAGTTTTCCCAGCTCGCTCAAAGACATATCGGGATTTTCGAGTCTGAGCAGGGCGAGTTCGCGTAGATTTTCGGGAAGTGACTCTCTGCCGCCTTTTTCAAAAATGAGGTTAATATCCGCAATCTGAGCAGCAGAAGCGGCAACAGTTTTGCCGATATTTGCAGTTTCACAATTTGTGCGTCTATTAGTATTGTTTCGAAGTTCTTTATAAATTTTTATATCCATAAGCTCGAGAGCCGAAAGCTTTGCACCCATAAAAATGAGCACATCCTCTATCCCCTCACTCTGCTTGATATAAACGACATACTGATTTTTACGAGCAGATACCGTTGCGTTAACAGAACAGCTACTTAACAATTCACAGAAATCGTGTGCGGTGGTTTTGTCCTTTAAAACAAACTCCATATGATAGCTTTTTTTAGGGTCTGTAATTCCTCCGCACACAAGATATGCTCCGCAAAGAAAAAACGAAAGTTCGTCTCTTGAAAGGCTTTGAGCATTACGCAAAAACCCCTCTTCTTCAAAAAAGAATTCTGCATTAATATCAAGAATATCGGAGCTATCTGTTATCTGTGCACGACAGATGTTAATATCATCACGGCGCTGAAAAACGCTCAGTTCGGGAAGTATCCCAAAAACATCTGACAGCAGCTCGGAAAACACAGCGATAACGCCCTCGTTCTCGGTGGAAAAACCAATTTGTGAGTTTGTTCGTTCGTCACAAGCACACAACATACCAAAAAGCTGTGCGCGTTTAAACGGCGTTTTTTTAGCGATACGCGAAAGTAGTTCTTTTTTCAGTTTTTGTCCAAAGCTAACTGAATCCATACTCTAGTCCTATTTTCTTTGAAAATCTCTATGATACACGCTAGTATTTTTTCCCTGTGCAGTAAGCCTCGCGTTCAAAAGCTCTGCAAACGTGACAGACCTATGCTTTCCGCCTGTACAGCCAAACGCGATAACAAGCTGACTTTTGCCTTCGCTTCTATAATTCGGAAGCAGAAACGTTATCATATCCCAAAGCTTTTCAAGAAGCTCTGTGCTCTGGGGTGAATCCATAACGTAATCTCTAACTTCCTGTTCAAGCCCTGTTTTGTGTTTAAGTTCAGGTATGTAAAAAGGATTGGGTAGACAACGAACGTCCATAACAATATCCGCATCCTTCGGTATTCCATACTTAAAACCAAAAGACAGACAAGTAATGAGCATATCGTTGTTTTCGGTAGAAAATATATCCTTTACCCTTTCACGAAGCTGAGTCGGCGACGTTAGCGAAGTATCTATAATATAATCCGCCTCGGCTCTCATAAGACTCAGTAGTTCTATCTCTTTTTGTATTGCCGCTTCGGCAGATCCGTTTGCCTTGTCAAGTAACGGATGACGTCTGCGTGTTTCCTTGTATCTCTTTGCAAGAACATCAGCGTCGCAGTCTAGAAAAAGCACTCTGCAAACGTTGTCAGTTTCCTTTAATCTGTTTATATATTCAAGCATCTCTTTGAAATCGCTTTTACTGCGCGAGTCAATAACAAGCGCAACACGCTCGGTGCTAGGCATTGTTGTAGTACAGATTTCAGAAAACTGCAAAAACAGAGATGGGGGCATATTGTCAACGCAGTACACACCCATATCCTCCAAAGAATTGATGGCTTGTGATTTTCCGGCACCTGAAAGTCCAGTAACAATAATATATTCCATTTAACCTCCGCTAGATGAACTTGATTTCACATTCGAGTTCAACACCGCTATCGGATTTTACCGTTTTCTTTATATGCTCAACTAGCTCTAGAACGTCCTTTGCGGTTGCTCCGCCTTTATTTACAACAAAGCCCGCGTGCTTTTCGCTGACACTCGCTCCGCCTATAGAACAGCCTTTCAAACCGCTCTGCTCAATGAGAGCACCTGCAAAATAGCCCTCAGGACGCTTGAAGGTGCTTCCCGCACTCGGAAAATTGAGCGGTTGCTTTGATGCACGACGATGCATCAAATCGCTCATTTTAGCACGGATTTCTTCCTTGTTGCCTTTTTTTAAGTTCAGCACAACCTCAGTAATGCAGCAAGTCATATCCGTAAAAATGCTCTTTCTATAGCCGAGTTTCAGTTCTTCTTTTGAAAGAGTATGCGTCTCACCATCAGCATCGAGATATTTTGCAGAGATTACAATATCCTTCATCTCACCGTCATAAGCTCCTGCGTTCATATAGAGCGCTCCGCCTACGGTGCCGGGAATTCCTGCGCCAAACTCAAAGCCGGTCAAAGAATGTTCGCAAGTGAATTCGCCAATGACAGACATAGCGGCACCCGCCTGACAACAAACGGAAGTTTCGTCAAGTAACTCGAGCCTTGAAAAGCGCGAATCAAGGATTATAACAGCTCCCCTAATCCCTTCGTCGGAAACAAGGATATTGGAGCCCTTGCCAAATATCTTTAACGGTATATTTTCAGTCTTGCAATATTTTATAATTTCGGAAATAACAATTTCGTTATCAGGGTATAAGACAATATCTGCGTTGCCGCCAATTCTAAACGTAGTATGTTTAGACATAGGCTCACTTAGTCGGCATTCACATTTTTCTGAAAACCTATCAAAAAGCTTGTTGATATCGTACATATACCCTCCGAAAATCAGTTGTCGTTCTTCATCTTTCCAAGGAAAGCGGCACCAATAATACCGGCATCATTTCCAAGCTCAGCAACAACGACTTTTGTATTCGCAACTTTATCCGCACCATAGCTGTCCCTGCGAACAATCTCTCTGAGAGGAGCAAGAATGGTCTCGCCTTCCTTGCTGATACCGCCGCCGATGCAGAGAACTTCGGGTTGGAAGATGTTGACAAAGCTTGTTAAACCATATCCAAGATAGTTTATATATTCTTCAACGACCTTTTTACCTACCTCGTCGTTTGCACGCATAGCATCAAATGCGGTACGTCCGTTTACGTTTTCAAGAGAACCCGCAATGCTCCACATAGCGCTATCGGGGTTTTCCTGCATAGCTTCTTTTGTGAGATTGATGAGACCTGTTGCAGAAGCATAGGTTTCCAGACAACCCTTTCTTCCACAGGTGCACTGTCTGCCGTTGTAAACAACTCCCATATGTCCAAGCTCTCCACCCGCGTGGTTAAAGCCGTTTCTAATCTTGCCGTTGATGATAACACCGCCGCCAACACCTGTTCCAAGGGTTATAGCGATTGCGTCCTTTGTTCCACGTGCAGCTCCTGCAACAAACTCTCCATAAGCGGCTGCATCAGCATCGTTTGCTATATACGCCTTTTTGCCGAGCTTTTGCTCAAGCATCTCTGCTACAGGTGTGTGGTCAAAAGCAAGGTTGCAGGAATATTCAACGTATCCTGTGTCAAAGTTAGCGATTCCGGGAGTTCCGACACCAATCCACTGAATATCATCAAGAGTAATGCCTGCATCTGCTACTGCGAGCTTTGCAGACTCTACCATACCATCAATGATTTCGTCGGCAGTAGCTTTCGCTTTTGTTTTAACCTTGCCGATACCGACAATTTTGTACTCTTCGTTTACAACTCCGGAAACAGTATTAGTTCCGCCAAGATCAATTCCAATGTAGTATTTCATATGTTTCACACAGTTCCTTTTACAATTTATATGGTTTTAAAGCTTTTGTTATACTCCCCAATCCTCACTCTGAGAATCGCTGTCAGCAGGCATTCCAAGTCTTTTTAGCAGTTCTTTTGCCGCGTTATATCCCATTCTTTTCTGGCGGTTATTCATAGCAGCAACCTCGATAATTACGGCAAGGTTTCTTCCGGGCTTGACAGGAATGGTCATACAAGGCACCTTGTTGCCCAAAATTTCGGTATACTCATTGTCAAGTCCCATACGGTCATAGACCTTTGACTGATCCCATATTTCAAGCTGAATAACCATATTTATCTTTTCGGTGTTCTTTACAGAACCGATACCATACAGCCTTCTTGCATTTACAATACCGATACCGCGAAGCTCGATGAAGTGACGTATATTCTCGGGGGAAGAACCAACGAGAGTTTTGTTGGAAACCTTTCTGATTTCAACAGCATCGTCGGCTATCAATCTGTGTCCGCGCTTTACAAGCTCTATTGCGGTTTCGCTCTTACCTACTCCGCTTTCACCGAGAAGAAGGATTCCTTCGCCATAAACCTCAACAAGCACACCGTGACGGGTAACTCTGGGCGCGAGTTCAACGCTCAAAAACGAACCGAATTCGGTATTAAACGCATAGGTAGGCTCTACAGTTCTCAACAGCGGTACGTTGTACTGATTAGCATATTTAATCATCGCAGGATGCGGCTCGAGACCACGAGTGATGACGACGGCACAAGGCTTTAGCGAAAAGAATTTTTCGAGTCTTGGTTCTTTTAAGGATTCATCAAGGTTGTCAAAAAATCCCATTTCAGTATTTCCAAAGATCTGAAATCTAGCAGGATCAAAAAAGCCATAGTAACCCGCAAGATGCAAACCGGGACGGTTTACGTCCATCTTGGAAATAAAAATGTCGTTGTGCTCTTTAGGTCCTGCGAGTACCTCGAGAGAGAATTCTTTTATTATCTTTTCTAACGATACAGTAAAAGATGACGTCATTTGTTGACCTCCAAAGGAGTTTATTCCTGTGTTTTAACGCTTTCCTTAAGGAGAGCTCTGATTTCAGAGAGAACATCGAGCTCAGTTTCAGGCTTAGGAGCCACTGCAGCAAGCTTTGCTTTCTCTTCTGCTTCCTTCTTGAGTTTATCATCGCGACGCTTGAAGAGAATTCTAAGAGTTATGAAAATAGAGAACGCAATGATAAGAAAATCAACTATGTTCTGGATAAATGTTCCGTAATTGAGGAAAACACCGCTTGTGACGACCTCACCAAGTTCATTTAGAACATCGGGCTTGAGAACAAGCTTGAGTTCGGTAAAATCAATGCCGGAAGTCATAACGCTGATGCAGGGCATAATTATGTCATTTACAAGCGAAGTTACAATCTTTCCAAAAGCACCGCCGATAACAACGCCGACAGCCATGTCAACCACGTTACCCTTAAGGGCAAAATCTTTAAATTCTTTAAGCATAAATAGTTCCTCCAAATATCTTCAATATTTTACTAATATTTTAATACATTGGAGAATTTAAATCAATAGTTTTTAACATAATTATATGATTTTTCGAAACAATAAAACCGAAGGAGGACTTTTATGAACAGTAAAGATTTTCTAAATAACAATGACAAACGCTTGGTTTCGGGAAACGCAACAAAAATAGACCCCGAATCCGATGTTATAAGCTACTATCACGGATATGCTATGACGGCTTTTAACGATAAAATAAAAACACCGAAAGATAAGGTAATTTATGCAAAGCATTTTGTGGACGAAAATCACAAGTAATTCCAAATGCTTGAGCCTAATTTTACTAGTCATAAATCAAAAATAAGAGTTGATACTATTACTGCAAACGCAAAACACACAACTACACGATAAGGAGAAAAAACAATGGCATCTAACGGCAATAAGCTTGTTGTTCCTCAGGCTAAAGAAGCTATGGAACGCTTTAAGATGGAAGCAGCCAACGAGGTTGGCGTAAATCTCAAGCAGGGCTATAACGGTGACCTTACTTCCAGACAGGCCGGCAGCATCGGCGGTCAGATGGTTAAAAAGATGATCGAGTCCTACGAAAATTCAATTAAATAACTATCTTAACAAACAGGTCCGTCGGTTATTCCGACGGACTTTTCCTATTTCAAAACCAGTTGTTTTCCACTAATATTTTTTCCAAGCAGAGATAATAGAGCGACCAAACACAAAAGCGAAAAGTTTGAGTAGTTAGATATGTCACTTTTCGATGATATACTCACCTCAAACGGTTCAATGATATTGCCGTGAATATCTTTGATATCGCGCATTAGTGACACCGAAACCTCTCGCTCATCAATACTTGAAAAATTTATCGTATCTCTACCGCTCATACCACAAGTGATATACTGTGCTTTTTCATTTACCGAAGAGATAGGCGGAGACTTTTTTATGTTATCTACAATTACCGCAAATCCGGAAAATTTTTCTATATTGGCATCACATTGATCTAGTATCACCAAAACACCATTGCATTCAACATATATATCACTTTTCGTACTTTGTACAATCAACAACTCAGAGCTCGAAAAAAGCTGTATCTGTCTATCTGAAATTATAGACACTGTAAAAAAATCCTCCATAGCCCTTTTCAGCTGTTCTATCACTTTTCCGCCCGAAAAAACAACAATCGGTATCATTTTTGCACCTTTTTCTAAAGTTATTTACCTATATTCTTTCATTTAACTGTAAAATTAAACTATTTTATTGAAAATTTGAAATTTTTTGAGCACGACGTTAAAAAATATGGTATAATGATATGATTATAAACTTCAGGAGGCATAAAATGGATAACGATCTTGCCAGAATGAAACAATTAACTGAATTACTAAAGCACCACAGTCATATGTATTATGACCTTGATTCACCGGAAATCTCGGACTTTGAGTATGACAAGCTTTTACACGAGCTTATGGCTTTAGAAGAGAAATATCCTGAATATAAGGCGCCCGACTCCCCCACTCACAGAGTTGGAGGTAGTGCTTCTAATAAATTCACACCTGTAGAACACGTTGTAAAGATGGATAGTCTGCAGGACGTGTTTAATATGCAGGAGGTTTTTGATTTTGACCGAAGAGTACGCGAAGAGATCGAAAACCCCGAATACGTCGTTGAGCCAAAGATAGACGGACTTTCTGTTTCTTTGGAATATAAAAACGGTATTCTCACCGTGGGTTCAACCCGTGGCGACGGCTCTGTAGGTGAAGATGTAACAGAAAATATCAAAACAATCAGATCTGTGCCGTTGACGGTAGATACTGCTTTTGAGGTGTTAGAGGTACGCGGAGAGGTGTATATGCCCCGTCAGGTCTTTGAACAGCTAGTTACTGAGCAGCTTGAGAACGACGAAGTCCCCTTTAAAAATCCAAGAAACGCCGCTGCAGGCTCATTGCGGCAGAAAAACGCAAAGATAGTTGCTAAGAGAAAGCTTGATATCTTCGTTTTCAATCTGCAAAGAGCAGAAGGCTCGGATTTTACGTCACATTCCGAAACGTTAGACCATCTGAAATCTTTGGGATTCAAGGTTTCCCCTTCTTACAACTGCTACAACAATATAAAAGATGCATTCGATGAAGTAATGCGAATAGGCGAGCAAAGAGACTCTTTCCCGTTTGATATCGATGGTGCAGTTATTAAGGTCAACTCACTTGCTAACCGTGAAAAAATGGGACGTACTCAAAAATATCCCAAATGGGCAATAGCATATAAATATCCCCCCGAGGAAAAGAAAACCCGCCTTCTTGACGTTGAAATCAACGTTGGAAGAACAGGTGCTCTTACACCTACTGCTGTTTTTGAGCCCGTTTTCCTTGCAGGAACTACAGTTAGCAGAGCGATTTTGCACAACCAAGATTTTATCGACCAAATGAAAATCGCGATTGGAGACCTAATCACCGTTAGAAAAGCCGGCGATATCATTCCGGAGGTCGTAGCCTGCGACCACAACGAAGCGTCAGAAATATATAAAATACCGCCGTTTTGCCCTTCTTGCGGTCATGCGGTATACAAAGACCCCGACGAAGCGGTAATTCGCTGTACAAATCCCGAATGCCCTACCCAACTTTTGCGAAGCATCATACATTTTGCTTCCAGGGACGCAATGGATATTGACGGACTTGGTCCTGCAGCAATATCCGCTATCGTCGAACGCGGACTGATATCTTCTTCGGCAGACCTCTACGGGTTGAAGGTCGAAGATATTGAAAATATTGACCGAATGGGTAAAAAATCCGCGCAAAACCTCATCAACGCTATTGAAAAATCCAAAACCAACGACTTTTCGTGTCTCGTATTTGGACTTGGAATTCGAAATATCGGCAAAAAAGCTGCTGAACTTTTAGCATCTGAATTTAAATCAATTGACGACTTGCTCAACGCGACAAAAGATGATATAATTGCCATCGAAGGTTTTGGAGAAATAATGGCAGAAAGCGTTGTCGAGTACTTCTCGGACGAAAACTCTCGAAAGTTGATTGAAAAATTTAAAACTTCGGGAGTAAATATGACATCGCAAACCACCGAAACAGGTTCTACTCTTTCTGGGTTTACCTTTGTTTTGACGGGAAAATTCCCAACGATGTCAAGAAGTGAAGCAGAAAAGCTGGTTATTCGCTGCGGAGGAAAGGTTTCGTCGAGCGTTTCTTCAAAAACCGATTATGTAGTTGCCGGTGAAGATGCAGGTTCAAAGCTCACAAAAGCAAACTCGCTAGGCATAAAAGTTATAACCGAAGAAGAGCTAATTAAAATGGCTGAAATACAATTGGAGGAATAGTTGTGAAGATTGACATCAAACACCTTGCAAAGCTTTCAAATCTTCGTTTTGAAGAAAGCGAAGCTGAAAAGCTAGAAAGAGAAATGGGCGACATTATCGGCATGGTAGAAAAAATGCCAGATATATCCGTAACCGACCTAAAACCCGATCCAAATAACAGAATGATTCTGCGCGAAGATGAGGTAAAGTCTTCCCTTCCGCGAACAGAAATGCTCAAAAACGTTCCTCAATCACAGGCAGGATGTATAGTCGTGCCCAAGGTTGTTGAATAACAGGAGGAAAGATATGGAACTTTACAATAAATCAGCGCACGAACTGTCTTCGATGCTCGAAAAGAAAGAAATTTCCTCTCTAGAATTGACTGAGAGTGTGTTTAAAAGAATTGACGAAAAAGAGCCTGAAATAGAGGCTTATATCACTCTTTCAAAGGACAAGGCAATAGAAACTGCCAAAAAGATTGACGAAAAGCGCGTAAAGGGAAAAACCTTGTCAAATATTGCAGGTATACCAACAGGTATTAAGGATAATATTGTCACAAAAAATCTCCCCACAACCTGCGCTTCAAAGATGCTTTATAACTTTGTCCCTCCTTACAACGCAACCGTTATGGACAAGCTCGAATCTGCAGGTGTTATAGTTACAGGTAAACTCAATATGGACGAGTTTGCAATGGGGTCTTCTACCGAAAACTCCTATTTCAAAAAGACCAAAAACCCCTGCGATATTACAAGAGTCCCCGGTGGTTCTTCCGGTGGTTCTGCCGCAGCGGTAGCTGCAGGTGAATGTATCTTCGCACTTGGCTCCGATACAGGCGGTTCTATCAGACAACCTGCTTCCTACTGTGGAATTGTAGGTCTAAAGCCCACCTATTCTTCCGTTTCAAGATATGGTCTTATTGCATTTGCTTCTTCACTTGACCAAATCGGTCCTATGGCAAAAAACACCAAAGACGTTGCTATGCTGTATGATGCCATCTGCGGTTATGATTCGATGGATTCCACAAGTGCAAATCGTAGCTATCACAATCACTTCAATGCTATAGAAAATAACGTTAAAGGTCTTAGAATCGGTATTCCAAAGGAATATTTTGGCGATGGTGTAAATCCCTTGATAAAGGAAAAGGTTCTTGCTGCGGCTAAATTGTACGAGCAAAACGGTGCAACCTTGATTGATATCTCGCTTCCCAGCACAGAATATGCTCTTTCTGCGTACTATATCATTTCTTCTGCCGAAGCTTCTTCAAACCTAGCAAGATTTGACGGTGTTAAGTACGGATATCGAAGTGAAAACTATTCTACGCTTGCTGAGATGTATGAAATGACCCGCAGCGAAGGCTTTGGTGCTGAAGTTAAGAGAAGAATTATGCTCGGTACATTCGTACTTTCTTCGGGATATTTTGACGCTTATTACAAGCGTGGAAAGTTGCTGCAAAATATGATTACAGACGAGTTTAACGAAGCATTCAAAAAATGTGACGTTATTCTTACCCCCACCTCTCCAAATACTGCATTTAAAATTGGTGAAAAGGTCGGAAATCCTCTTGAAATGTACGCTTCCGACATCTGTACCGTTACTGTAAATATTGCAGGTCTTCCCGCTATTTCCCTTCCCTGCGGATTTGATAACGAAAATCTCCCGATAGGTATGCAGCTTATTGCTCCTAAGTTTGGCGAGCAGGTGCTCTTTAATACTGCAAACTCCTATGAAGAAATTGTCGGTTGAGGTGAAGTTCTATGAATTATGATGTTGTTATCGGCCTTGAAGTACACGCCGAGCTCTCTACAAAAACTAAAATATACTGTTCCTGCGAAAACACCTTTGGCGCAGAAGTAAACACAAAATGTTGCCCTGTGTGCACAGGTATGCCCGGTGCGCTTCCCTCTCTCAATAAAAAGGTTGTGGAATATGCGGTGAAAGCAGGACACGCTTTCAACTGTTATATAAACAGAATAAGCAAACAGGATAGAAAAAACTATTTCTATCCTGACCTCCCGAAAGCATACCAGATTTCTCAGTTTGATATTCCTTTGTGCGAAAACGGATATATAGACGTTATTATGGATGAAAACGGAACACAAAAGAGAATCGGTGTAACTCGTATTCATATTGAAGAGGATGCAGGAAAGCTTCTCCACGACGAAAGTTTTGCGGGTTCACTTGCAGACTATAACCGTTGTGGTGTTCCGCTTATTGAAATCGTTTCAGAGCCTGATATGAGAAGCTCCGAGGAAGCAAAGGCATATCTCGAAACTCTAAAATCCATTCTTCAATACATCGACGTTTCCGACTGTAAGATGCAGGAAGGTTCTCTTCGTTGCGACGTAAACGTATCCATCATGCCCAAAGGCAGTACAAAATTCGGTACTCGCTGTGAAATGAAGAACGTTAACTCCTTCAGCGGTGCTGTTCGTGCTATCGAATATGAGATAAAACGTCAAGCGGAAATTCTTGACAACGGTGGCGTTGTTGAACAGCAGACTCGCCGTTGGGACGATGCAAAGGGAATGAGCTTTTTGATGCGCTCAAAAGAGGATGCTCAGGACTATCGCTATTTCCCCGAACCCGATCTCACTACCATCGTGCTTGAGGAAGACTATGTAGAGAAGCTCAAAAATTCTTTACCTGAGCTTCCTAACAAGAAGACTCTTCGTTATATGAACGATTTTGGTCTGCCTTTGTTTGATGCAAACCTTCTCACCGAGAATATAGAAAAAGCTGTTCTCTTTGAAGAGTGCACAAATCTCAACAAATGTCAGCCTAAGAGTATTGCTAACTGGATTCTCGGTGATATATCCCGAATCCTCAACGAAAGAAATATCACTCTTTCCGACACAAAACTCTCAGCCGAAAAGATTTGTGATATGGTTAGTCTTATTGAAAAAGGTACTATCTCAAACACTGCAGGTAAAACTATCATCGAAGCTATTATGTTCGAGGACAAGACCGCAGATGACGTAGTAAAAGAAAAGGGACTTGCACAGATCAGTGACACCTCTGCCCTCAAAGAACTTGCGCAGAGCATAATAGATGCTAACCCGAAGACTGTAGATGACTACAAAAACGGAAAAACCAACGTTATTGGATTCCTGGTCGGTCAATGTATGCGCGCTTCAAAGGGTCAGGGCAACCCGAAAATCCTTCAGGATATAATACTGGATATAATCAACAACAAATAAAGGAACTAAAACCGATGTCTAAAGCAAAGCTTGAAAAGCTACTCAGTTCTGTTCAAAAACCCGCCCGTTACATAGGCGGAGAACTCAACAGTATAACAAAAGAAAAGGAGAAGGTGGATCTTAGATTTGCCTTCTGTTTTCCTGATACCTACGAAGTTGGTATGTCTCACCTAGGTATGAAAATTCTCTATGGAGTTTTAAATAACCGCGAGAATTTTTGGTGTGAAAGAGTTTTTGCGCCCGAAACCGATATGGAAGACTTAATGCGCAAAAACGATATTAAGCTCTACGGTCTCGAGAGTTTAGACCCTCTCACTGACTTTGACATCATCGGCTTTACTCTTCAATATGAGCTTAGTTATACAAACATCTTAAACATGCTAGACCTCGGCGGAATTCCCGTACGTTGTTGTGATCGTAATGACGAGCTTAAAAACCTCGTTGTTGCCGGAGGTCCCTGCGCCTGCAATCCAGAGCCTCTCTGTGATTTCGTCGATCTTTTTATGATTGGCGAAGGCGAGGATATGATTCTCGAGCTTTGTGACCTATACCTCGATTGCAAAAACAAAGGTATGAAAAAAAGCGAGTTCTTGAAACTCGCTGCAAAAATAGGCGGAATTTACGTTCCTAGTCTGTATGATGTTTCTTATAACGATGATAACACAATAAAAAGCGTAGTTCCCAATCACGAAAACGCTCCTGCTGTTGTTTCAAAGCGTATTATCAAGGATTTGGACAGCGTCTACTATCCCGAAAACTTTGTTGTTCCCTACGTTGATATTGTTTTTGACAGAGCTATGGTCGAAGTAATGCGTGGATGTATTCGCGGATGCCGTTTCTGTCAAGCAGGATTTATTTATCGTCCGCTTCGCGAAAAACACTCGGATACCCTAGACAAAAATGCATATGACCTTTGCCAAAGCACAGGATATGAAGAAATTTCTTTGTCCTCTCTCAGTACAAGCGACTATTCCGAGTTGGAGCCCTTGCTTGACAAAGTTCTTTCTTGGAGCGATGACAACAAGGTTAGCTTGTCTCTTCCTTCACTGCGTATCGATAACTTTTCTCCCGAACTTCTCGAGAAAATTGCGCGTGTGCGTAAAGGCGGACTCACATTTGCTGCAGAGGCAGGTACACAAAGACTCCGCGACGTAATCAACAAAAACATTACCGAAGAAGAGATTCTTGCTACCTGCAAAACTGCCTTTGAAGGCGGATATTGCTCTGTAAAGCTGTATTTTATGATGGGTCTTCCAACCGAAACAAAAGAAGATCTTGAAGGGATTGCAAATCTTTCTCAGAAAATCGTTGACCTTTTCTATTCCCTACCCAACAAGCCTAAGGGCAAAGGTGTAAACGTAACGGTCAGCGTTTCCTGTTTTGTTCCAAAGCCTCACACCCCTTTTCAGTTTGAAGCACAGGACACAATGCTTCAGCTCAAAGAAAAGCGCGAATATTTGGCAAGCTGTATAAAGACAAAGAAAATATCTCTCAAGATGCACGATGCCACCACAAGCTCACTAGAAGGCTTCTTTGCCCGTGGTGACCGCCGTTGTGGCGAGGTTATCTACAAGGCGTGGAAAAAAGGATGTAAATTTGACAGTTGGGCCGAGCATTTTAACTATGATGCGTGGATGGAAACCATCACCGAATGTGGACTTGATTCTGCATTCTATGCAAACCGCGTTCGACCGTTTGACGAAATTACCCCTTGGGATCACATCTATCACGGCGTTACAAAGAGTTTTCTCGTAAAGGAAAACAAAAAAGCACACCTTGCAGAAACCACGGCTCACTGTCGTGCTAACTGCTCTGGTTGTGGCGCTAACAAATTTTTAGGAGGTGCTTGTTTTGAACATTAACGTTCGCATCTTCTACACAAAAACCGGTAGAGCAAAATATATTTCGCATCTTGATGTCAACAGGTGTATGCAAAGAAATATTAAAAGAAGCGGTCTTCCCGTTTGGTACACCGAGGGATTTAACCCACATTTGTACATAACTTTTCCTCTTCCGATTTCTTTGGGTCACCAAAGTCTTTGTGAATCTATGGATATCAAAGTTGACGAATCCGTTTCCTTTGAAGAAATAAAAACGCGTCTTTCTAAGGTTTTACCGGAAGGCTTTGAGATTACAGACGTGGCTGCTCCCATAATGAAACCTGATAAAATTGCTTTTGCAGAATATGAGCTCTTGCTAGCTAGTGAAACCGTCTCACCTTCTGATATCGCAGACAGATTTTGGGAATTTATAGCACGAGATGAAATAGTAGTTGCCAAAAAGACAAAAAAAGGTATGATAGATATTGACATAAAACCTTTTATATTGGTGCACAGTACAAAGGCTTCCGACGACTGCTTGCGGGTTTCAGCACGCTTCAAGGCAAGTATTTTGCAGAGCATTAATCCTGCTCTTCTTTTA
The DNA here is from genome assembly GCA_045536425.1 of Oscillospiraceae bacterium. GTDB lineage: Bacteria > Bacillota > Clostridia > Oscillospirales > Ruminococcaceae > UBA11540. The sequence goes on from JAZSNN010000015.1 coordinate 145,667, forward strand.
AACGCCTTCTTCGCTTCGGTTGATAATACGGTGTACGCCAAAAAGATAACTCGTCTTTCTCTTACTGACGAAGACGGCAATAACTTCAGATAAAAATGCGGTTCTGTTTTACAGAACCGCATTAAAATTTATATTCCGAAAAAACTGAAAACACCGTGAGATATGAGTCCCATTATCATTCCACTAGCCATTACTCCCGCCAGAATTGCAAGCGTTGCTTTCACAAGCCTAAGTCTTAAAATCGCGGCAATGAAAGCCCCTGTCCAAGCACCGGTTCCGGGCAGAGGGATTGCTACGAATACAAAAAGTCCAAGCAGCTCATAAGTACCAATGGTCTTTGCTTTCTCATCAGCCCTCTTGTTTACTTTAAAGAGTATCTTACCTACGAAGTTTATACACTTGTACCATAACCTCACAAAAAAGCTTCTGCTTTCGGTTTCGACATCTTTTTGCTTGGCAAACCAACCAAAAATGCTTTTGGAAAACATTATAAGAAACGGGACAGGCAGCATATTTCCTAAAACGCAAACTAAGTAAGCCAGCCAAAAAGGAAGCTCCATTCCGATAGCAACAGGCATTCCGCCACGAAGCTCAACAACAGGAAGCATCGAAATCAAAAAAACGTATATGCACTTTTTCAGCATTTCTACACCCCCATTTTCTCATCTAGGTTTTTTCGGAATAAGTCATATGCTTGTCTACGTATGGTTGATAGCTACTTTCAGAGAAAAAAATTATGCCCACCACATCTCGCCTGTGTTCTCAAAAGTGATGGCTTCCTTGAGACAATCAACAGCCTTCTTCAAGCCTTCGTTTTGGCTCATAAGGCTATCCTCGTGCTCTATGCTGATGGCGTAATCATATCCAACCATTCTCAGATTACTGATAACGTCCTTCCAAACACTTACGTCGTGTCCGTATCCAACACTTCTGAAAATCCAAGAACGATTGATTTCATCGCCATAATGCTGTGTATCAAGTACACCGTTTCTTGCGGTGTTTATTGCATCAATCTTTGTATCCTTTGCATGGAAATGGAATATCGCATCTCCAAGCGCACGAATAACTGTAGCGGGGTCCATTCCCTGCCACCATAGATGGCTGAGGTCTAGGTTGGCACCAAGCTCGGGGCCAACAGCCTCGCGGATTCTGAGCATCGTATTTACGTTATAAACCATAAATCCGGGATGTAGCTCAAATGCAATTTTATTTACACCGTGAGCCTTTGCAAAGGTCACAAACTCTTTCCAGTAAGGAATCAAAACTTCGTTCCACTGCCAATCAAGAATCTTTGAGAAATCATCGGGCCAAGGACAAGTAACCCAGTTTGGATACTTTGAATCAGCACAGTCACCCGCACAGCCCGAGAAGGTATTAATTTGGTGAATTCCAAGCTTTTCAGCCAAGAGAACACAGTTTCGTAGATCGTGATCAAAGGAAGCTGCAATGGCTTTATCTGGATGGATAGGGTTTCCGTGACAGCTCAAGGCACTAATTTCAAGACAGGAATCAGCGATTGTCTTTTTGAATTCTTCAAGCTTTGCATCATCTGTGAGAAGAATCTCGGGGTCACAATGAGCCTTTCCGGGATATCCGCCGCATCCAATCTCTATCATCTGTATACCAAAAGATTTAAAGTAGTCCAACGCTTCCTTAAACGAGAGATTGTTAACAACACACGTGAAAACACCCAGCTTCATAAAATTGCCACCTTATACAATATTTTATACTAAGTATAAGATATTCTGACTAAAAAATCAATTGTTAATTGCATTTTAGTCTTGTAAACCCACGAATATTGTGATAAAATTATCTAGGTCAACTTATATCGAAAGGAAGATTATATGTCCGGACATTCAAAGTGGAACAATATAAAGCGTAAAAAGGAGAAAACCGATAGCCAAAAGGCAAAGATTTTCACTAAAATCGGTCGCGAAATGGCAGTTGCTATCAAAGAGGGCGGTTCTTCTGACCCTGCTTCAAACAGCAAACTTAAAGAACTTATTGCTAAAGCTAAAGCTAACAATGTTCCTAATGACAACATTGAGAGAATAATCAAAAAAGCAAGTTCTGAAGACAAGGCTGATTACGAAAGCGTTGTTTATGAGGGCTACGGTCCTTGTGGTGTTGCTGTAATAGTAGAAACACTTACCGACAACAGAAACCGTACTGCTGGCGATGTTAGACACTATTTTGATAAATTCGGAGGAAATCTCGGCACTACCGGTTGCGTTTCCTTTATGTTTACAGAAAAAGGTATCATTGTTGTAGACCCCGATGGCGTAGACGAAGAAAAGGCAATGGAAGACTTTATGGAAGCCGGTGCTGACGACTTTAATTTCGATGAAGATGCCATCGAAGTTGTCACCGCGCCCTCCGATGTAACCTCTGTAGTTGCAGCAATAGAGGCAATGGGATATAAGATTATTTCCGCAGAGGCTGAAATGGTTCCTTCGACCTATACGAGCATTGACGATCCCGATATTTCGGTAAAGATGGGCAGATTGTTAGAGATGCTCGAAGACAATGACGACGTTCAAAACGTTTGGCACAACTGGGAAAATCCTCCCGAGGATGACGAAGAGTAAAAATTTTCCCCGATCATTCGATCGGGGAATTTTCATTTCCACAGTTTTATTATTCCCTCATCATTGAGACTTTTTATCAATATAACTACCATCGGCAGAATTATTATTCCCCAAAAGCCAAAAAGCTTCAACCCTACGTAAAAACATATCAAAGAGACTATTGGGCTCAACCCTATTTGATTTCCTACAATCTTTGGCTCCAAGAAGTTCCTTATCAGAGTTATCACCAAGAGAAGAACCGACAAGCCTATTGCGGTATAAAAGTCTTTTTGAACCAGCGATAAAATCACCCAAGGTACCAATACAAAGCTCACTCCTATAAACGGAAGAAAATCGGCAAGAGAAATAACAATAGCTTTTATAACAGGCTGTTCTACTCTCAAAATCAAAAAACCAACTAAAAGCTCCGCAAATGTTATCAGCATCAAAATGAAATATGCCTTTAATAGCTTTAAAACAGAGTCAAACAATATCTGCCTGACTTTGCTGATTATATTCCTCGTTTTTTCTGAAAGTTGCTTTGAAAAGAAAGAAAGAATTTTGTCATAATCCCAGATAATGAGCAACGAAGAAATCAGAGAAAAGAACAGGAACATAAAAATTGACGGTATACCCTTGAGCAACCCTGCAAGAAAGTCGACCGCTTTTCCCGACATGGAAACGAGCATATTTCCCGTATTTTCCTTGAAGATATTTATTAAATGTTCACTGTAGATACTAGCGCTGGGCGCAAGTTCATTAATTGTTCCTGCGCTCCACTTACTTAATATATCAAAGGCAGGTATAATTGTTTTTTCATAGACTTCAGGAAGACTTGATAGGTGTTCTTGTGTCTCTTCGACCAAACTAGTACCAAAAATAGTGGCAAGGACCAACAATACTGCGTATATAAGAAGAACAACGGTTATACACCCTACTCTATCGTTGATATTTGCACTCTTGAACAATCTATTGCTTATACCTTTCACACCAGATGCAAACAAAAAACCAAATATAAACGGCAGAAGCCAGATAAAAGCATATTTAAAAGCGAAGTAGCCTACAAAAATTACAAGTGAAAAATACAGAGCATTAATCAGCACCTTTGCTTTCTTTTCCACTCTCACAAACCCCTTTTAAAAGTTATAAACTATATGTTATTGTTTTACATAATAATTAAATAATACAATGGTGGATTTTTGGTTGTTTTTACAGTTGCAAAGTACTAAGTTTAGTGATAAAATTGTATGTATATTAAACACACTTGTGTTCAAGGGGTGGATTATATGAAGGAAACCACATATTTTTTGGTAGATTCACGGGTATTGCCTCCTGTTTTTCAAAAGGTATGCGAAGCAAAGATGCTATTAGCAAAGCACGAAGCAAAAAACGCATCTGACGCGGCAAGATTGGTCAACATTTCAAGAAGTGCTTTTTATAAATATAAAGATTTTGTTCAGGTTTATGATGACGTGATTTCCGATTCTATAACCACTATTTCTCTAAACTTGCTTGACAAGGTTGGAGTGCTTTCTTCGGTAATCGCAAAGCTGTACGAAATCGGAGCCAATATTCTAACTATAAACCAAAACATTCCGATAGATATGGTTGCCCCGGTAACTATAACGGTAAAAACCGCTAACGTCACCTATGACGTTGAAGCGATTTCGGACTTGTTGCGCGATATAGATGGCGTCGTTAGTGTCAAGACTTATTCTAACGGTGCTATATAATACAGGAGGTTTTTATGACAAAGATTGCAATTATGGGTCACGGTGTTGTCGGCAGCGGTGTCGCAGAGGTTATTATGCAAAACCGCGAGAGTATCTCCGCTAGAGCTGAACAAAACCTTGAAATAAAATATATTCTTGATCTTAGAGATTTTGATAACCTTCCCTATTCCGATAAATTTATCAAGGATTTCAACCTCATAGCAAATGATGATGAAATCAGTATTGTTGCAGAGGTTATGGGCGGAATTGAGCCTGCGTATACCTACGTAAAAACTTGTCTGTTAAACGGTAAAAGCGTAGTTACTTCAAACAAAGAGCTCGTTGCCGCTAAAGGTGCTGAACTTTTACAGATTGCCCGCGAAAAGGGAGTTAACTTTTTCTTCGAAGCAAGTGTAGGCGGAGGCATTCCGATAATCCGTCCTCTTCACTCTTGCCTTGCGGCCAACAAAATCACCGAAATCGCAGGTATTCTAAACGGAACAACTAACTTTATACTCACAAAAATGATTCGTGAAAAGATGGATTTTTCAGCCGCTCTAAAGATGGCTCAAGAGCTTGGATATGCAGAACGCAATCCCGATGCTGACGTTTTGGGTCACGATGCTTGTAGAAAAATCTGTATTCTCGCTTCCCTAGCCTTTGGCAGACACGTTTATCCCGATTCCGTATACACTGTTGGTATAACAGAGATAACACTTAGTGATGTTGAAGTTGCAGGAAAGCTTGGCTACGTTATAAAGCTCATCGGAAGAGCAAAGGAAGAAAACGGCAGAGTATCTATTATGGTTTCTCCTGCTCTTATCAAAAAAGAAAGCCAGCTTGCTAGTATCGATGACGTATTCAACGGAATTCTCGTTCGCGGAAACGCAATAGGCGACGTTGTCTTCTATGGCCGTGGTGCAGGAAAGCTTCCCACCGCTTCTGCAGTTGTTGCTGATATTATTGATGCCGCAAAAGCAAAAACAAACGACCGTTCTCTCTTCTGGAAAGACTGCGGTGCAGATTTTGTGGAACCCGTAGAAAAGGTTTCTTCTGCATTTATGCTTCGTTTAAAAGGCTCTGTCGACGATTACAAGTCTGTAGTTTCCGACACGTCTTCTATTTTGCTCGGTGATAATAGCGAATTTACGGTCATTACTGCAGCAATGACTGAAAATGAAATTGCAGATATTGAGACAAAACTCGCTAACCTCAATATTAGTGTACTTTCAAAAATCAGAGTCCTTGATTTTTGAGGTATACAACAATATTTATACGGAGGAATATGATATTATAGACGTTTCCTCGGCTTACAAACACTTTGAATAGTGCTACAAAAGGACTAAAGCTCTCAATCTTGATGGTTGGTAGCTCAAAATCCTTTCGATAGATAATAACGGAACAATGGTTTATTAAAACAAGGAGGTAATACAATGAGCCTTATTGTACAAAAATTCGGCGGTAGTTCTGTTGCTAACGTTGAGAGAGTTTTCAACGTTGCACGAATAGTAACCGAAACATATTCAAAAGGCAACAGTGTTGTTGTAGTTGTATCTGCACAGGGCGACACAACAGACGATCTTATTGAGAAAGCAAAGGAAATCAACTCTTCTCCTTCAAAAAGAGAGATGGATGCCCTTCTCGCTTCCGGTGAGCAGATTTCTGCTTCGCTTCTCGCTATGGCTATTGAAAAGCTTGGATTCCCAGTAATATCCCTCACAGGATGGCAGGCAGGTTTCCACACCGATTCTACCCACGGTGCTTCCAGAATCAAGACCGTTCAGGCTGAAAGAATCGAAAACGAGCTTTCTAAAAACAACATCGTTATCGTAGCAGGATTCCAAGGAATCAACCGTTATGACGATATAACCACTCTTGGCAGAGGCGGTTCTGATACAAGTGCCGTTGCAATCGCAGCTGTTCTCAGAGCAGATCTCTGTCAGATATATACCGACGTTGACGGTGTTTACACCGCAGATCCCAGAAAGGTTACCGGAGCTAAAAAGCTCAACGAGATAACCTTTGACGAAATGCTCGAGCTTGCTTCTCTCGGCGCACAGGTATTGCACAACAGATCCGTAGAAATGGCTAAAAAATACAATGTAAATCTTGAGGTTGTTTCGAGTCTCGAAAGAGTACCCGGAACAAAAGTTAAGGAGGTCAACAAAGTGGAAAAAATGCTTATCAAAGGCGTAACAAGCGACAAGAATGTTGCCCGCATATCTGTTATGGAGCTTCCCGACAATCCCGGTATTGCTTCTAAAATATTCACTGCTCTCGCTTCTAAGAAGGTAGACGTTGATATTATTCTTCAGTCTATCGGACGCGATAAAACAAAGGATATCAGCTTTACTGTTTCCAAGGACAACAAAGATGTTGCAGTTGCTGTAATGCAGGAAGTTGTTCCTGAGTCCAAGGTTTCTTGCAACGACGAGATTGCGAAGGTTTCAATCGTTGGTGCAGGTATGCAATCAAACCCCGGCGTTGCGGCTAAGATGTTCAGCGCTCTTTCCGATGCTCACATCAACATCAATATGATTTCTACAAGTGAAATCAAAATCTCTGTACTTATCGACATCAAGGATTCCGAAAGAGCTGTTCAGGCTATTCACGATGCATTCATAAGATAATTTATAAAATATTAATAAAAGACTCGGAAAAACCGAGTCTTTTTTGTTGCCTTGCCTCGAAATTTGGTATATAATATAAGTTGTACATCTAAAAAAGGAGCCGCCGATGAACATTAAGAAAAACGACATTGTAAATATTGACATCACCGGCATTTCCAGCGACGGCAACGGAGTTGGAAAGGTTGACGGCTTTGCAATTTTTGTACCTATGACCGATATCGGTGACAATGTTGATGTTCATATAATAAAGGTAACAAAAAACTACGCGGTTGGTAAGATAAACAAAATCAATACTTTTTCCAAAAACCGTTGTGAAAATGATTGTGATTGCTACTCTAGATGTGGCGGCTGCTGTTTCAGACATATAACCTATGAAAAGGAACTCGAATACAAAAGAGAATACGTAGCTTCTAATATGAAACGTATCGGAAAGCTTGATGTTGAAGTCACGCCCGTAGTACCCTGTGACTACCCCGAAAGATACAGAAATAAAGCAGTATTCCCCGTTCAAAAAAATAACGGTAAAATTCAAATTGGATTCTTTTCAAAGCACAGTCATAGAATAATAGAGTGTGCCGATTGTATGCTTCAGCCTGCTGTTTTCACAGAGATCGTCTCTGTTTTGAAGGATTTTCTGCAAAGAAATGACTACTCTATATATAATGAAGAGACAAATTCGGGGGTTTTGAAGCACATCTTCCTTCGAAAAGGCGCTGTTTCAAATGAGATTATGGTGTGCTTTGTAATAAATGCCGACCGTCTGCCTCTTCAAAATGAGATCGTAAAACTTATCACAGAGAACTTCCCTTCTGTAAAAAGCATATCTATAAATATAAACAAAACTGTCGGAAATGCAATACTCTCCGACAGAAACATCACTATATATGGTGAGGAAGAAATTTCTGACATTCTCTGTGGTGTTAAGCTCAGCATATCTCCCCTTTCTTTCTATCAGGTCAACCACAATACTGCTGAAAAAATATACAAAAAAGCTGCTGAAATCGCTGACCTCAAGCCAAGCGACATACTTTTGGATCTATACTGTGGCACGGGCTCTATCGGTTTGTCGATGGCGGATAAAGTGAAAACGCTTATTGGTGTTGAGATTATACCTCAAGCAATCGAAAACGCCAATAAGAACGCCGCCAACAATGGTATAAGAAACGCAAGATTTATCTGTGCAGATGCAAAAACTGCAGTAAAACAATTGCACGCGGAAGGCATTTCACCCACTGTGGTTGTCCTCGACCCACCAAGAAAAGGTTGCGACCGCACTGTTATTGAAACCGTGGTCTCTATGAATCCCGAGCGAATCGTTATGATTTCCTGCGACAGCGCCACCTTGGCGCGAGACCTTTCGGTATTCGCTGAACTCGGATACAAAGCAGACACCGTCATCCCCCACGATATGTTCCCCCGCACGAATCACGTGGAGTGTGTGGTAAAGTTAGTTAGAAATCTTTAATTTTTATAAAAGAGGTCCTTTAAGATGCAGAATCAACCTAAGAATACAGAGTTAAAGTTATTTAAATCCCCCAATATTAAATTGGGCTCTTTTGCTTTGCTTATTTTTTATTATGTAACCATTCTTTTTTCCGAGATAATAATACGAATTTCATCTTCAAAAGAGTTTTTTGGCATTGGACTTCTTTACATATTTTTGTTTTCGTTACCTGTTGCTCTCATTCTTTTTGCTCTCAGCCACCTGTTTTCAAATTTGGCAAACAGAATTGTTTCTATAGTATCAGTTTCTGCGCTTTTGGTTTTCTATGCATCTCAACTCATTTACTATCAGATATTCAAAACCTTTTACACGGTGTTTTCCTTGACTAGAGCGGGTCAGGCAACGGATTTTGTGTTTGAAACTATGCAAACGATTCTAAGCACAATTGTGCCATTCTTGGCCCTGTTTTTACCGTTAGTAATAATCATTGTCTTGGTTATAAAGCGTAAAGACTTCTTTGAACGATACACAGATGTTCCTCTTTATTCTGCAGCTTGTTGCGTGGCGGTTCAAATACTAGCTATTTGTTGTACCTTTTTTACCGGAAGAGGAATCTTTTCACCATACGACCTATATTTTCAAACCTCTTCCCTAAACCAATCAGCAGACCGTCTGGGACTTATGACAACCTTTAGAATTGATGCTCAACGACTTGTTTTTGGCGAACCCGATATCATAGAGTTCCCCGACGAAAGCTCTGATGATACATCTTCTCTCGAAGGAGACGTTTCTTCCAACACTTCAAGCGAAGACACACCTGCAATACAACCTATCGTTTACACTCCAAATATTCTCGATATCGATTTTGAGAGTTTGATTGAAGATTGTGATGACTCGAGCTTGAAAAAGATTCACGAATATTTTAGTTCGTGCGAATATACGATGAAAAACGAGATGACAGGTCTCTATGAGGGATACAACCTGATTTTCGTAACTGCCGAAAGCTTTTCACCTTATATAATTGATGAAAATCTAACCCCGACGCTTTACAAAATGGTAAACGAAGGTATTTCCTTCAAAAACTTCTACAACCCCAGTTGGGGTGTGAGTACACTCGACGGTGAATACGTTAACCTTCAAGGGTTGATTCCAAAATCTGGCGTTTGGAGTATGTCACGTTCCGGAGAAAACTATCTTCCTTTCACTTTGGGAAACCAGTTCAGAAAACTCGGCTACAAAACCTTAGCCTACCATAACCATACGTTTAGTTTCTACAACCGCGATGAGTCGCATCCAAACTTGGGATACACCTACATTGCCCGCGGAAACGGACTTGAGGTTAAAGGAAGCTGGCCGGAATCCGATCTTGAAATGGTTGAGAAAACCACCGACTCATTTGTAAATGACGAGCCGTTTCACGTTTATTATCTCACTGTCAGCGGACATATGAACTACACGTTCATTGGAAACTCAATGGCAAGCAAAAACAAGTCGTTTGTAAAAGATCTTCCCCTCGCAGAAGAGTGCCGGGCATATCTCGCTTGTAACATAGAGTTTGACAGGTCAATGGAGCTTCTGCTCAACCGCCTTGAAGAAGCCGGTGTCGCTGATAAGACGCTTATCGTAATCGCTCCCGACCACTATCCATACGGACTTACAAAGGAAGGACTAGACTCCCTTGCAGGACACACCGTGGAAGAAAACTACGAGATTTATAAGAGTCAGTTTATCATATATGCGAAAGGTATGACTCCTCAGGTTGTTGACAAACCTTGCTCAAGCCTCGACATTCTTCCCACAATTTCAAACCTTATGGGTCTTGAGTATGACTCTCGTCTTTTGATGGGAAAGGACGTATTTTCCGACTCCGACCCGCTTGTAATCTTCGCTAACAGAAGCTGGATAACCGATAAGGCAATGTACAATCCTGAAACAGATGAAGTCATTCAGCTGACCGATGAGCCAATTGACGAAAATTATATAAATCGAATAAACAAGATTGTAAAAGCAAAATTCACCTATTCTGCGAAAGTTTTAGAGAATGATTACTATTCGATAATATTCGAAAAAACAGAATAATCCAACCGGAGCCTGTGCCAAAAAGCACAGGCTCTTAGTATATTTAAATGACTTTTTGAAAAAACTAAGCCTTAGAAACACGAAAGGAAGAAAGATGTGTCAAACAAGGAAAAGAAATCTTATCTTCAGAACAATCTAAGTACAAACATCGAAACAATACGTGAAAAAATGGCTTCGTCTTCTGACCTTTTGGTTAGAGAAATTTCAGTTTCAGGTATTAAAGTCGGTCTTGTAATGTGCGAAGGTATGGTAAATATACAAACAATGGCAGAAATACTTATAGAGCCGTTGTGTGCGCTAAATTTGGAGGAGAAAACCCCCAACGCTCTTTTAGATTGGGTTGAAAACCGATGGGCGCTTGCTGCCGACCAAAGTGTCATTTACACCTACGAAGACGTATTTCGCTTTATGATGTCAGGCTTCGTAATACTAATTATAGACGGTATTCCCTCTGCGGTTTCTATGGGAATGCAAGGATTCAATTTCCGTGGAATATCCGAGCCTTCGACCGAAGTGAACGTTCGCGGTTCGCGTGAAGGGTTTGTTGAACCATTGCGAATTAACATCACAATGGTTAGACGACGAATAAAATCACCCACTCTAAAATTTGAATTGGGCACGGTAGGTACAAAAAGCAAAACCGACTATTGCTTGTGCTATTTAACAGACAAGGTATCAAAGGAAATACTGGCCGAGTTAAAAGAAAAACTGAAAAAAATCGACCTTGAAATAATACTGGATTCCACCTACCTTGTCCCTTTTCTTGAAACAAAGCCAGCGTCGGTGTTTTCGCAAATCGGAATAACCGAACGACCGGATGTGCTCAGCGCAAAAATTGCTGAAGGCAGAATCGCAATCCTTGTAGACTCAACACCGTTTGCACTTATTCTACCCTATCTGTTCATAGAAAATTTTCAAACACTCGACGATTATACACACAGACCCTATTATGCCACCTTTATACGTTGGTTGAAGTATCTGTCCTTCTTCTTTTCAATACTTCTGCCCGGTTTGTATGTTGCAATTTCACAATTTCACCCTGCGCTTTTTCCTCACACGCTTTTATATAACGTTGCTTCTTCCGAGCAAAACACTCCGTTTCCCATCTTTGCGGAAGCGTTGATAATTTTCCTTTTATATGAGATTATGCGCGAGGCGGGGCTTCGATTGCCAAAGACGATTGGACACGCTGTGAGCATTGTGGGAGCACTCGTAATTGGCGATGCGGCTGTAACTGCGGGGATAATAGGTTCACCAATGGTAATGGTCGTGGCCCTTACAGCAATAAGCGCTTTTGTTGTTCCTTCTCTCTATGAATCCGTAACAATACTTCGCTTCACTTTCATTTTTCTAGGCGGGATCTGGGGACTTTTAGGAATAATGCTCGGACTTTCGGTGGTAGGTATGAACCTTTGCACCAAAAAGAGCTTTGGTGTTCCCGTAACGGCACCCATAACACCAATAAGCTTATATCAAATGCGTGATGTTTTGATACGCGCAAGCTTTAAACGATTGTCTAAACAAAGTTTTTCGATTCAAAACACACCAGGCTCCGATGTAAATAGAAAAAAGGGTTGATTTTATGAACAGTAATACTAATGCTCAGGTTTCCTGGATAGAAGCCATGTCGGTATTGACAGTTTCGCAGATATTTTCGACCGTAGCTTTTTCGACAAGTGAACTCAGTGGCTTTTCTACAATTCTTTCTTTTGTGCTTGGTACTGCTTTAAATTTTTTGATTATTCTCCCCTTTTTTCTACTTTGTAAAAAATACGGATACCATTCTTTAATTGAGTTATCTCGTGATGGTTTAGGTGCGTTTTCGTATGTAGTTTCTCTTCTGCTTCTTAGTGTTTTACTTGCGGTAACAGTATCCACAACAGCTACATTTGAAGACTTTCTGTCAAAATCTGTATTCGAAGATTCTTCTTCCATTGTCATAATCGCTTTGCTGATTTTTGCCGCTTCATACGGGGCATTTTTAGGCATAGAAGCCCTAGGAAGATTTGCAAACGTCGCGTTCGTATTAGTTTCAATATCGGTTTTAATAATACTTTTTGCCGTTGTAGGAAACGTTGAACTCATGAACCTGGGCACAGTTTCCCTGAAAGATACAAAAACAATACTAAAAACCGGCATACAGGGTCTTTTTTCGAATACAGGACTGATAACTGCAGTTCTAATTGCCCCTCTAATAAACAGAAAACACACCAAATGTTTTACTTTTTGGAATGTAGCATCACTAATCGTTGTTATAATAATTGTTTTTTGCGTTTATGGCGTTCTTGGAAACTATGCACAAGGAAATGAGTACCCATATTATAACACTGCTACCACAGCAGAATTTTCGATTATAAAGCGTCTTGACATAGTCTATATGTGCGTGTGGGTTTTTGTAGCGTTTATTAAAACCACGTACTATCTTTTGCTGTCAAAGAACGTTCTCGACACTGTTCTGCACAAAAAAGCAAAAAAACACTCTCTTTTCTTTTGTTCTTTAGCTTCTCTCGTTCTGTCTTTTGTTGCATCAGTAAAGCCCGTTTTCCACGAATATATAAAATTCTATATCTCTTCAGGAATCGCTTTATTTCTACTTTTGGTGATACTACCGATAGTTCTCTTACTGAAAGGGCGGAAAAATTATGAAAAGACTTAGTCTTGTCCTTGTTTTTTTGATATTTATTTTTCTTTCCTCTTGCCTTCCAAGTGTGCAATTATCGGAGCGCGCCATCGTGGAAGCGATAGGAATCGACAATTTTGACGGAAACTATACAATTTCGGTAGCGTATTATTATCCCGAATCCAATAATGCTGAAACCAGTCAAACTTCGTTTGTAAAACACACCGCAAAAAGCATTTCCTCGGCAATAGCAGGAATAAATTCAAAGATAAGCAAAAAGTTGTACCTGGGTCACAACAATATAGTTGTGATTGGTGAAAGTGCCGCAGAAAATGATGTCTGGACTATTTTGAAATACTTTGACGCTGACCCACAGACAAAAGCTGATATCTGTGTTTTCGTGGCTGAAAATGCGGAAGAAATAATAGCATTCAAGAATGAAGACAGTGAAATAAATCCGCAAAATATGCTAAAGATAACAGAAAATTCACTGCAACTTGGCGCTGGCTGTGAATATAAGCTTTATAAAGCTGTTGCTATGGGTCAAAGCAGCACAAAAAGCTTTGTTCTTCCTTTTGGACGTATAACCGAAGAAAAACATTTCGAAATAGCAGGTAGTGTTCTGTTTAAAGACGGGGCTCTGGTTGATATACTTTCAAGCGAACAAACCCGCGGATTACAGTGGTACAACGCAAATATCAAAGGAAGCATAATCAGCTTAGAAGACTATGATATAGAAACTAAGCGTTGCGAAACGACTGTAAAAACTCTTGTAGTCAATAAAACTCCGGTTTTCAAAATAAATATATCAGTAGAACTCGCTCATCCAACAAAAGAACTAGACCTAAACGAAGAGGAAAAAATTTTAAGCTTGGCTAATTCTCTCATAGAACAAGAAACGAAAAAAGTAATCCACAAAGTATTTACAAAGCAGAAATGTGATATTTTCGGTTTTTCCGAACGTCTTGAAAACAAATTTCCAAATTTTACAATAACTTATACCGATTGGTATGAAAACTATACCGCCAATATCGAAGTTGTAGCTAACTGCCGATTTGATTGAGAGATTTTAAGTAAAAAAAGTTCTAAGAAAACCCAAAAAACCCTTGACTTTGTAATAATAAGTTGATATAATATACAAGCGTTCTTTTTGAACGCACTTGAGCCACTAGCTCAGCTGGCAGAGCATTTGACTTTTAATCAAAGGGTCTGGGGTTCGAATCCCCAGTGGCTCACCAAAAAAAGACGACCGATTTTACGGTCGTCTTTTTTTATTGTGAAACAACAAGGTTCTCGGGTACCCACCCGCATTTTCAATGCGCTGGTGGGTGAGGTTCTTATAACATTTTACTGTCAAAAGCGGCAGGTATAAGTTCTGATAATAAATATATCTTTTCTCTTTCTTTGTCTTTTAGGACAATCTTAAAATCAGGAGAGCAGAATTCAAGCAAAACCTGACGGCATACTCCGCAAGGGGCACAGAATTCGCTTTCTTCCCCTATTTTTCCGCCAACAACAGCTATGGCTTCAAACTCTCTTTCACCTTCGCTCACAGCTTTGAAAAATGCTGTTCTTTCCGCACAGTTTGTTGGAGAAAAGCTTGCATTTTCAATGTTGCATCCGGTATATACATTACCGCTTTTTGTGAGAAGAGCTGCTCCTACACTGAATTTTGAATATGGAGCATAAGCGCTTTTTCGGGCTTGTTCCGCCTTTTCAATAAGTTTAGTATACACACTTATTCCTCCTCTTTTAAAATTTCCTTCAAGAAACTCTTTCCCGCAGTTTCTCCTTTATCTACCCCAAAATATTCGAGGATAGTAGCAGAGATGTCTGCAAACGATTCTCGTGTTTTAAGGTCTATTCCTTCTTTTATTCTATTACCCAAAACAAGCATAGGCGTATACTCTCTGGAGTGGTCGGTAGACGGTGTAGATGGGTCACAGCCGTGGTCAGCAGTTATTATCAACAAATCGTCATCTCTAAGGTTATCAAGTAGGTTGCCTAGTTCAATGTCGAATTGGCTTAATGCTTTTGCATATCCATCAATATCGTTTCGATGACCGTATACAGAATCAAAATCCACCAGGTTCACAAAACACAATCCCTCAAAATCTGTGTGAGAAATTTCGTTTGTAATCTTCATACCATCAGAGTTGTTTTTAGTGTGAAAGGCTTTAGTTATTCCCTTCCCTGCGAAGATATCGTTAATTTTACCCACAGAAACGGCCTCAAAACCGCTTTTAGAGAGCAAATCAAGCATAGTATCGCCAAAAGGAGCAAGTGAAAAATCGTGTCGATTCGAAGTTCGTACAAAAGGATGTTCACCTTTAAAAGGACGTGCGATGACGCGCCCAACAGCATATTCGCCAATAAGCATTTCGCGAGCGGTTTCGCAGATAGAATATAGTTCTTCGATTGGCACTACATCTTCGTGAGCTGCTACTTGGAAAACACTGTCTGCCGAGGTATACACAATAAGGTTTCCGGTTTTTATATGCTCCTCGCCATAATCTCTTATCACGTCAGTGCCCGAGTATGGTTTGTTGCATACCACTTTTCTGCCGACAGCATTTTCAAATCCTTCCATAAGCTCTTTTGGAAATCCGTTTGGAAAGGTTGGTAGCGGATTTTCAGACACCAGACCTGCTATCTCCCAATGACCGACTGTCGTATCTTTTCCGTTTGAACGCTCACACATACGGGCAAAACTTGCCAGAGGGGCTTCAACTCCCCCGCCAACACCTTCAATATTGAAAAAACCGAGTTTTTCTAGGGTTGGGCAGTTGAAAAACTTGCTGGTTTTAATTGCTTTCAAGGTGTTACTGCCCTCATCGCCCCATCTGTGAGCATCGGGCATCTCGCCTATTCCAACACTGTCTAAGACTATCAAAAATACTCTTTTCGGCATATTTCACCTCAAGCAATTTCGAGTGCTATTTCCATCATTTTGGTAAAGGAATTTTGTCTTTCCTCTGCAGTTGTGTTTTCCTGTGGGTAAACAAAAGAATCACTGACAGTGCAGATGCAAAGGGCTTTTTTACCTGCTCTTGCTGCATTGCAATAGAGCGCCGCAGATTCCATTTCGACACCCAAAACGCCCATTTTCGCCCACTCCATACCGGAATTTGCATCATCATAGAACATATCAGAAGAAAGGATGTTTCCAACTTTGTAATTGACTCCCTTTTGCTCACAAAGTTCTACCGCTTTCTTGACCAAATCGAAGTCTGCGATAGGACAAAACGTTCCGGGAAGCTTGTACTGTGCAGCATAGTTTCCGTTTGTACAAGCACCCATTGCGATTATAATATCGCGAACGTGCAAATCTTTGTCAAAGCTTCCGCAAGAGCCTACGCGGATGATGTTGTCAACATCATAAAAGTTGAAGAGCTCATAGGAGTAAATACCAATCGAAGGCTGACCCATTCCCGAAGCCATAACAGAAACTCTTTTACCTTTATAGTAGCCTGTATAGCCGTTTATTCCGCGAACTTCGTTTACAAGCACTGCATCTTCAAGGAAGTTTTCTGCAATAAATTTTGCTCTCAAAGGGTCACCGGGCATTAGAATAGTTTTTGCAAAATCGCCCTTTTTGGCAGTTATATGTGGAGTTGGTATGCTCATTTTTGTTCCCCTTCCTTTACAATTCTTACAACTCTACTTGTACCGAGCCTTGAGGCTCCAAGGTTTATAAAATCTTCGGCATCACAGACGGTTGATATACCACCTGCCGCCTTTATTTTGACGTCCTTTCCAACGTGCTTTGCAAACAAGGCCACGTCTTCTTTTGTGGCACCTGCAGTTGAAAATCCCGTCGAGGTTTTTATATATTCTGCACCGCTTTCGGTGACAATTTCGCACATCTTAGCCTTTTCTTCATCGGTCAAAAGACAGGTTTCGATAATTACCTTCAACAATGTATTTTTGCAGGTATCTTTTACTGCTTTTATATCCTCGAGGACGAAACCATAATTTTTTGCGCGGAGCTCACCGATGTTGATGACCATATCAATCTCGTCTGCACCGTTTTTTATAGCCTCTGCCGTTTCAAAGCATTTTACAGCGGTTGTATTATATCCGTTCGGAAAGCCGACTACAGTACATATTTTGAGGCGTTCTCCCACATATTCCTTTGCCTTTTTGACATAGCAAGGCGGTATGCAGACAGAAGCCAAATTATATTTCATCCCGTCATCACAGATAGCCTTTACATCTTCCCAAGTAGCTGTCTGTGAAAGAATCGTGTGGTCACATTTTGATAGAATGTCATTAATCGTCATAATAAACCTCGCTTTTGTTTGTTAATTATATTATGCCACACTTTTTCTTTAGTGTAAAGTTGACTTTTATAAATCAGAAAGTTAAAATATATATATTATCTTTCACGGAGGCAAAAATGACATTTATAATAGTTATTCTATGCGTTGCGGCTGTCGTTCTTGCCGTTTCGTATATAACCTATCTAAAAGCTTTTCACAATCCTACAAAAGAAAAATCAAATCTCTTAAAGCTACCCGACAATTCACAATACGATGAGTTCAGAGAAAAAACGAACGCACTCGTTGATATTATGCATAAAACCCCTTTTGAAACTGTAGAAATAACATCATACGACGGATTGAAGCTCTTTGCCAGATACTACCATTACAAAGACGGAGCACCCTTGCACATACAGTTTCACGGATATAAAGGAAGCGCATTCAGAGATTTTTGCGGCAATGCCGTTTTGGCAGAAAAACTTGGCTTCAACGCTCTTATTGTCGACCAGAGAGGACACGGAAACAGCGATGGAAATACCATCTGTTTTGGAATTAAAGAGCGATTTGATGTTCTCAGTTGGATAGGTTTTGCCCTTGACAGATTTGGAGATGATTTGTCGATAATTTTGTCAGGTGTTTCGATGGGCTCTGCTACTGTTTTAATGGCATCAGACTTGGAGCTTCCAAAAAACGTAAAAGGTATCGTTACCGACTGTCCGTTTTCCTCTCCGTTTGATATTATTAACACCGTCTGTCAACGTGATATTGGCATATCTCCAAAGCTCGCATATCCTTTTCTGATGCTGGGTGCGAGACTTTTTGCAGACATCAATTTGAAGTCTGTAACCGCAACAGAATGTGGTAAAAAAGCCACTGTGCCAATTCTGATAATTCACGGCGAAGATGACCGATTTGTACCCTGCGAAATGAGCCGAGAAATATACAACGCAAACCCAAGTCTTGTAAAGCTCGAAACCTTTGCAGATGCAGGACACGGATTGAGCTTTATGAAGGACACCGAAAGGTACGAAAAGGTATTGGGAGACTTCTTAAACTACTGTCATAACAAAAACAAACCGACCATATAGGTCGGTTTGTTTTTTAACATATTCTAATTATCAACTCGACTAAATATACAACTGCACAGGAACTTGCGGCGACTACTACTAAACTTTTTTCAAAATATGAAAGTAGCATTGCTATCGCAAAACCTGCCACAGCCGCGACCACATATGAGGTCGAAGTGAAGATGGCAGGTATCGTCATAACGCTAAGAACCGCATATGGTATGTAATACAAGAAAGAGAGAACGAATTTGTTTTTTATCTTCTTTTTGATTAGAACTAGCGGAAGCATTCTTATCAGATAGGTAATCCCCGCCATAGTAAGAAGATACAACCAAAAATTAGGCATTAGCAGTACCCTCCTCTCCTATCGGAGCTACAATTGCAAAAATCGCGCTCGCAACAACGGCACATATTATTATTGCAAAACCGCTTGGCACTGTTTTTAAAAGAGGTATATATTCAAAAGCACAGCTCAAGACTATTGCTGTGAGGACGCAGAAGGCTGTCGCCTTGTTTTTCTTTGTTTGCGGAACAACAATAGCAACAAACATTCCATATATCGCAATACCAAGCGCAGAAATTATCGCCGCTGGAAGAATGTTTCCCGCACTGGCACCGAGTAACGTTCCCAAACTCCAACCCAAATATGGAGTCAAAATCAGTCCGTAGAGGTAGTTTCTGCCAACAGTTCCGTCGTTTGATGATGCAACGGCAAAAACCTCGTCGGTGTTGACAAAAGAAATGACAAATCTATCAAAAAGTCTGACATTTGAATCGAGCTTTTGCGACAAAGAAACCGACATCAAAGCATATCTGAGGTTTATAACAAGCTGTGCCACAGCTAGTTCTATGAATGTTCCGCCCGAAGCTATAATTGGAATTGCAGCTTGTTGACCTGCGGAAGTAACGTTCGACATTGAGATAAAAAGTGCTTCTAAAATTGAAAAGCCCTTTCCAACCGCAAATATTCCAAACGCAAATGCTACCGACAGATATCCAAAGCAGATTGGAAGTCCGTCGACAACACCTTTTATAAAACTGTTATTTTGCTTCATTGTTTTCGCCTCTAATATGACATAATACCCTCATATTGTATCACAAGCAAACCCAAAATTCAACAAAAATCCCGTCCGCCTTTCTTGCGAACGGGAAATTTTTATAGATACCCTCTGATATCTACTGCTAGCTTTTCTTCTAGGTTTATGAGTCTTTTTGTTATATCCTTCGAAACTTCGTCTGCCGCCTTGTACTTGTTAAGATACATATTCAGAGATTTGACACCCATATTGCATCCGTCGGTCATCAGGTCTGCGATTGTCCCGTCAGATTCGTTCATCACAAGCTTCATATTGGTTTTCATCCAAGACATACCTTTTGCAATCGGATTTGGGTCTTTTCCCTCGTCCTCATACTTTCCTAGGAGTTGTTGGATTTCTGTATTTAGTTCCTCGTGTTCATTTCTGCATTTTCTCAAAAGCTTTTGAAGATTATCGGAGCTTACGTAGTCGACCACATCATCAATGGATGATACACCCATTTTTATACCTGCATCACATTCACGCAAAAGTCTTATTGTATCTTGTTCTATCATAAAATCCTTCCTTTCTCGATAGTATTGTGCCCAAAAATGCAAAAAATAAAGCACTCAAAAGAGCGCTTTATCTTTTCTTTTTATACGTTTGTTTTTTACTAGGCTTTGTACGGTTGAAATTTTGCTGTTTTTGTACAGGGTCTGGTGCAACAAGACAATTCTTGCCCGTACCAATCAAATCAGTTCTACCAGCCTTTTTCAAGGCTTCTAGAACAATTTTTTTATTCTCGGGTCTAAAGTATTGCAAAAGTGCTCTTTGCTCTGCTTTTTCGCGTGGGGTTCTCGGGACGTAAACAGTTTCCATCGTGTATGGATCTAGTCCCGTGTAAAACATACATGTGGATACAGTTCCCGGTGTTGGATAAAAATCCTGCACCTGTTCGGGTCTCATTCCCTCTTTTTTGAGGAATAAAGACAGTTCAATCGCGTCATTGATAGTGCTTCCGGGATGCGAAGACATCAAATACGGTACGAGATACTGTTTTTTACCCACTTTTTCAGTGATCTCATAAAAACGTTTTTTAAAGCGGTTGTACACCTCTACGGGAGGTTTACCCATACGCTTGAGTACATTTGTTGAACAGTGCTCGGGTGCAACCTTGAGTTGTCCGCTAACGTGATGTTCGACAAGCTCTTTGAAGAAGGTTTCGTCCTCATCCGCAATTAAATAGTCAAATCTAATTCCGGAACGGATAAACACTTTTTTGATTTTTGGAAGCTTTCTGAGTTTGCGTAAAAGCGAGAGATAATCGCTATGGTCAACCTTTACTGCGGGACACATCGAGGGCGCAAGGCACTTTTTGTCCGCGCAAAGTCCTTTCTTCAACTGTCCGTCACAAGATGGGGCTCTAAAGTTAGCAGTAGGACCACCGACATCGTGGATATATCCTTTGAAATCAGGCATTTCTGTGATGATTTTTGCTTCATCTATAACAGACTCGTGGCTTCTGCAGGAAATTTGTCTTCCCTGATGGTAAGCGAGAGAACAAAAGTTACAAGCACCATAACATCCACGGTTGTGAATTATCGAAAACTTCACCTCTTCAATGCCGGGAACTCCTCCCAAGGCTTCATAGGATGGATGATAGTTTCGCATAAAAGGCAAAGAATATACTTTGTCCATCTCATCGGTAGTTAATGGCGCCATCGGAGGAACCTGTACGACTATAGTATCACCGTGGCGCTGAATAACGGTCTTTCCTCTGACAGCGTCGTGCTCTTGCTGTTGAATCTTGCAAGATTCGGCATATTTGCGTTTTCCCATCTCAGTTGGCTGTGAAACCGCCTCAAAGCTCGGGCATTCCTTTACAGGCATTGGTTTATAGTCGCGGGTTTTAACCTTATAACAGGTGCCGCGAATATCAGTGAGTGAAGATATTTCTTCACCGCTATTTAATCTGTCTGCAATTTCGACGATGTGCTTCTCGCCCATTCCGTACATCAAAAGGTCTGCATCGGAATCAATCAAAATAGACGGACGCACTTTATCATCCCAATAATCATAGTGTGCAAATCTGCGAAGCGAAGCTTCGAGTCCGCCGATTGCTATCGGTACATCACCAAAAAGCTTTCTGAGACGCTGAGAATAGACTATTGTAGCTCGATCAGGGCGTTTTCCCGCCTTTCCCCCTGGTGTATAAGCATCGTCACTACGGGGCTTTTTTGCGGCCGTATAGTGCGCAACCATTGAATCAATATTGCCACCGTTTACAAGAAAGGCAAGGCGAGGTCTTCCAAAGACTGTAAAATCAGCATCAGACCTCGGTTGAGAAACTATGCAGACTCGATACCCCGCATTTTCGAGCACACGGGATATTATGGCAGTACCGAACGAAGGGTGGTCAACGTAGGCATCTCCCGTAACAAGCACGAAATCTGCTTCTTCCCATCCTCTGTCGAGCATTTCTTTTTTTGTAATCGGTAAAAACGGCATTATATTACTTCCTGAGTTTATTTTTTAAAAGTGAGAAACAAAGGGTGAAAAAACACCAATCCGAGAATTGTACCTATAGTCGCTACAACAGCGTATGTTAGAGCAACAACGATGAGAAGCGAAACATAGGATTTCATAAATACCCAAGCGGATATTTCTAAAAGAACGCAAAGTGCAACAGAGATAATTATCGGTAGGAATTTAACGATTTCCTTCCCTTTGAAAAGCGCGAAAAATTGCAAGAAAAGCGTGGTTAAAAACAAAATGATAAAAAGTGGAATATGTGGTAATCCATAGTCATTAAAGTTGGTAAACAACGAAACTATAATATTCCAAATAAACATTGTTTTCCTCCCTTATATTCTAAACTTATCGTCCTCCGTTAATCCTAAGAAGTCGACAACTCTTTCCAAACGAGGTATTACTACTTCGAATCTTTCAGGATGATGCGCGTCGCTTCCGCAGTAGAACTTACAACCGCACTGCTTTGCGATTTTAAAGACTCTGAGAGCCTTGTCTGCTTCTTCGTCGGCGAAATGCAGGCTGGTAGCGTTGAGTTCTATTCCAACGCCCAATTTTGCCGCTTTTGTGAAAAGTCTGACAAGCTCGTCTTCGGGCAACATCTCCATTGCCTGCCAATATTCTTCCTTGGTCGGAGCAATCAAAGTGGTAGTAAGGTGTGCAATTCCAACCTTTTTAAAAGGCAGATCCATATTTAAAACCGCATCCAAGCGCTGTAGCCACACCTTTGCTCTGCCTGCGGGAATTGCGGCATCTTCCTCGGATATAGTCATACCCTTCATATGCAAATGAGTAGTAGGAATGATTATAAAATCAAACAGGTCGTACTTCTCGGGAGATAAACCCAAAGTAAAATGCTTGTCAAGCTCAACTTCACAGCCAAAAAGAAAGCGCACGCCCTCTGTCTGAGGAAGAGGTTTTGCCTGTACGATATGCTCATAGTTCTGCGGCTTGTACCAGCAATCAGCACCTTCGACATCGCTGTCCCACAAATGGTCTGTCAAGCATATAGTATTAAAACCGTTGTCTATCGCGTACTGCAGAATTCTTTCATTATTCTGTTCGGGGTCACGCGAGCAGGTTGAAATTTGAGAATGAATATGTAAGTCGTGATCAACAATAAATTTCATATATTTTTTACCACCCATACTAATCTTTTTGCAGATTCTGCAAGAGAATCTATATAAGCCGTTTCTTTTGGCGAATGAATATATCCGCCTACAACACCCAATGAATCAACACATGGAATGCCAAAAGCCGAGACATCAGCAGCATCGGAACCGCCCGTACGCTTACTTGCAGTAAGCTGTGGCAACTCAGCTTTTTCAAGACATTCGTTAATCTTTTTTAGAAGCTCTCCGTTTTTGGTAGTATATTGCATCGACGTGCGATAGGATGATATCTTCAACTGTGTTTTACAGCCTTCAACGTATACCGTATCCGCAATATTTTGCATAAACTCGCGAATCCAGGCTTCCTGCTCAGCGGTTGCAAAGCGGACATTTACTTTGAATTCACAGCTTCCCGGTACAGTGTTCACAACTGTACCGCCTTTTATGACACTGCAACAGCAGGTTATACCTTCGTCATCTTTGATCTTTTCGATCTCGATTATTTTGTGAGCCGCCTCTGCAATTGCATTTGCACCCGAAACAGCGCATCTTGAAGAATGTGATTCTTGTCCCTCTACAATAAACTCAAAGGTTATTATTCCCTTTCGTTGCAAACAAGCTTCACCACGTGTGTGTTGCTCCAAATTTATGAAGGCTACAGAATCCTTTGCTTTTTCGCATATGTAGTTTATCGTAGCCTTTTGGCTGAATTTGCTTCCGTTTTCCTCGTCACTCTGGAGCAAAAGCTTTACCGGTCTTGATTTAAACCCGAGCTTTTGCAAAACGTCCATAGCGAGAAATCCTGCAACAACTCCGCCTTTACAATCTGCGACTCCCGGACCGTAAATCATTCCGTCGCTAATCTTGACAGGTGTCTCTCCAAAGCTTCCTATCGGATACACCGTATCCATATGACCTGAAAAGGTTACAGCCTGCCCCGAAGATTCGGGGTTCATTGTTATGCAAACAACGTCTCCCACTTTATCCTGCTTGCAGAATTCAACCTGCCATCCGTGTTTTTCAGCCAAATCTGCAAAGTATTTTCCAACATTATCGACGCCTTCTTTAAAATCTGTCGGGCTTTCGATGTTGCATACATCTTCCCAAACAGGAATATATTCCTTGCTTGTTTTTTCGACCAAGTCAAATATTTCCTTATAATCCAACAGGTTCACCACCTTTATTTGTAACTATATTCAAATTTCTGATTTGATTTTATCATACAAGCTATTAAAATAGTGCTCAAACCCTTTATCATTAGGATGTAATCGCATATCTGCAAACAGACTTTCTTCCTTAGGTACAAAATCAAATCCGCTGATTACCGTTATGTTTTTAAAATCTTTCGCCACGCTTCTTATGTATTCGTCAACTTTTTTGAATTCGCCGAATGCTCTTTCCTCGTGCATATCCTTTCTCCATATGGGAGTGATTGCAAATATTTTTGCGTCAGGATAATTCAAAGACAAATTCTCAAAAAAGCCTCTACAATTTATCTCGAAGGTGTTAAATTCTTTACGATTCCAGTCATTTGTGCCATATGCAACGGTTATATAATCAGGAACAAAAGGCTCTTTTAGCTTTGCAAATTCTGCGAAAAAGACTTCGCCTCCGATTCCTTTGTTTATCTCTTCGAGTCCAAATTCATCTGCAAGCTTAGCAACATAGCGATTTGAAGAACGAAGACCATCATAGCCTTGCGTTATTGAGTCGCCAAATGCAAGAAGCTTCTTTTGGGGCTTTATTGCTTCGGTAAAAGCATCGTCATCAACAATCATTTCTTTTATTGAGGTTTTTGCTGACCACGGCATATAAATACACACAGTTTTTATTCCGTCGCCAAGTTGAAATTCCTTTGAAAATTCGCCGAACGGAAGTTGAATTTTCGTATAAGAGTGTGCCAAAACAACATTAGAAAAATTATCAATAAAGCCGACCGGTTTTCCGTCACAAAAAACGTCTAGAGAAAAATATGTACGAGAGCTTCCCTGCTCTGTTACAACCTTCAAATAAAGACTTTTGCTGTTTGTCCTAAACAGAAGTCTAATTCCCGCTGTAGAAAAGGTCTTCATATAAAAGTCTTGACTTCTCGCCTTATACAAATCCTCTTGTTCCTTAGTAAATCTATATAAGTTAATTAGTCCGTTTTCTTCCTCAACACGAACAGCACCGATAGTAATTTCTTTGATTTGATTGAGATTTAATTTCATAAAATTTAACGCCACCCAACTTATCACACAACACTAACAACTGCGATTGGATTCCGAGTTTTATTGGGTTTATTATATCATACATAGGGTTGTTTTTCAACACCCAACAATACTCAAGAGAAAAAATCCGCACGTACACGCGCGGATTTTTCGTGGTGTGCCCGACTGGAGTCGAACCAGCGGCCTTCAGAGTCGGAGTCTGACGCTCTATCCAGCTGAGCTACGGGCACATATGTTTAATGATGGGGTATGAAAATCATACCCCATCACTATAGCTTGTTTAAAATCGAATTACTTAAGCTCAACCTTTGCGCCAGCTTCTTCAATCTTAGCCTTGAGCTCATCAGCCTCAGCCTTAGAAGCAGCTTCCTTGATGGTCTTAGGAGCGTTGTCAACGAGTTCCTTAGCCTCTTTGAGTCCGAGACCTGTTGCTTCCTTAACAGCCTTGATAACTGCCATCTTGTTTGCGCCAACCTCTGCGAGAACAACATCAAACTCTGTCTTCTCCTCAGCAGCGGGAGCAGCAGCGCCTGCTGCAGCTACAGCTACGGGGGCAGCAGCGGATACGCCAAATTCCTCTTCGATTGCCTTTACGAGTTCGCTAAGCTCTAATACTGTAAGAGCCTTTACATCTTCAACTAATTTCAATACTTTCTCTGAAGCCATTGTAATTTACCTCCAAATGTTATGTTTTTAAATTTCTTTTAGTAAGTTTTACGCCTCTGTTGTTGCGCCCTGCTTCTCAGCAACAGCGTTGATAGCACGAGCAAATCCAGAGATTGTAGCCTGAAGGCCACCGAGCACCATAGCAACGAGTACATCCTTGGAAGGAAGTTTTCCGAGTGCTGTGAGCTTTGCGGAATCCATAACCTCTCCATCAACAAAACCTGTCTTGATGCAGAATGTGGAATCCTTGTGAGTGTCTACGTACTTAGAAATGATTCTTGCGGGAGCTACCTGATCGTTGTTAGAGATAGCAACAGCGGTTGTTCCTTCGAGAGAAGGAATGATTCCCTCAAAACCAGCTTCTTTAGCAGCAAATCTGAGCAATGTGTTCTTTACTACGAAATAATCAACATCAGCCTCACGAAGATCCTTACGGAGCTTTGTATCATCAGCAACGTTGATACCCTTGTAATCAACAACTACGCAGGAAACAGCGTTAGTAAGCTTTTCCTTGAGCTCTGCTACTACTTCTTTCTTAGATTGCAAAACCTTTTCACTTGGCAATTTAGTTCACCTCCCGAACTAATATAACGAAAAATGCTCTTTCTGCCGTACCAATACCGCAGAAAGAGCATACATAAAGCATAATAACTTTGTTATGCACATTTCTCGGCAGGCAAGGCAAAAACCTTTTTAAACAAATGCACCTGCTGTCTTAGAAATGACAGCTTATAAATTATAGCATACTGACTTGCAAAAGTCAACAGCAAAATTACATAGAGATGTATTTTGTTGTGTTAATCTTAATACCAGGGCCCATTGTAGGTGTTACTACGCAAGACTTGATATACTGACCCTTTGCAGCAGCGGGCTTTGCCTTAGCGATAGCCTGAAGCAGAGTATCAAAGTTCTCAGCGAGCTTCTCTACGCCAAAGGAAGCCTTACCGATAGGACAGTGGATGATGTTTGTCTTGTCAAGACGATACTCAATCTTACCAGCTTTAGCCTCTGTTACTGCACGAGCAACATCGGGAGTAACTGTACCAGCCTTGGGGTTAGGCATAAGTCCGCGAGGACCGAGAACCTTACCGAGACCTCCAACACCGCCCATCATATCGGGGCTTGCGATAACAACGTCGAAATCCATAAAGCCTTCGTTCTGGATCTTGGAAACGAACTCGTCACCGCCTGCATACTCAGCACCTGCATCAAGAGCAGCCTGTACATTGTCGCCCTTTGCAAATACCATAACTCTTACTTTTTTACCGGTTCCGTTGGGAAGTACAACTGCACCACGAACCTGCTGATCAGCGTGACGAGAGTCAACGCCGAGTCTGATGTGAGCCTCGATTGTTTCATCGAACTTTGCTTTAGATGTCTTTATGCAAAGGTCAAGACCTTCGTTTGTTTCATAAAGTTTGGTACGGTCAACAATTTTGGCACTATCCAAATATTTCTTACCGTGTTTCATTAATAGTTCCTCCTATTTGAGTGGTATTAGCGGAATTTCCTCCCACCCGAGAGCTTTATTACTCTTCTACAGTGACACCCATGCTGCGAGCTGTTCCGGCAACCATACTCATTGCTGCTTCAACGTCTGCTGCATTAAGGTCAGGCATCTTTGTTTCTGCGATTTGTTTCAATTGCTCTCTGGTAATCTTAGCAACCTTTGTCTTGTTCGGTACACCGGAACCGCTTTCAATCTTACAAGCTTTCTTGATAAGAACGGATGCGGGGGGTGTCTTTGTTACAAAGGTGAAGGAACGATCGGCATATACTGTAATAACAACAGGGATAATAAGACCCATATCGTTCTTAGTACGCTCATTAAATTCCTTTGTAAACGCCATAATATTTACGCCGTGCTGACCAAGAGCAGGTCCAACAGGCGGAGCCGGTGTTGCTTTTCCGGCAGGGATCTGGAGCTTTATAAAGCCCGTAACTTTCTGAGCCATTAACTGCACCTCCAAAATTATGTGGTAAATGGCGGAACAACTTTTGCTGCTCCTCCCACAAGCGACTCAACTGCTCAAAATTGAACCGCTCATATCGCATAAAGCGACTTGTCCTCTAAGAGTCTGTGTCTAATCAGCCAACTGCACCTGTGCAAGTTCAAGTTCAACAGAGGTATCTCTACCGAACATAGAAACAGTAACGTTAACGCAGTTGTTTTCTGTGTCAATGCTTTCTACAGTACCAGTAAATCCCATAAGGGGACCTGCTACAATAGAAACCATATCGCCAACAGAATAGTTTACTTCGATCATCTTTTGATCGTCGGCATCGGATTCCTTACGATCGACACCCAATGAAGCAATCTCTTCTTCGGTTAATGGTTCGGGTTTATTGTCAGGACCTACAAATCCAGTCACGCCGCGAATATTTCTAACAGCATACCAAGACTCGTCAGTCATAACCATTTTCACCAGCACATATCCCGGGAAAAGTTTGCGTTCCACTTCACGCATCTTGTTATCAGGACCAACTTCAGTAACTACCTCGGTAGGAATCTTAACCGCGTGGATAAGATCGTGAAGTTTTCTGTTCTCGACAACCTTTTCGATGTTTGTCGCTACCTTATTCTCATATGCAGAATAGGTGTGAACGACATACCATTTAGCTGTTTCAGCCATAAGCTACCTCCCGCTTGCGAATTTTTGCAATCAGGCTTCAGCTTAAAGATTAGCCAAAGCGGAAACGATCAGAGAAAGAAGCGCGTCGAGTCCCCAGATGAATGCGCCGATTACCAAGATTGCAGCTATAACAATAAGAGTATTGTTGATAACCTGCTTCTTAGACGGCCAAACAATCTTTTTGAACTCACTCTTCAGGTCTCTGAAAAGACGTCCGATGCTGGAAAAGAATTTTTTGAAGCCTTTTGCTTCTTTATTTGCTTCTGCCACAACATTTCCGCCTTTCTTACTTTGTTTCCTTGTGAAGTGTGTGCTTCCTGCAGAAACGACAATACTTATTCATCTCGAGTCTGTCAGGATCATTCTTCTTGTTCTTCATTGTGTTGTAATTACGCTGTTTGCATTCAGAGCAAGCTAATGTAATCTTAACCCTCATATCGGCACCTCCTGATTTTCGGATTAATTTTGCCTCCCTCATAAAAGAAGCGTTTGAAATTTACGCAAAAAAATAGACCCTTTTAGAGGTAATAACATTATACCTCAATAAACTATGCTTGTCAACACCTTTTTACACTTTTTGGAAAATTATTTGTTTTCGTCTTTTTTCTGTGTAACAACAAGCTGTGGATATGGAATTGTTATTCCCTCTTTGTCAAATTCAGCCTTGATTTGCTCGAGCATATCGAAGTTTAGCTGCCAATAGTTATCTCTGTGTACCCAAACGCGAACGGCTATGTCTACAGAGTTAGCGGAAAGCATTGAAACTCGTACAACGCGAGCCTCATTATGAAGCACGTATAGGTTGTTTTCAATCGTAGTTTCAATGATTTGCTTTGCCTTTTCAACGTCACTTTCATAACTAATCGAGAAAGTAAGGTCAAGTCTGCGTTTGTTCTCGGATGAGAAGTTTGTTATTGTAGCTGTCGCCATCTGGCTGTTAGGTATATATACATGACGGTTGTCCGGTGTTACAAGAAGTGTGTATACCACTCCTATCTCTCGAACTGTTCCCGAAGCCGTAGTAGAACCGTCAACAGTGATGTAGTCCCCTGTATTAAACGGTTTCGTAGCAATTATCTGCATTCCACCCGTAAAGTTCTTTAGAGTATCCTGCACAGCAAGCGAAACGGCAAGGCTGACTACGCTGACAATTGCAACAGCGCCGGTAATATCAATTCCAAGCGAAGCGGCTGCAATTAAAAGGACTAGCGCATAGAGCGCTATTTTCAAGATAGTAACGAAAATAGAGTGTGCTACAGTGGGAACCTTGCTTCTTTTTAAAATCTTTTTAACTATTGTGCAGAGAAGTTTTGTGATTGCATATCCCAGCACAACAATCAACAAAGCATTGATAATTCCTATGAAGTTTGACGATATGTATTGGTATGCCCTATTTATAAAGCTTCCGATAACATCGTTTTGAACTTTAGCCTCAAGTAAAAAATTCATTTTGCACCTCTTGTGTTTTTTCTTGTTTCTGTGATGATATGTACTGACTTGGCGGTGTTCCCTTCACCTTTTTGAACACACGCGAAAAATAAAGCGGGTCACTGAATCCAACAGAGTTTGCGATACTGTTTATAGACAGCTCGCTGTTTTTGAGAAGCGAACACGCCTTGTTGATTCTAAACTTCGTCAAAAACTCATTGGGAGAAACAGAAAGATTCTGCACAAAAATACGGTGCAGGTGACTCCTGCTGAGTCCCACGCTTGTAGCGATATCCTCTACACTAATATCGTTGGAGTAGTTATATTGAATAAACCTTAGCGCCTTTTCGATATATGCGGGATTTCCGTAACTGCTACGCTTTGAAGTTTCTGACATACTGATAAGCGATGAAAGAAACAGATAAAGATATCCTGTCATTTTGCTTTCATTAAAGGCAGCGCTTCCACTGGAGTTATAAATATCAAGAAGATGTTCTCGAAGCTTCGTGTTGTCGTTGTATGATATTATAGGATTTTCTCTGGAAAAATCCGTCATCTGCAAAAGTCGTTCAGCCTCGATACCATTGAAGCCAACCCAAGCATATTCCCACGGGTCATACTCGTCAGCATAGTAGCTGACAGCCTGCGAAGGATATATTATAAAGAACTGTCCGGCTCTGAGCTTATAGGTTCTTGTATCAACGGTAAAGGTTCCTTCGCCTGACATAATATAATGGATCAAAAAGTGGTCGCGAATAGCAGGACCCCAGCAGTACATTGGCGGACATTGTTGAATTCCGCTATTGTACACAGTCAAGCCAAGATTCTCCCTGACGTTAGATTTAAAAGAGTATTTAAAATCCTTCACTTCGCACCTCCTTCGCAAAACAGATTAAGTATAACATATTAAAACGAAAAAAACAACAAGAATGATACAATAATCCATATAAGAGCATAAAAAATATGTTGAATTAACTTGTGTTTTGCTGTATTCTATAATTAAGTAGAAAAATTCCAAGGAGGATTTTGTATGTATACCGCAATTTCAGCAAAAGAGAAACTTTTGTCAGGTGCATTTGACAAAACATTCTCAAAGCTCTATTCCGATAGCACAACGGTAATCAAAGCACAGAGTCAAAGATACTGCGATGCTGTTGATGAGTTTGTAAATCTCTTTAAAACAACAGACGGTATCAGCTTTTTCTCTGCCCCCGGACGTACCGAGGTTGGCGGAAACCACACCGACCATCAGCACGGTTGTGTTTTGGCGGCGAGTGTAAATCTTGATGTAATAGCCGTTGTAGCAAAAAATAATGACAACGTTATCCGTATCAAGTCCAAGGGCTATAATATGGACACTATCGACATCAACGATCTTGGTGTCAAGAAGTCTGAAAAAAATCGTGCAGCTTCCCTCATCAGAGGTGTCGTGGCTCGTTTCAAGGACCTTGGATATAACATCGGCGGTTTCGATGCATATACAACCTCAAACGTACTCAAAGGCTCGGGTCTTTCCTCTTCCGCCGCATTTGAGGTGCTGGTCGGTACAATACTTAGCTACGTATTCAACGATGCAAAAATCAGTGCAGTAGAAATTGCGCAGATAGGACAGTTCGCAGAAAACGTATATTTCGGTAAACCCAGCGGACTTATGGATCAAATGGCTTCTTCTGTAGGAGGCTTTGTTGCAATCGACTTTAATGATCCTAAAAATCCGATAATCAACAAGGTTGAGTTTGACTTTGCTTCTTCCAACCACGCACTCTGCATCATTGACACAGGCGGAAACCACGCAGACCTTACCGATGAGTATGGCGCTGTACCCTCCGATATGACAGGCGTTGCAAAGCATCTCGGCAAAGACGTTCTCAGGGATATTTGCGAAAAAGACTTTTATGCAAAGCTCGGTGATATAAGAAAAGAGCTTAGCGACAGAGCTGCACTCAGAGCTGTCCACTTCTTTGAAGACAACAAACGCGCACAGCTTGAAGCTGAAGCTCTCAACAATGGCGATTTTGATGAATTCAAACGTCTTGTAATTGAATCCGGTAATTCTTCGTTTATGTACAACCAAAACGTTTATACCTGTAAGAACCCCACTGAGCAGGGACTTTCTCTCGCTCTTGCAGTATCTGAAAAACTCCTCAAAGGAAAGGGTGCTTGGAGAGTACACGGCGGTGGATTTGCAGGAACTATACAAGCTTTCGTACCCAACGATATGCTCGAAGAGTATAAAACGACAATAGAAGGCATTTTCGGCAACGGAACCTGCCACATCCTCAACATCCGTCCTGTAGGCGGAACAAAAGTAGAAGAATAAGGAGATTTGAATTATGGCTGAGCTTAGATGGCACCCCTTCACAAAAGACTGGGTAATGATAGCATCAAACAGACAGAACAGACCTCAAATGCCAAAGGATTGGTGCCCCTTCTGTCCCGGTTCCGGAAAAGTACCCGACAATTATGACGTATACAAATATGATAACGACTTTCCTGCACTCTCTCAGAACCCCTCTGAGCCCGATGACGTTGCAAACGACTTCTTCAAGGTAAAACCCTCCTATGGAAAGTGTGAGGTTGTTCTCTATTCCCCCGGACACACAACAACACTTCCCGAACTTTCTGTCGACCACATTACAAAGCTTGTTGACCTTTGGTGTGAACGTTTTGATGCTATTAGTGAAGACGAGAATATCAAATACGTTTTCATCTTTGAAAACAGAGGCAACGTGGTAGGTGTTACAATGCCCCATCCCCACGGACAGATTTACGGTTATTCCTTCATTCCTAAGAAGATTGAGCTCGAGCTCGAATCTGCAAAGGAATACAAGGAGGAAAAAGAAAACTGTATCTTCTGTGATATGCTCAAAGAGGAAAAGAAGTTTGAAAAAAGAATCATCTTCTCCAACGAACATTTCACAGTATTTCTCCCCTTCTTTACCGAATATCCTTACGGTGTTTACATATTCTCTAACGAGCACAAGAACAACATTTCTCAGTTTACTCCCGAAGAAAGACGTTCTCTTGCTTCTATTCTCAGAGAAACAGTCGGTATGCTCGATAGCTTGTTTGATTATAACTTCCCCTATATGATGTGTATGCACAATGCACCCGTAAACACAGAAGAGGATGTTTCTGACTACTACCACTTCCATATTGAATTCTTCCCGCCTATGAGAAGCGCTGACAAACAAAAATTCAACGCTTCGAGTGAAACCGGTGTTTGGGCTCATTGTAACCCCACAAGACCCGAGGACACAGCAGAAGAACTCAGAGAAGCTCACAAAAGATTTCTCAGTAAATAAAATTCTTTTTTCCCTTGTATTTACTGCAAAAATTATGTATAATAATATGGTAATATCAAACGGAGGTCAAAATTATGAATTTGTTTCTTTTAACTGCAAGTGTCGCTGACACTTCATCTGCCGTTGAAGGTGCTCCTCAAGGCGGTTTTCTTTCTATGCTTCTCTCTATTGCACCTATGATCCTTGTTTTTGTGGCATTCTATTTCTTCCTCATCCGTCCCCAGAGAAAAAAGGAAAAAGAAGTTCAGAAGATGCGTTCCAACATTGAAATCGGCGACGAAATCGTTACAATCGGCGGTATTATGGGTATCGTAACAAACATCAAAGAGGATGTACTTGTTATCGAAACCGGCGCAGACCGCAGTAAAGTCAGAATTGCAAAATGGGCAGTTCAGGAAAATCTCACTGTTCACGATGCTCCTGCTGAATAATTTGTACTAAATTTGAAACCACCTCAATATAGATTATTGAGGTGGTTTTTTATGCACGAAAATGACTATACACTCTATGACTATATCAAGCCAATACTAACAGGCAGCATCGTTTCAATTTTGTCATCAGGCATTTTACTTTTTATCTTCTCTCTAATTTTGACAAAAATAGACCTACCCTTTCCCCTAACAATGCCTATCAGCATCGTAATTCTCGGATTTTCGACACTAATCGGCTCGTTTATCGGGACAAAAAGTTTTGGGAAAAAAGGCTTTTTTATAGGGCTCTGTATTTCACTTGTGATATTTTTGACTCTACTACTCCTAAACCTGAGTATTGAACCGCAAGGTTTTGGAACAATAGCTATAATAAAAGCTGTTGTGGTATTAATAACAGGTATTATCGGTGGCGTCTTAGGTGTGAACAAAAAGAATTCTGCTAAGTTCAAAATATAAAAAGGTGTGGCCTTTCGGTCACACCTTTAGTTTATTTAGCGACGATATTTACGAGCTTTCCTTTTACGTAAATCTCTTTGATAATAGTCTTGCCGTCAATGTCTGCAGCAACTTTGTCGTCTGCCTTTGCAGCAGCGATAGCGTCTGCGTCAGAGCAATCGACAGGAACTGTCACTCTGGACTTGACCTTACCATTGATCTGAACAGCAATCTCTATCTCGTTGAGTATGCACTTGTCCTCATCGAAGGTGACCCACTTCTGTTCGTGGAGCATTCCCTCGTAGCCACAAACCTCCCACATTTCCTCAGTAATATGAGGAGCAAAGGGATTGAGCATAATGAGCAGGTCTCTCATCTCAGCCTTGTTGATGCTACCCTTGTCATACATTTCGTTAAGCAGGGTCATCATAGCGGCAATTGCAGTATTGCACTTAAGTTCTTCGATATCGCCGTTCACCTTCTTGATAGTACGATGCATCGAGCACTCGAGTTCCTTAGAATATTCGTTACCATCAACGAGCATATCCTGAAGTCCCCAAACTCTCTCGAGGAAACGACGGCAACCCTTGATGGACTGCGAACTCCAAGTAGCAGGTTTCTCAAAATCGCCGATAAACATCTCATAAAGACGCATTGTATCAGCGCCATAATCTCTTACGATATCATCGGGATTTACAACGTTACCCTTGGATTTACTCATCTTTATTCCGCCTTCGCCAAGGATCATACCGTGGCTTGTGCGCATTGCATAGGGTTCCTTTGTGGGAACTACGCCAATATCATAGAGGAATTTGTGCCAGAATCTGGAGTAGAGCAAGTGAAGCGTTGTATGCTCCATACCGCCGTTATACCAGTCAACAGACATCCAATAATCAAGCGCTTCCTTGGAAGCAAGAGCCGCTTTATTGTGGGGGTCACAATATCTGAGAAAGTACCAGGACGAACCTGCCCATTGAGGCATTGTATCTGTTTCTCTTCTTGCAGGTCCACCACAATGAGGACAGGTTGTGTTTATCCAATCTTCCATCTTTGCAAGAGGAGATTCACCATTTTCAGTAGGCTCATAGGAATCAACCTCGGGAAGCGTGAGAGGAAGCTGACTTTCGTCGAGCGGAACGTATCCGCACTTTTCACAATGCACTATCGGGATAGGCTCTCCCCAATATCTCTGTCTGGAGAAGACCCAGTCACGAAGCTTGAAGTTTACCTTTTCGTGACCTATTCCCTTTTCGGTGAGCCATTCTTTTATCTTTACCTTAGCATCCTCAACAGAAAGTCCGTCGAGGAATCCGGAATTTACCATAACACCTGTAGCGCAATCGGTAAATGCCTCTTCGAGAACGTTTCCGCCCTTTACAACTTCAACGATCGGGATATCATACTTCTTTGCAAATTCCCAGTCGCGAGTGTCGTGTGCAGGAACAGCCATAATAGCACCTGTTCCGTATGTCATAAGTACATAATCGGAAATGTATATCGGTATCTCTTTATTGGTTACGGGGTTTATACCGTTAACACCGTCAAGTCTAACACCTGTTTTATCCTTGACGACCTCTGTTCTCTCAAAATCAGATTTTCTAGCTGCGGCCGCTTGATATGCCTCGACATCAGCGAAGTTTTTGATCTGGTTTTTCCACTTTTCAAGATAAGGATGCTCGGGAGAAATTACCATATAGGTAGCTCCAAAGAGTGTGTCTGGTCTCGTGGTATAAACTGTGAGAGTATCACCTGCTGTTGTAGCAAAATCGACCTCTGCACCTGTAGATCTACCAATCCAGTTGATCTGCGAAGTCTTAACTCTGTCAATATAGTCAACCTCAGCAAGATCGTCAATGAGGCGCTGTGCATATTCGGTGATTTTGAGCATCCACTGGCTCTTTACCTTACGTACAACCTCACCGGAGCATCTTTCACAAACGCCGTTTACAACCTCTTCGTTTGCAAGAACAACTTTACAGGATGTACACCAGTTTACAGCCATTTCCTTTTTATACGCAAGTCCCTTTTTGAAGAGCTGAAGAAAAATCCACTGAGTCCATTTATAATATTCGGGGTCGGTAGTGTTAATTTCTCTGTCCCAATCGAAAGAAAGTCCGAGAGACTTGAGCTGTGATTTGAATCTTGCAACGTTCTTCTCAGTTACTATCTCGGGATGAATCTTGTTCTTTATAGCAAAGTTCTCGGTAGGAAGTCCGAATGCATCCCAACCCATAGGATAAAGAACGTTATATCCCTGCAGTCTTCTCTTGCGGGAAACTATATCCAGCGCAGTATAAGAACGCGGGTGTCCAACGTGAAGTCCCTGTCCGGAAGGATAAGGGAACTCTACCAGAGCATAAAACTTGGGTTTTGTGTAGTCGGTAGTAGCCGCAAAGCACTTCTTCTCGTCCCAAATCTTTTGCCATTTGTTTTCAATTTGTGAATAATCGTATTTCACCAAAATCAACCCCTATATGTCCAAAAATTCTTTGATATCAATTTTTTCTCCGTCACGCCACAGATTTTCCAGAGAATAGAACTGTCTTGTTTCGGTATTGAAAACATGAACAATAACCTGATAGTAATCTAGTACTACCCAGTTACCCTGTGTATAACCTTCGGTTTTGTTCGGCATAACGCCGAGTTCCTTGAGCTTGAACTCAACCTCGTCGGCGATTGCCTTTACCTGTGTGGTGCTATTTGCTGCAGCAATAACAAAATAGTCAGTGATAGAAGTGAGGTCTTCAACTTTGAGAACCGAAATATCCTCTGCTTTTTTGCTATCAAGTGCGCGAACTGCGTTTTTTACAACCTCGATGGATGTCATTTTGTTCTCCTTATCCATTTAAAAGTTCATTATATGCTTCTATGGTATTTATACCCACTCGCCTTCCCTTTCGGGTGTTGTCGGCGATTGTATATGCAAGACCATATTCTTTAGCTTCCTTCAGCGAACGCTGTGCCTTTTCTCTCATAATGTCTACGTCGGGATAGGCTCTATCGTCAGAGACAAAATCTGCAATATAAACGACGTCTTCCAAGAGTGAAGCACCTTTTCGGCTTGTGGTGTGGTATCTTATTGCATTTAGTAAATCCTCATCACTAAAACCGAGTATATTTTTTACGTATACACTTCCTGTAACAGCATGCCAAAGCGCTTTGCTGTCCATTCTTGTATCTTCACAAAGTATACCAAACTTTTCTATCAATTGCAACTGTTCTTCTTCAGAAGTTTGCTTTGTAATATCGTGAAGAAGACCTGCTATATATGCTTTGTTATAATCAGCACCATATTTTTTCGCCAACTGACCCGCAGATTCAGCAACGCAGAGCGAATGATGATACCTACTATCATTGAGTCGAGGGCGTATTGCTTTTTTGCAAAATTCAACCGCTTGTTCAAAGCTATAGAGGTTTTTTTCGCGTATAATCTTCTCTACGCCTTTCGGAAGAAGAGCACTGCAAGACTGTCCAAGCATTATCTTCTCACGAATCTGTGCAGATGAAATATCAATAACATCTATGTCAACGATAACGGTTTTTGCGCCGTTTTTTTCGAGTCTAACCGCGTGTTGTTCCAAAAGTTTTCTGTCTTCTTGATTTCTCGCGGCAGCACAAAAGGTTATCAGCTTTTTCAAATCATCATAGCGATACCATTTTTCAAGATAGAGAAACATATCGCTTCCCATCAAGAAAAAAAAGTCATCTTCGGGATAAGTTTCTTTTAGTTGAGAAACCGTATCATAGGAATAGCTTTTGTAGTTCCTCTGAAGTTCAATGTCGCTCACAATCACTTTATCATTCGTGAATGCAGTTTTGCACATTTCGAGTCTTGTCTGTGCATCAGCAGTTATACGAACCTCTTTATGTGGCGGTATATTAGTTGGAATAACAATAACCTTGTCAAAATTAAGCTGATTTATAAAACTATCAAGCAGATTTGTATGTCCAATGTGAACAGGATTAAATGTTCCGCCGTATATTGCAATGTTAGCCATTAAATCACTACTTTGTCAAAATGATTTTGGGGTCCTTGTTGTTTCTGCGATAGAGCGAAACTTTCATACCGATAACTTGCACAACATCGGCACCTGTCTTTTCAGCAAGTTCCTGTGCCGCCTCTCTCGCATTTACGGGTGCATTTTCGAGCACCTTGATTTTTATAAGCTCACGAGCAGTCAATGCATCATCAACCTGCTTTACAAGTGTATCAATTATTCCGCCTTTTCCAACCTGAAGTATTACTTCAAGCGGATTTGCCAGAGCACGAAGCTGTGCTCTCTGCTTTGTTGTTATCATTTGTTTTTCCTCCGACAAAATTCATCGAATTTTTCTATAAATTCTCTCATCGCCTTACCACGATGGCTAATCTCGTTCTTCTCTTCTGCAGAAAGTTGTGCTGTGCTCTTGTTTCCTACGTAAAAAATGGGGTCATATCCAAACCCGCCTTCTCCACGCAGTTCATATCCAATCTCACCGTCACAAACGCCTCTTGCGTATATTTCTTTGCCATCAGGCGCGACTACGCAACAAATTGAACATACAAATCTAGCGCTTCGGTCATCTTTGTCTTCGAGTTCTTTCAAGAGAGCGGGAATTTTCACATCGTATCCTGCGTCCTCGCCGCAATATCTTGCGGAATAAACACCTGGACGGCAATCAAGTGCAATTACCTCAAGACCCGAGTCGTCTGCCACACAGGTAAGGCCTGTTCTTTCGAAAACTGCCTTCGCCTTTATTCTTGCATTTTCCTCAAATGTTTCTCCCGTTTCCTCAACTTCAAGGTCAGGACAAACTTCGTTTTGAGAAACAATCTCAACGTCGAGACCAGCGAGAAGCTGTCTAAATTCTCTGAGTTTTCCTTCGTTTTTTGTTGC
Organism: Oscillospiraceae bacterium; assembly: GCA_045536425.1. Classification (GTDB taxonomy): domain Bacteria; phylum Bacillota; class Clostridia; order Oscillospirales; family Ruminococcaceae; genus UBA11540. The sequence continues at coordinate 184,690 of JAZSNN010000015.1, forward strand.
AGCAACTATCTTCATAAAAACCGCCTTATTCAAAAAGTGCTTTTGCAAATTCCGCAGGGTCAAAAGGCTGTAAGTCGTCAATTCCCTCGCCCACACCGATATATTTTATCGGTATGTCGAGTTCATCCTTGATAGAAAGAACAACTCCGCCCTTTGCAGTACCGTCGAGCTTTGTAAGAACTATACCTGTAATTCCCGAAGCAAGCGCAAACTGCTTTGCCTGATTTACACCGTTTTGTCCGGTGGTAGCGTCAAGCACCAATAAAACCTCTGTGTCACAGCCGTTCGCTTCGCGCTCGATAACGCGCTTTATCTTCGAAAGCTCGTCCATAAGATTCTTTTTGTTGTGAAGACGTCCTGCGGTATCGCATATGACGACATCAATGTTTCTCGCTTTTGCTGCCGTTATAGCATCAAACACAACAGCGGCAGGGTCAGAGCCTTCGTTGTGGCGAACAACTTCGACAGAGCTTCTGTCAGCCCAGATTTGCAACTGGTCAATTGCAGCAGCGCGGAAGGTATCTGCCGCACCTAAAAGAACTTTTTTTCCGCTTTCGGTAAAATTGTGAGCAAGCTTTCCAATGGTCGTTGTCTTACCAACACCGTTAACACCGATAACCATAACTACCGAGGGCTTGGTGCTTAGGTTGAGTTCACAATCGCCGGAGATTATTTCACAGATAATATCTCTAAGCAATTCCTTTATAAGCAGCGGATCTTTTATACCTTTAGCTTTGATTTCACCGCGAAGTCTGTCGCAGATTTTTTGTGTAGTGTTAACGCCTACATCCGCGGTTATCAAAAGTTCTTCAAGTTCTTCGAAAAGGTCTTCATCAATTTTTGTAAAAGAATTGAAGACCGATTCCATCTGCTTTACAAAACCGTTCTTAGTCTTTTGAAGTCCTTCGCGTATCTTAGAAAAAAATCCCATCTAAAAACCTCTTTATTTTATATTACCCATCTTTGCTTCCATCTCGGAAACGTTGAGTTCAAGAATCTTAGAAACACCGTCCTCCTGCATAGTTACACCGTACAAAACGTCAGCCTCTTCCATTGTACCTCTACGGTGTGTGATGGCAATAAACTGCGTTTTGTCGCTCATTCTGCGAAGATATGACGCGTATCTTGTAACGTTAACGTCATCGAGCGCCGCATCAATCTCGTCAAGTATACAGAACGGAGACGGGTTTACAGTCATTATAGCAAAATAAATTGCAATAGCTATAAGCGACTGCTCTCCACCCGAAAGCGAAGCAATATTTTTGATAATCTTTCCTGGAGGCTGAACCTTGATGTCAATTCCGCTTTCAAGAATGTCATCACTTTCAACAAGAAGGAGCTCGCCTTCACCGCCTTCAAACAACTGCTTGAATATCGTTTTGAAGTTGCGGTTGATTTTCTCAAACTGCTCGGAGAACTGCTTTCTCATCTTCTCGGTTATCTCATTGATGAGCTTCTTGAGCTCTGCTTTTGACTTTTCAACGTCCTCTACCTGAGCTTTCAGGAAGATGTAACGCTCGGAAACTTCCTTGTATTCTTCAATCGCATCAACATTTACGTTTCCAAGAGCACGTATTCTGTTTTTACAGCTATTGAGCTCCGCGCTGCTCTTTGCCTCGTCCTCAATAGGCTTTGCTATTTCCTCGGCTTGTGAGCGCGTCATCTCATATTCTTCCCAAAGAGAAGTTATCATTCTGTCGTAGGAAGCCTGAAGTGCAACCTTTCTCTCTTCGAGTCTAGCAAGCTCTCCGGAAAGATTTTCACGCTGAGATAGTATATCCTTTTCGCTGTTGCGAATCTCAACGGTTTTATGTTCGAGTTCTTGTCTGCGCTGAAGAGTCTCTTTGATAGAAAGGTTGATAGTGTCGATCAATGCCTTCGTATCAGCGGATTCCTTTTCCATCGCGGATATCTTTTGATTTATCTCGTCAATTCGGGCCGTAAATTCTTGAATCTCAGCCTCATACTGACCCTTCTTAGAAAGCGATTCTGCCTTTGAAAGATTGAGATGATCAAGCTTTTCGTTGAGAAGCTGAAGGTCTTTGTCGTTGGAAAGCTTTTCCAAATTAAGCTCTGAAACCTTTTCAGAAAGAGCCTTTTTCTTTTCGATAAACTCCCCTGCTTCGATAGAAACTGTCTTCATCTCGTTTTCAAGGGTTTCAATCTCTTTGTTTGCACTTACTATATCAGCAGAATAGGTCTTTTCATTTTCCTTCAAAGAGGTCAATCGCTCTGACAAAAGTTTCTTCGCGTTTTGGTCAGCCAAAAGCTCTGCTTTTGCACTTTCAAATTGTCTTTCGAGCTGTGCCAACTCTGCAGAGTATCTTGCCTTGTCTTGATTTGCGGTGTTTTCTTCGGCAAGAAGTCCGTCAAGATGAGCTTTGATTTTTTCAAGCTCAGCCTTTGCAACATCCTCTTCTGCCTTTGCTTTTGCAAAATCTGCTTCGAGTGTTTTCAGCTTTTCTTCGAGCTTTTCGATGGCACCTGCACGGCTGAGAATGCCTGCGTTTTTAACAGCAGAACCACCAGTCATCGAACCGCCCGCATTGACAACTTGTCCATCAAGAGTGACTATACGAAAACGATATTGATATTTCTTTGCAATTATAACTGCATCATCAAGGTCCTGAGCAATAGCGGTTCTTCCAAGTAATGACCGAACAACAGTTCTATACTCTTCCTTACATTCTACAAGTTCGCTTGCAACTCCAATATATCCGTCGCAATCCTCAAGTCCGCGTTCAGACAAAAGTGTTCCTTTAACGGAAGTCATCGGGAGGAAGGTGGCTCTACCGACATTGTTGTTCTTGAGGTATGCAATTGCTGCCTTTGCACAAGCCTCGTCTGCAACAACAATGTTCTGCATAGCGGCACCGAGTGCGGTCTCGACTGCAGTTGAGTATTTTTGCTCAACCTTTATTAGCTGTGCAACAGAGCCTTTGATTCCTCTGAGCGCGCCACTCTGACCTTGCTTTATTACAGCCTTAACGCTTCCGGAGAAGCCATCCATATTTCTTTCAAGGTCTTTTAGTATCTCAATCTTTTGGTTAATGTCACTTATAGAGCGGTTTATCTGTGTGCTTACTTCAAGCTTTGTATTATATTTTTTATCAAGGCTATCCATTTTGAGTTGGTAGCCTTTCTTCATATTTGAAAGTTCAGAAAGCTTTTCATCTATGGCATCTACAAGTTCCTTGCAGTTGTCATAGTCTTCCTTTACAGCTTTTGCGCGCTCTTCTTTTGCTACAATTGCAGAATCGGAATTAGCTAGTTGTTCCTCGATCTGTTCAATCGCTGTTTTTACAGAGGTGAGTTTCAGATTCGTTTCAGAAACAAAGTTATAGCGTTCGCTGAGATTTGTCTGCAGCTGGCCCGCTTTTTCATCTACGCTTCGACTTTCGTCATCACTCTTTGAAAGTTCCTGCAAAACCTGCTCAATCAAAACAGAAAGCTCTTTTGCCTTTGTATTGTTTTCTTCAATAAGACGGTCAAGGTCTTGGATTTCTGCATCAGCATTGCTGTCAGAAAGCTCCTCTATCTGCATCTGAGCTCGCTGTATACCCTCATTGCAGTGAAGGATATCGTTGTTCAAAACTGCAATTTCTGCACGAAGCTCAGACATATGCTCCTCATACTCAGAAATCTTTTTTCTGCCTTCGTCGGAGCTTATTGTCATCTTCTGCATCTGTGTGTAGATGGAGTTGACTTCTTCTTCTATTGAAGCGAGCTTTTGTTGAACAGCATCATAATCCGAGCTAACCGCAAAGGTTCTGTCGTCGTGCTGTTTCATAAGCTGATTGGAATGACTAAGCTTATGTATCCACAAAGAAACTTCGAGTTCTTTCTTGATCTGTGCAAGTTCAAGATATTTCTTTGCTTTTTTGCTCTGTTCTTCAAGAGGGCCGACTCTTTCTTCGAGTTCGGTTAAAATATCAGCAAGTCTTAGAAGATTTTCTTCAGAAGCACGAAGTCTTCTTTCGGCATCTTCTTTTTTATATCTATATTTTGAAATACCGGCAGCTTCTTCAAAAATTTCTCTTCGCTGAATAGGCTTTGAAGAAACAATCTCCGCTATCTTGCCCTGTCCAACCATTGAATAGCCATCACGTCCGAGACCGGTATCCATAAATAACTCGTGTATATCCTTGAGCCTTACAGGCGCGTTGTTTATTCTATACTCACTCTCGCCGCTGCGATAGAGTCTACGGGTGACAATAATTTCATTAGAATCGACATCATAGGAACGGCTTTCATTATCAATTGTAAGCGCTACCTGAGCAAAGCCTACGGGTTTACGGTTTACGGTTCCGTTGAAGATGACGTCTTCCATCTTGCTTCCGCGCAGAGTTTTAATGGATTGCTCTCCGAGCACCCATCTAACCGCATCGCTTATATTACTCTTTCCACTTCCGTTAGGGCCTACTACCGCAGTTATTCCCTTTCCAAAGGTGAGTCGAGTTTTGTCGGGAAAAGACTTGAATCCTTGTATTTCCAAGGCTTTAAGTTGATTTATCTGCGTCATCAGTTTCCCCTTTCTGTAATAAAACTATTACCACATATTTTTTCGTCAGCACAAATTCGGACGTCATATCCCATTTCGTGAAGATATAGTATGTTTTCTTTCTTGTGACCTACAAATTTCGACACCATTGAAGGCGCAACAAATACCCGCCAAACTCCTTTTGGCAAATCTAAAAACGTGTCCTTTAGCTTTTTCAGTATTCGTTTGGATTCGCATAATTCTCTAAAAGCAGGATGATACGGGCCTGCAAGCAAATCGGATTTGAGGGTTTCGCTATCGTGTAATCCCAAACGGATTACGTTTATTTTTTTAGACTCAAAAAAGTCTAATAACTTTGCGCATATATCTGCTGCTTCATCGACTGTAAGAGGCAGATATTTACCCAAAGTGTAGAGGTCTGCTAGATATGTATCTTTTATGACTATAGTAGGATATATTCTCACAGTATCGGGATCTAATTCGGCAATTTTAGAGGCAGTTAGAAACGCATCGTCTTGACCGTCACCATAAAGACCTACCATCATCTGTAAACCGAGTTCAAACCCCTTTTGTTTTATCAGCTTCGAAGCCTCGATAACATCCTCACAAGTGTGTCCTCTTCTGTTTAAAAAAAGCGTTTCGTTGTTCATAGACTGCGCGCCAAGCTCTATCGAACGCACATTGTATTTTTTCAAAAGGTTGAGGATTTGACTGTCAATGCAATCGGGACGAGTTGAAATACGGATAGAATCAAACGCATCTTCGCCAACATATTTGTTCGCCGCCTCTAAAAGCTCTATCATCAAATCCCTATCGATAGCGGTAAAGCTTCCGCCAAAAAAGGCTATCTGCGCACAAGAAGCATCACCCTTGAATTTTTCAAGGGCAGCCGAGCATTCTTTTTCGACAAATTTTCCATCCGGCACAAAAGAAGTAGATGCTATGCTCTTTTGGTTACAAAACGAGCACTGATTTGGGCATCCTTTATGCGGGACAAATATAGAAATATTTGCGTTACTCATCTTCCCATTAACTCCAATGCTTCTTTAGCCGCTTGTTGCTCGGCTTCTTTTTTGCTTCGTCCTTCTCCGTGACCGATAACATTACTATTGAGATGAACCTCAACGACAAAGCGCTTATTATGGTCGGGTCCATACTCACCTACAAGATGATAGCATACGCTTTCCTCGCGATTTTGTTGGATAATCTCCTGAAGCATTGTTTTATAATCCTTGAAAGAAGGCTTTGACTCCTTGAGTGCTTCCTTTACAAATTCCAAAACATATTTTCTCGCAGTTTCCATATCAGAATCAAGATATAAAGCCGCGAGAAGTGCCTCAAAAGCATCTGCAAGTATAGAAGGTCTTGTTCTACCCCCTGAGTTTTCCTCTCCGTTTCCAAGAAGCAAAAACTCCCCAACACATAGCTTTTCGGAAAATTTTGCAAGGCTCTTTTCGCAAACCAACGAAGCTCGAAGCTTTGTGAGTTCACCCTCGGGCATCTTTGGAAAAGCCTCAAACAGATATTCGGAAACTATAAGTGACAAAACAGAATCGCCCAAAAATTCAAGACGCTCGTTGTATTTTGTTCCTTTTCCCGCCTCGTTTGCATATGAAGAATGGGTCAAAGCAGTTTTTAAAAGCGAAATATCTTTAAACTCATAACCCATATTTCGTTCGAGTTTATTCATCTGCAGTCGCCCTCGATTCTGCTTTTATCTTTTCAAGGGTTTGGGATATAGAGGTTATTACTCCTGTTTCAACGCAGGTTTTTGCCTGTCTTATGGCATTTTTGATTGCACAAGCATTAGAGCTTCCGTGAGCCTTAATAACGGGTTTCGCAGTACCCAAAAGCATTGCTCCGCCGTATTCTGTATAATCAAAGCTCTTTTTGAAATCATCAATGCCTTTCTTAACGAAAAGACCGCCTAACTTAGTAACGATATTTTTGTAGAAAATCGCCTTCAAACTGTGAGAGAACATCTTTGCCAGACCTTCGCTGAGCTTTAGAACGATATTGCCGGAAAAGCCGTCTGTTACAACAACGTCACACGCTCCGAGAGGTACGTCACGAGGTTCAACGTTTCCAACAAAGTTATACGGCGCAGTCTGCATAAGTTTGTTAGCCTCGACCTCGAGCTCGTGTCCCTTTGTTTCCTCCGCACCGATATTCAAGAGTCCGACACGGGGGTTGTCCACACCCATAACAGACTGCATATATGCGCTTCCCATCATACCAAACTGATAAAACATCTCGGGACGGCATTCAACGTTTGCGCCAGAGTCGATGAGCATATACTTTCCGTTTTCACAAGGTATTACAGTGGCAATAGCAGCACGCTTTACACCTTTTATACGTTTGACGATAAGCGAAGCACCGTAAACGACAGCACCGCTGCTTCCCGCGCTGACAAAAGCATCTGCTGTTCCGTCAGCTACGAGCTTCATTGCACGTGCCATAGAACAATCCTTATGAGATTTTAGAATTTCCGCAGGTTCGTCTTCAACAGCGATAACGTCGGTAGTATGGGATATTTCCATTCCTTCAAGCGAAATTTGTTTATCAAGGGCTGTTTTTCTGATTACCTCTTCATCGCCTGTCAGTATAATAGAAGCACCATATTCCTTGACAGCCAGAGCACAACCTTTAATTATCTCCAAAGGGGCATTATCTCCGCCAAAAGCATCAACTGCTATCTTCATACTTCTCATCCTTTCATGGCTTGTTTCAAGTCGTTTAAACCGCGCTCTGCAACGCGCGTGTATCTTTCTGCTTTATCTCTTATTCTGCAACCGATATCGGGAAGGATTCCCATATTACATCCCATAGGTTGAAAATTCTCTACCGCAGGATCGCTTATATAATATGACAAAGCACCCATCATAGAAGTTTTGGGCAATGTTATCGCTGATTCACCCAATATCTTTTTGGCAAGATAATATCCCGCCAAGATTCCGCTAGACGCAGATTCGATATATCCCTCTACACCCGTCATCTGTCCTGCAAAGAAAATTCTCGGCTCCTTGCGAAGTGAAAAATCAGAATTCAAAAGCTTTGGGCTGTCCAAAAAGGTATTTCTATGCATTACACCGTATCTCAAAAACTCAGCATTTTCAAGTCCGGGTATCATCGAAAAGACTCTTTTTTGCTCAGGGAACTTCAAATTTGTCTGAAAACCTACAAGATTGTACATGCTTCCCGCAGTATTTTCCTTTCGAAGCTGAACAACAGCATAGGGTCTTTTGTTAGTGTTCGGATTTGTGAGTCCAACAGGCTTTAAAGGACCATAACGAAGGGTATCAGGACCCCGCTTTGCCATAACTTCAACAGGCATACAGCCTTCATAGACCTTGAAATCTCTTTTGTCAAACTCGTTTAGCGGAGCGGACTGGGCATTTACGAGTGCATCATAAAAAGCTTCGTACTCTTCCTTTTCGAAAGGACAGTTTATATAGTCTGCATCTCCTCTGCCATATCTTGCGGCAAAGAAAACTTTGTTCATATCTATGCTTTCAAAGCTTACTATCGGTGCCGCAGCATCGAAAAAGCTCAAATACTTCTCACCGCAAAGTTTAGCAATTGAAGCGGACATTGCATCAGATGTGAGAGGTCCTGTGGCGATAACTACGTACCCGTCGGGAATATCCGTTATCTCCTGTTCAATTACTTTTATATTTTTTTGCGACTTGATTTCTTGAGTAATAAGATCGGAAAAAAGCTTTCGGTCAACAGCAAGTGCTCCGCCTGCAGCTACTGCGCTCTTGTCTGCGCAACGCATAACAACAGAGTCAAAAAGACGCATTTCTGCCTTTAACATTCCTGCCGCCGAGCCTAATCTTGACGCCTTTAAGGAATTAGAGCAAACCAATTCCGCAAAACCACTATATGAATGTGCGGGTGTGAATTTCGTGGGCTTCATCTCGTAAAGCTCAACAAAAATTCCGCGCATAGCAAGTTGTAATGCCGCCTCACAGCCCGCAAGACCTGCTCCAATAACCTTAACCGTCATCTGTTTCTCCTATTTTTCAAATCCACAACCGTCTTTTGCACAGTAGGTCTTACCGCCTCTGCCAAAACGCTTGAACAATGTACTACCGCACTTGGGACAACTTTCTTTTGTTGGTGTATCCCAAGTCATAAAGTCACATTTGGGATTATTTTCACATCCAAAATAGTTCTTACCTTTCTTTGATTTTTTGGCAAGAACAGTACCGCCACACTTGGGGCACTTTCCTTCTGTTGGGTGTATTATGGGCTTTGTATTTTTACATGTCGGATATCCGGGACAAGCCAAAAATTTACCGAAACGTCCCGTTTTTATAACCATCTTCCGTCCACAGTTTTCGCAGACAACGTCAGATTCTTCAACGGGAAGCTTGACACGGGTTCCATCCATATCCTGTTCTGCCTTCTCGAGTGTCTTTGCAAATCCACTATAGAAATTGTCTATTACCTTTCGCCACTCGTTCTTTCCTTCTTCGATACTATCAAGGCTGCTTTCCATTTTCGCTGTAAATTCAACGTTGACAATATCAGGAAACTCGTTACACATAAGGTCGGTGGTTACCTCACCGAGAGATGTTGGCTTAAGGAGCTTGCCTTCTCTTTCAATATAATCACGGGAAAGGACGGTGGTTATTGTCGGAGCATAGGTACTCGGACGTCCAATGCCGTTCTCCTCAAGAGCTTTGATAAGAGATGCTTCGGTATATCTCGGGGGCGGTTGAGTGAAATGCTGATTTCCGCCCAAATCCTTGACCTTCAACACCTCACCCTCATAAAGTTCGGGTAGATTGCAATTATCTTCTTCCTCGGAATCGCGGGTTTCTTCATATAGTTTTGTAAAGCCATCAAACTTTACAGAGTATCCTGAAGACTTGAAAATATAGCCATTTGCCTCTATATCAACAGACGATGTGCTCAAAAGAGCGTTTGCCATCTGTGAAGCTATAAACCTTTCCCATATAAGCTTGTAGAGCTTGTATTGGTCCGAGGTCAAACTTGCCTTCACTTTTTCGGGAGTGAGGTTTGACATCGTTGGACGTATTGCTTCGTGTGCATCCTGAATATTTCTTTTGCTCTTATAGTGTCGGGGAGATGCGGGAAGATATTCAGAGCCATATGCATAAGAGATAAATCCTCTTGCCTCGTTTATGGCATCATTGCTGATTCTGAGCGAGTCGGTTCTCATATATGTGATCAAACCTACTGCGCCCATTCCCTCAATGTCAATACCTTCGTAAAGCTCTTGTGCAGCCTTCATAGTACGCTTAGACTGGAAACCAAGGCGCTTTGAAGCCTCTTGCTGTAGTGTAGAAGTAATAAACGGAGGTGCAGGAGATTTCTTTCTCATACCCTTTTTCAAGGATTTTACGATGAAATCGGCATTTTCAAGATCCGCGAGAATCTTGTTCGCCTCTTCCCCGCTTTTAATTTCTATCTTTGTTCCGTCTTTTGAATGAAGCTTGGAGCTAAATGCTTTTCTCGAAGACCTTGCCAAAAGCTTTGCATCAACAGTCCAATATTCCTCGCAGACATATGCAGCTATTTCGCGCTCTCTGTCAACTATCAAGCGAACAACAACAGACTGAACACGTCCTGCGGATAACCCTCTTTTCACCTTACGCCAAAGGAACGGGCTGATTTTATAACCTACTATTCTATCAAGAACTCTTCTTGCCTGCTGTGCATCGATCAAGTTGAGGTCGAGGGTTCTGGGTGCTTGCATTCCTGCAGTAACACCTGTTTTTGTAATCTCATTAAACGTAATACGATTGCAGTCGTTCATATCCAAACCAAGAATGTGCGCCAGATGCCAAGAAATAGCCTCTCCTTCTCGGTCGGGGTCGGTTGCGAGATACACTTTATCACTTTTTTTAGCAAGAGCTTTAAGCTGTGAAATGAGCTTACTTTTGCCTTGTATAGCAATGTATTTGGGCTCGTAACCGTTTTCAAAATCGATGCCGAACGAGCTTTTAGGAAGGTCGCGTACGTGACCCATAGAAGCTACGACCTCGAAATTGTTTCCGAGATATTTTTTAATTGTCTTGGCTTTCGCCGGTGACTCAACAATAACAAGATTCGACATCAAATTCACCTTTTGCATTATATATTTCAGATTAATCCTGTGCCGTGTAAAGACTTCCTCCAACAAATCTGATGAGATTGTCCATTTCAAGATAAGATATTGCCACTAACACAAGGCCTACAGGAATGTTTAACGTTCTCGAGAGAATGTCTGGAGATAGTTTATCATTCTTCAGAAGATTATATACACTAAGGGTAGTCTCGTCCATATCCTCAGGTATTTCTTTATTTAGAGGTTTTCTAACCGGCTCTTGAACAGCTTTGGCCTTTCTTTTATTATCAGGAACTTTTTCATCAAGAGCCAGAACATCCTCGCTCGGTGTATAGTTCATCTTCGTTGGAATCTGAGAAAGAACAAGATATTCTCCATATTCAGAGATATAGTTATTAATGAAATCCAAGGCACAAGTTATCGGATATCCGCATTCCTTCAGAAGATCCAGGCCTCCTGCCGAGGTCTCACAGAATATACTATCGGGAACTATGTAAACATCCTTGCCCTGCTCTATTGCTGTACGCGCGGTAATCAAAGAACCGCTGATACGAGGCGCCTGAACAACAATCGTACCGCAACTCAGAGCGGACATAACACGATTTCTGTACGGGAAATTGCTTCTTTCGGGTTTTGTTCTCGGAGGAAACTCAGAGATGATAAGACCTTCCTTTGCGATTCTTTTTCTCAAATCATGATTTGGAAGAGGATAGTCTACATCAAGACCCGTTCCTGCAACAGCAATGGTCTTTCCACCCGCATCGAGAGCACCGCCATGTGCCCAGGAGTCGATGCCCATAGCACTTCCGCTAATTATAGTCACTCCGGCTTTTGCCAAATCGTAACTCAGCTTATAAGCGGCTCTCGTTGCATATTTTGTAGGTAGACGTGTTCCAACTACTGTAGCAGCAATAGGAGTCTTCAAAAGCGAAACGTCACCAACTGCGTACAGCACCAGCGGTGTTCCGTAAATATCGAATAAGCACTTTGGATATTCTTCCATATCGGGAGTTATAATTTCAACACCACATCTGTCACAATCATCAATAACGCGATTTCCAACAGAAATCGGAGTTGATCTAAGCTTAACAAAATCTCGCTTTGTGAGAGTTTTTAAAACCTTATCCGCATTATCCAAATCCTCATATAAATGCTTTGGTGTTTCATATTTGGAAAGTATTTCATCACTCTTTCCACTTGCAAACCTCATAGCATTTTGAAGCCATATCCAATACTTGACCATAGGGCTATTTCGACATCTCCCACATTATAATGTTAGCGGCACTTGCAGCATTAAGCGACTCTGCGCTGCCTTTCATAGGTATCATAAGAGAATTTTGGCACTTTTCAATTACCTCTTTTTTGAGTCCGTTGGCTTCATTTCCGATGAGAGCAACAGACTTATCGGAAAATCTGAAGTTCCCGAGCGTCAAGCTGTTTTCAGCAAGCACGGCCGCATAGGAAGAAAAACCGTTTTCGTGCAATACATCCAAGGTCTCGATAGGATCTGTGCAAACAGTAATCGGAATTCTAAAGGCAGAACCCATTGTGCTTCTCAAGACTTTTGGGCTGTACACGTCGGGACAATCTGAGGTCATTATAACGCCATTAAGACCCATAGCTTCCGCCGTTCTGATAATAGTACCGACGTTGCCAGGATCTTGTAGCGACACAATGAAAACAAAATGCCCATTATTGTATATTGTATCAATATTCAAATTTTTGTCAAGTACATTAAACACCGCAAAAAGTCCTTGTGTGCTCTTTGTGTCTGCGATTTTTTCGGCAAGTGAGTCGCTGATAACATAGTTGTTTTTACAGCCTTCGCATATTTGAGAAAGTCTATCTGAAAACTTTTCTGCAAAGCCTTCAGTAGAAAAAACGCTAACCGGTGTTAATCCGCTTTTAACGGCATCCGATACAAGTCTCAGTCCTTCTGCGACGAACAAGCCCTGTGCCGTTCTTTCTTTTTTAGATGACATCAAGGATGAAAGTAACTTGAATTTTGGATTATCCTTGCTGGTTATCCTCTCCATAATACACCTCATATAAAAAACGCCTGCCAACATAGTGACAAGCGTTTTGGCATTATAAAGCAGCTTTTGCTTTTTCTACGAGAGCTGTGAATGCAGCCGCGTCGTTGATAGCGATTTCAGAAAGCATCTTTCTGTTAAGTGTAACGTTTGCCTTCTTGAGACCGTTCATAAATGTAGAATAATTGATACCGTTCATACGGCAAGCGGCAGAAATTCTGGTGATCCAAAGACTTCTGAAGTTGCGCTTCTTCTGCTTACGGCCGATGAAGGCGTACTGACCGGATTTCATTACGGCCTGCTTCGCCATCTTAAAATGTGTGCTCTTAGCTCCAAAATATCCTTTTGCAAGTTTAAGAACCTTTTTTCTTCTCTTACGAGTCATCATTGCTCCCTTAATACGAGCCATATCTTCAACCTCCGATTCTGGTGAATTTTCTAATTATTTGTAAGGAATAAGTACTTTAATTACTTTTGCGTTTGTCTTGTCAGCATAAGCTGTTGCGCGCAAGCCTCTCTTACGCTTTGTGTTCTTCTTGGTGAGAATGTGGGACTTGAAAGCGTGAGCGCGTTTAACCTTACCGTTTTTTGTGAGGTTGAAGCGTTTCTTTGCACCACTGTTTGTCTTAATCTTCGGCATTTTATTATCCTCCCTTAAATTTTTATTTTGTAGGCTTTGCAGAAAGGAACATAGCAAGGCTACGTCCTTCCATTTTAGGCTGCTTGTCGACTACACCGTACTCGGCACACTGCTCTGCAAAACGTTGGATAAGACCGTTACCAAGCTCGGGGTGAGCCAGTTCTCTACCGCGATACCTGATGCTGACCTTTACTTTGTCTCCACCTTTGAGGAACTTAATAGCATTATTCACCTTGGTGTTAAAGTCGTGTGTGTCGATATTGAGCGACATACGAATTTCCTTAACCTCAACGATGTGCTGATTTTTTCTTGCTTCCTTCTCCTTTTTTGCCTGCTCGAACCTGTATTTGCCGTAGTCCATAATACGACATACAGGCGGAGTAGCCTGCGGAGCGATCATTACAAGATCCAAATTTTTCTGATTGGCAAGCTTCTGTGCATCTTTAGATGACATAATTCCGAGCTGCGAGCCGTCGTCACCGATTACACGAATTTCTTTGCCGTTAATTTCCTCATTGATAAGCAGTTCCTTGTTACTGATAGTCAAACACCTCCATAGCCTCATAAAGCGTTTTAACGCTAAAACAAATGCACGGACAGTATACCCGTCCGTGCACAAAAATACGCAATTATTTTGCAAATTCTGTGTATTGACCGCTCCTGATTTCATATCGGAGGGTGAGAACGGATAAGTTCTGCTTTGTTTTCTAGAAGATTATATCACGCAAAAAGCGTATTGTCAAGCATTATTTTATAAGTTTTTTCCTGCTGATTATTACGACAACTGCTCCGCAACCAACAACGGCTACTGCAATAGCAACCCAAACCCATACACTTATTTTTTCGGGCTCATTATCGACCTGAGTATCGGCAGAGGATGTGGAATCCACGAAAGAAACTACAGAATCAGTTGAACTGCTGGGTTTGCTGGGAGGTGCTACAGCAGAGGGATCATAGGAATAATCAGAAACGGAAGAAGGAAGCGCAGTAATGGGCTCGGTCTTTATGGTATAAACCCAATCATCGCCTTCAATGTATCTGTAATCCTCATAAAAAATATCATATCCGAAGGTTCTCATCTTAATTTCAAATGCAAACTCGCCCTCTTCTCTAACATAGAAGGTTATAATGTAGTTGAAATTTTCATCTTCTTCAACGGTCACAATATCAGCATTAATGGGAGTGATGTTTTTCTCAAGGATAACTCCTCTGATACCTGCAAACGCGCCGTTGTCTGCCTCAAAATAGTCCTGATTTGTGGGGGTGCTGACAAAGAGTGTATAATACTTTCCCGCCTCAAACTCGGCGTTGTTGAACATATACCTTGGCATAACAGAGGCAAAAATGCTCTCAAAGGTTGGTACTTTGTTTGATTCCTCATCCGCAAAAACAGGAACAGCAAAAACTGCTAGCAAAGAAATAGCCAATATTAAGGAAATAATTTTTTTCATAGCGTTCTCCTAAAAATTAGATTGTACATTTATTTTACCTTTTTATCGCCAAAAAGTCAACTTGTTTTATTGTAATAGATATGATAAAATGTATACGGTGATTGTATGGTAGATTTTGGAAATAGTTGGAATAAGGTTTTGGACGGAGAATTTGAAAAGGATTATTATCTGAAGCTCCGTCAGTTTTTAAAAGCAGAGTATGCCTCCCACACAGTTTATCCGAATATGTACGACATCTTTAACGCGCTGAAATACACCGCTTTTGACGATGTAAAGGTCGTAATTTTGGGACAGGACCCATACCACGGCAAAGGTCAAGCGCACGGGCTTTGTTTTTCGGTCAAAAAAGGTGTCGAGCCTCCCCCGTCACTAAAGAACATATATAAAGAACTAAACACGGAATTGGGGCTTTTTATCCCCTCCCACGGCGAGTTGACAAAATGGGCAAAACAAGGTGTACTTTTATTGAACACAGTTCTCACAGTACGTGAGGCAAGTCCTAATAGCCACAAAAACTGCGGTTGGGAAATATTCACCGATGCGGTTATAAAACACCTTAACGCCAGAGAAAAACCAATAGTATTTTTGCTTTGGGGTGCAAACGCCCGTGCAAAAACTGCACTGATAACAAACCCAAACCATAAAATTTTCACCTGTGCCCATCCAAGTCCCCTTTCGGCTTATAATGGCTTCTTTGGATGCGGACATTTTGTAAAAACAAACGAATTCCTCAAATCAATCGGAGAAACCCCGATAGATTGGCAGATAGATTAAAAGGTAGCCACTTTTGTGGCTACCTTTTAATTATTCTATAACCGTGTATATTCTTCCGTGAGCTTGGTCAACAACGAAAATCTTTTGCAGGTCTTTTGAGATGTAGATATAATCATTCATATTGCCTTGGTTATCGTAGTAGCCAAAAAGATATGCTTCTGTTCCCAAAACACTTTCTTCACCTTCATATTTGACCTCGAAATCAATCTTAGACATAGATTCCAATTTCTTGGCGATTTCGTCGGTTGTCATGCTTCCCTCTTCGGCAAATGGTAAAGGCTGTATTTCGGTTTTCGGAAATACACCTTCGACGCTTCCTTTTCTTTTGAAAAGCCACATTGTTTTAGTTTCAAACAATTCAATTTGTCTTGGTCCTTCAGAGTAATTCTCCGTATCCAAAGTCCCATTATTGCCTATAAAGTACATTTGGATTGTTGTGTAGTCAGTGCCCAAGATTTCAAGCACTTCTGCGTATAATGGGACTGGGCTTCCGCTTCCTAAAAGAATAACAGAATCGCCGATACCATTTTTCCAATTTTGAATAAAAAAATTCATTCGTTCAGCATTCAAGAACTCATACTTACCATCTTGAATCGCATAAGACTCAAAACCCAGATAGTTGTCAACCTGTATAAAATTAGCGGTAGACACTACAACGTTAGGGTTTTCCCGCGTAACTTGTAAAGCAGTTCCATCGTTTTGATATGCATATTGGGCGTTTTGCAAAATCTTGTATATATCTTCCCGCGTGGAGTTTACTTCTCTAACGCACGAAACAAGATACAAATTTCCATCGTCGCCGTATTTTGCAGTGACGGTATAGATATTCTGCCTTTTAGCAAGTTCTACTACTTCCTCGTTGTCAAACATATCGTAGGTTAAAAGAGTTTCACCATTATCCGAACCATGCACCCCTTCAATATTTGCGAGTACATAACTTACTTCAGCGACATATCCATCAGCAGTTTTTGTAACACTATGGATATATGGGAGCATTTTGCTTCCTTCACCGCCGTGGAAAGGCGTATAAACTCCTTCAAGTTCATGATATGTCCATTTACCTATTGTTGTTGAAGATGGATGAATAAATTCTGCGTCCTCACCCCAAATTTGCTTTACTGCGAGTTCTACCCACTCTTTAGTGACAAACTCGAAATCACTTATAACAGTCATAAGGGGTTTTAGGTACGTATAATCATAGGAATTTATAACAATCTCTGACCATTTTTCAGGTTCCATCATACAATCGTATGTGTCAGGCACCATATAAATTCCCATTGCCGCCGTATACTTGTTGGACAATTTCGAAAAGTCGGAGTACTCACCACATTCAGCTGTATAGTAGATAAGCGAAGCGAGCTCAGAGTTTTTATCGGTTACACTGTCCGCAAAAGCTACACCCGTTCCTATACCATCATATATCGGTATGCCGTCTGTAAAGGGATACTTCAGAAGATTTCTCATAGCGGCAAACTCGAGCTCGGTTATAGGCTGATTAAACAACGGTTCGAAATCATATTTTCCATATCCGTCGTTTTCGAGGGTAATTCCACCAAAATCGAACTGACCGCCCGAAAGAGTGAAACCTGTCAAATAGTATCCGTTTGTATTATTGGTACAAGCGATACTTTGCAAAAGTTCTTTGACTTTTACATTGTCTGCAGGCTCACCTGTAGGTACCAAGTCAACTACTACAAAGCTCTTCTCAGTTCTTGCCGTGTTGACCTTGAGTCCGCTTCCTTTTACGATTGTTTCTACAGTTAAAGCGAGGTTGAGTGCATCGTCACCTTGTGTATAGTCATAATAATGAACGACATATCCGTTTTTCTGTGCATCAAAAGTGCAGACTCTCAGTTTTTTGTATACTAACTGATTTACTTCCGACAGTTTTTCTATGCCTTCAACAGTATGACCAGCAAGAGTTCCCGCATTATCAACATATCCCAGAACACCTATACCTTTTACGTCGATACTAGCAAGATATTCAGCATCGTATTCTGCTTTTATTGCTTTTAGCGGATACAGGTCATTATCATTCTCTGTAAAAGCGTAGGTTATAACGTATACTCTAAGAGGAATATATCCTTCTTCATCTGCTCCGCCATAGAGTTTTTGAGTCAATTTGACTGTGAAGTACAATATTCCGTCTTTTTCTTCGGAAGAGATTATCTCACCGCTATACATAGGGCCCTCACCGGCAGGATAGAAAGCGTATGAATCGGAGTCAGCGTAGTACATCCAATGTTCTTTATTGGGAACAAACTCTTCTGCGCCTAAAATGAGTTTCGCGGTTTCGTTGATTTCGGTTTGGGTTATATAAACAGCACCTGTTTCATCTTCTTCATAACCATTGGCTTTTGTCATAGTATAAAACATATATGTTGAAACGAGGCTGTTTTCAAGTTCAGATGTACTATTAAAGGTTTGCGGTATTCTTTCTGCAAAGCATAAGACCTCGTCGTAGTACTGTTCTGGGCCTTTTTTGGTAATTTCACAAGCTATAAATGTACTGCAAAGTATTGCTGCGCAGAGAACTAAACAGAGCAAAACTACTCCCGTTCTCTTTTTGGTGAAATCAAGTGCGCAGGCAAAGCGCTTTTTCATTGTCTTTTTGCCGGTTGTGAATCCCGTACTGAGCGCAGGCTTTCTTCCTCTGTCACAACGGATAATGCGAAGTATAGTGTCACAATAATCGCGTCTGAACTCCATACTTGTTCCTTTTACCACTGCTTCATCACAAGCAATTTCAAGGTCACGGTCAGCGCGTTTTACCATAAACCAAACAAGAGGGTTAAACCAATGCAAACAGCCTGTCAGCACTAGTATAAGCTTATACCAAAGGTCGTGACGCTTGTAGTGCAAAAGCTCGTGGCGCAGCACCATATACAGATCGTTTTCCGTGAGATTTCTCGTGGGTATCAAAATCATCGGTTTGAAAAATCCCGCAAGTATAGGAGAATGAACAGAGCGGTTTCTGTAAAGCTGAATATCTTCAGATATACCCATTTCAAGCTTTACGTTTTTGAAAATTTCGTTTGCCCAAGGCTCTGTAACTGTTCTGTTCCAAAGCTTTACACGTCCGAGAAAACGAACGTGAGAAACCGCATAAATAGTCATACTAGTGACCACACCAATGAGCCAAACCACCATAAGAATAGTTGTATAGGAAATTGTCTTTACAGGCGTAACGTCAACGACGTCTTCTATGGGGATATTGGGTATTACGATATGATCATTTTCAGACGGTGAAATTGTCGTTGGAGGTGTCACAGGCGAGGGGTTAGTAGGTGCCTGTGTGACGTTTTCTGTTTTGTCGGTGTCCATAACAATTATATCGGAATTGGTAGTTGTACCAGCCTTGTTTTGTTCGGGGACATAGCTAACGTAGGTACTTTCCTCAGGCACCGAAAAAGTGAAAATAGAAGTATCGAGAGGAATGTCAAACGGCAAAACGAGTCTGATGGCAATAAAGAGCCACGCCCAATAGCGCCATTTTCTGCTATAGCGTTTACCCAAAAGAGCTGAGAGCGCGACCACCAACACAATAAGCATCGAAGCTCCTGCTGTAACACTAAGCAAAGAGTTGAAAAAAGTCGTCATTTTTTCTCCCTCCCCTTGTTTTCAATAAATACTCTAAGTTCTTCTATATCGTCATCTGTGAGGTTGTTGTTTTTATAGAGATTTGCAACAAGATGACCAAAGCTTCTGGAACAGAATCTTCCAAAAAGTGATTTGCTCTCGAATTCTATATATTCCTTCTCGTCGATCAGAGCAGAATAGAGATTCATTCTTCCCTGCGGTGCTTGTTCAACCTTTACAAAGCCTTTATCTGCGAGTCTTGACAAAAGATTCAAGACAGTGGTTGCGCTCCAGGACTGTTTACCCTCAAGCTTCTCATCAATATATACCCTCGAAACAGGCTCCCCTGCTTCCCAAATTATCATCATAAGCTCAAGTTCGGAATTTGGCAAATGCACTATTTTCTCTTTCATTTTAATCAAGCCTCCTAATTTAACAAATGTCGAATTACAATTATATTGTACAAATGTCGAACATAAATGTCAATAGGTTTTTTGAAAAAATTTTTAAAAGTATTATTTTGAGTAAAAAGAGACCGCGTCGGCCCTTGTGCCGACGTGGGTTTTAGTTATATTCTCTTTGTTTTGATTTCTTCATCTGCAAGAGCCATAAACTCTTCAACGGTCATTACGCCCATATCTCCTGCTTTTCTGGAGCGAACAGCAACCTGTCCGTTTTCGATTTCCTTATCGCCGACAACCAGCATATAAGGAACCTTGGAGAGCTGTGCTTCACGGATCTTGTATCCTATCTTCTCGTTTCTGTCGTCGAGTTCAATTCTCATACCCATACCTTCGAGCTTTCTAGCAACATCACGAGCGTACTCGTGCTGACGCTCACTGATGGGAAGAATTGTAACCTGAGTAGGAGCAAGCCACAACGGGAACGCGCCTGCATATTTTTCGATGAGCAGAGCCAGTGTTCTCTCATAGCAACCGATAGATGTACGATGGATGATATAAGGATGTTTCTTCGTTCCGTCGCGGTCGACGTATTCCATACCAAATTTTTCAGCCAACATCTGATCGATCTGGATTGTAATAAGTGTATCTTCCTTGCCGTGAACATTCTTAATTTGAATATCAAGCTTCGGTCCGTAGAACGCCGCTTCACCGACGCCGACCTTGTAAGGAATCTCAAGGTTATCGAGGATTCTGCTCATCATACCTTGAGCCTCATCCCATTGTTCCTGTGTACCAATATACTTTTCACGATCATCGGGATCCCACTGCGAGAATCTATAGGAAACGTCCTCGTAAAGTCCGAGTGTTTTTAGCATAAAGATAGCAAGCTCGAGACAACCCTTAAACTCGTCTTCCAACTGTTCGGGAGTACACATCAAATGTCCTTCGGAAATTGTGAACTGACGGACACGGATGAGTCCATGCATCTCTCCCGAAGCCTCGTTTCTAAAGAGTGTAGAGGTTTCGTTATATCTCAAAGGAAGGTCTCTATAGGAACGGCTGCGGTTGAGATATGCTTGATACTGGAACGGACAGGTCATAGGTCTGAGTGCAAAGACCTCGTCGTCCTTTTCCTCGTCACCAAGAACAAACATACCGTCTTTATAATGATCCCAGTGACCCGAAATCTTGTAAAGGTCGCTCTTTGCCATAAAGGGAGTTTTTGTGAGAAGCCATCCCCTCTTCTGTTCCTCGTCCTCAACGAATCTCTGAAGAAGTTGAATTATTCTCGCACCCTTGGGAAGCATTATGGGAAGTCCCTGACCTATAAAGTCAACTGTTGTAAAGAGTTCAAGTTCTCTACCCAATTTGTTGTGGTCACGCTTTTTAGCTTCCTCAACTGCGGCAAGATATGCCTCGAGGTCAGCAGTTTTAGTAAATGCAGTAGCATATACACGGCAAAGCATTGCTTTTTTGGAGTCGCCGCGCCAATATGCACCGGTGCTGGACGTAAGTTTAAATGCCTTTACAGCACCTGTATTCATAAGATGCGGTCCTGCACAAAGATCAACAAACTCGCCCTGCTTGTAGAAGCTGAGGGGGTCTCCCTTTTGGTTGTGTTCTTCAATGAGTTCGAGCTTGTACGGCTCGTCCTTCATAAGTTCTTTTGCTTCGTCCGCAGAAAGCTCAAATCTCTCGATATCAAGACCTTCTTTGACTATCTTTTTCATCTCAGCCTCAATCTTTATAAGGTCATCCGCTGTGAAAGGTGTAGCAACGTCAAAATCATAGTAAAAGCCCGTGTCAGTAGCGGGGCCAATTGCAAACTTTGCATCGGGGAAAAGTCTCTTTACAGCCTGTGCAAGTATGTGAGAAGCAGTATGTCTAAACGCTTTTCTTCCCTGCTCGTCATCAAATGTGAGAATATTAAGTTCGCAATCCTCACTGATAACTGTACGAAGGTCACAAACAACTCCATTTATGGTACAAGCGCAAGCTGCTTTGTAGAGTCCCATTCCGAGCTCTTTTGCCACGTCTGCCGCGGTAATTGGCGACTCATATTCTTTTACTGTATCGCCTCTAAGTCTTACTTTAATCATAAATACTCTCCTTAATATAAAAAAATAAGCTTCATCCCTAGAACAAGGGATGAAGCATAAACTCCACGGTTCCACCCAAATTGCGCGCAAAGCACGCCACTCAAAACCTTTAACGCAGGAATACGGTGTTTTTGGTTATAACACTCTCCGAGGCGGTAACAATCATTCTTCCCACAAGCACTCTCGCAGCATCTGAACGCCTCTCTGATGTGTTTCAAACGATTGTGCAGAAAATCTGCCCTCATCAACGATTTAACATAGATAGTATAACACCTTTAAAACGATTTGTCAACGCGTGTATTTACACGTTTTTTCGAATAATACTGCCACTTGGGAATTCTATATCCGACTCAAAGCTGAACTTCATCATAGCGTGGTTTGCGGTCTCTATTTCGTTTTTGTATTCGTCCTTGAGATTCTTAATCTCTACCTCAACGGGCTTTGAGTGCGGACTCAAAATCTCAACAGTGTCATTTGTAAAGAATTTGTTTCGCTGTGTGCAATAAACAATCCCGTTTTCTGTTTTATCAACAACACCAACTATATCGCAGGTTCTTATATAACCGCCTGTTTCGTAATACTGCGCCTCTTTTGGATGACCAAAATAGAAACCGTTGCAGTATTTTCTGTGGCTGACCTTGTGCACCTCGTCTATCAGCCATTCGGGAGTTTTGAAGTTTTCGGGAGATTCAAGGTAAAGATCCACCGCAGTACGATAAGCGTTAGTAACTACGGCAACGTAGTATGCCGACTTTGCCCTGCCTTCAATCTTAAAGCTCGTTATACCTGCATCGCAAAGCTTGTCTATATGTTCAATCATACACATATCCTTGGCATTGAGGATATACGTACCCTTCTCGTCTTCAAAAACTTTGAAATATTCGCCCTCGCGTTTTTCTTCCATTAGATAGTATCCCCAACGGCAAGGCTGTGCACACTCTCCGCGATTAGCATCACGAGCGGTAAGATACTGCGAAAGCATACATCTTCCCGAAAAAGACATACACATAGCGCCGTGTACAAACGCTTCGATTTCAAGATCGGGCGGTGTGTTTTTGCGAATTGTTATTATATCTTCAATACTGAGCTCTCTGGCAAGCACTACCCTCTTTGCACCAAGCTTATATAGTTCGTTTGCGGTAAGATAGTTCATAATTCCCGCTTGTGTAGAGATGTGGATCTCCATATCGGGAACTATGCGCTTTGCTTCCATCAAAATGCCGATATCGGCAATAATCAGTGCATCAACTCCGCTTTCAGAAGCATATTTCAAAAACTCTTCAAGGTCGCTTATTTCCGCATTTGTAGGCACTGTGTTGCAGGTGAGATAGACCTTCACCCCGTTTTCGCGAGCGAAATCAACGGCTTTTTTAAGTTCATCTCCGCCAAACTTTGCAGCAGAGCTTCTCATGCCAAATTTGTCAGCGCCAAGATAAACGGCATCCGCACCGAAGCGGACAGCCATCTCCAGTCTTTCAAAATCTCCCGCAGGGGCAAGAATTTCAGGTTTTGTTTTTAGTTCCAAGTCAAAAACCTCCGTAACAAGAACTTCACACCGAGGTTACGGTGTGAAGTTTGTTTTTAATCCTGTGTTGTAGTGCCGTGAACAGAATCTCCGACCTTTTCAGCCTTTGCTATATTGTTCTGATGTCCACGAAGCGTTGATGCATAATAGAAATCTCCGTTTACGTCTGTTACAAAGTAGTAGTAGGAGGTTTCATCGGGATAAAGAGCCGCTTTTATGGCATCAAGACCTGGGTTTGTGATACATCCAACGGGTAAGCCATCGCGCTCGTAGGTATTGTAAGCATCGAGCACAGCTTGATTTTTGGTTTCCATAGCGTCTGCAATAGTTTCATATGCATAGAAATAGGTAACGTCGGACTGCAGTTTTGTAAAGCTGTAGGTGTCGTTCAAGCGATTATGGAAAACCGAAGAAACCTTGTACATATCTTCAAGGTAGGATGCCTCTTCCTGAATCATAGAAGCCAAAACCATCGTTTCGTGGAGAGACATTCCCATTTCCTTCATACGTTCTGTAAGCTGAGATGTCATAACTCTCTGCTGGAAGTCTCTGAGGAAACGCTTTACAACGGATTTCGGGTCCTCACCAACGTAGAATTCGTGGGTATTTGGGAATATATATCCCTCGAGTCTGCAGAAAACAAGGTCGTTCTCAGGAATTTCATCTTCAAATTCAAATCCGTAGCTTTCCTTTGCTGCGGCAATAAAATCAGCAGCTTTACAAACTTTGTTTTCTTGTAATAGCTCTGCCACCTCAACAATATTCAAGCCCTCGGGTATAGACACAGTAACAGTTTCTACCTCATCGCTACTGGTGATAAGCGTGAGTATGAGCTCATCATACGACATCTTAGAGTTCAAAATATAGTTGCCCTGTTGAACAGTCTCATCATCATAACGTATTCCGGTATAAAGCTTGAAGGTACCGGCGTGCTCTATTATTCCTGCCTTTGCCAAGGATTTTGCAATCTTCGAAACGGTAGTCTGACTACCGATATTTACCTCGTAATCCTGATCCGGCTTTGCAACGCCAAACACATCACGCGCGGTATTTATGATAAACACCGAAAGGAATATCGACACAAGAAGAACACAAGCAACGTAAATCAGCGAAGAGGTCGTCACGGGTCTTTCTGCGTTTTGACGACCCAGTTCTTTTTCAAGATCGATATTTCTGGTAGCGAATTCGTCCGAAGTAGCATCAATCTCAACATTTACAGGCTTGGGCTTTGTATATCGATCAACACGTACAAACTCTTCGTCGGATTGTTCGGCAAAATCCTCATCTTTGATATTTATAACAAAATCCTGTCTTCGTTTGGGGACAACAATTTCATCCGCTTCCTCTACGGGAGTGGATTCTTCAATCACATCAGAAGCCTCTTGGTCGTGTACCTTCTGCTCTGCCTCTATCCTTTTTAACAATTCTTCAAAATCAACCTTTGGGGTGTTGTTCTGACCATTGGAATTATCCATATCGCAACTCCTTTACAGTCTCTTGCTAAGTCATCTGTTAGTTATTCTAAGATAGCGTTCCGTTATCAACAAATCCACGGGAACATCGTACCTTCCGTGGAAAAGACGTTGTTGAACACAATCATTATAGCATATTCCGATTTTAGTTTGTGAATAATCGGTTAAAAATCTATCATAATAGCCTTTCCCATAGCCAAGTCGGTATCCACCGTGATCAAAGCACAAACCAGGTACTATGCAAATACTGTTTCCGCCTTGATATAGTTCGCATTTTGATTCTATGGGCTCCAGTACGCCAAAAGTACCTCTTTCTAGATCCTCAAAACCCTTAATCAAATAGAAATCCATCGTTGTGGTTTCGGGTCTACATTTTGGAACAGCTACCCTTTTTCCACTTTCCAGGGATTTCTTTATTAGTAAAAGCGTATCCACTTCAATCGGAGTTGATACATAGCAAAGAACGGTTTCGGCATTTTTATATTGAAAAGTGCGCATAAGACGTTCTGTTATATCATTGTCAAGCTTTGCTTTTTGCTCAGGCGCATACCCCGTTCGTATGGCTTTGAACTTTTCACGCAACTTGATTTTATACTCTCTTATGTCTTTTATCTGCATAAAAGTTTTTCCTTTAGTGAAGATACGGTTTGCTCGTCATTTAGTACACGAACCAACTCAAAAGCAAAATCCAAAGCAACTCCCGCGCTTCTGGCGGTAATTATTTTTCCATCGACACAAACCGGTTCGCCCGTAACTTCAGCTCCTATTAGTTTATCTTCAAATCCGCTGAAACAGGTGGCTTTCTTACCTTTGAGCAAACCCTTTTCACCGAGTATCATAGGTGCTGCACAGATGGCTGCAATATATCCGTCTGTACGCACCATAGTGTCTATCGCGTTTTGAACATTGCAGTCCGCCTGAAGATTTGGAGTTCCCGGCCAACCACCCGGTAAAACTATCATTTTTGCATTTTCCAAAGCAACATCACTAGCTAGAATATCAGCTTTTACAGTTATGTTATGAGCACCAACAATATCTGTTTTCCCCACGCCTGCAGTAACAACCTCAATTCCTACACGGCGAAGCATATCTATAGGTGTCAGTGCCTCAACTTCCTCAAAGCCGTCAGCAAGAAAAACGTATACCATATTTGGCCTCCATCAAAATCTAAGTTCAAAACTGTCTAAAAGCAGATTTGCGTATATATTACAATCAAAATCGGGGTCATATTTCTTTAAAAGTACATACGGAAACCTCTGCAAGCCATCTTGTGAGATATAGATAGTTTTTTCGACTCCGTATTTTGTGGCAACTATCTGTGACATCAGAGATATGTCAATAGTTCCAAATGCTTCTTTTATTATAACATATCCATCTCTACAATAGCAAACACAAAATGCGCTCAGCTCTCCAACGTTTATTTTGAGCACCTCTGCCCCGTCGTTTTTCATATCCTCATAAATGAACTTGAAAAACCTTTCATCGTGTTTCAGCGCGTTTGTGTTCATATTGCGAGCCGAAAGGTACTCTGATGCATCAGCGATTTGAATTTTGAAAGGACCCTTAAAATCCTTTTTATCTATCTCTTCCGCAGAAAGTGCAATTTCGTTTTCATATCCTTGCTTTTTATAGAATACCTCAAGCTTTGAATATGGTTCTGGGACAACTATAGAAAAGGCATATCCTTTGTCGAAAAAAATTTCATCAGCAAACTCGAGCATTCTCGTTGCAACCGATTTTCTGCGGTAGTTTTCTTCTACAGCAAGAGCATAGATATATGCACCTTTTTTGCCGTGCGCTTCGACATTAAACACGCTGAACATTCCAACAACAGTATCGTTCTCGCGATACACGTAGGTCTTTGCACCCGAAAAATCGAGGAAATGATTGATATATTCTTCGGTATCTGAAAAAGCTTGTGACCAGATATCTACAACAGACCTTCTGTCGCGCTCTTCGAACAGAGAAACCAAAAGATCATCTCTTTTCAATAGTTTCAATAATATATCTCGGACGCGCCTTGACCTCTTTGTATATCTTTCCGATATATTCACCAATGACACCAAGAGACAATAGCTGTATTCCGCCTATCATCCAAATCGACGCCATAAGGGTTGTCCATCCTTGCACAGTCGAGCCAAAAAGCTTTAAGACTAAAAGAACAATTACAGATATGAGCGACGCTAAAAAGATTAGAAATCCAAGAGAAGTAATTATGCGTATGGGTCTAATAGAAAACGAGGTAATTCCGTCAAAAGCAAAGGAAAGCATCTTCTTTAACGGATATTTGCTCTTCCCCGCAAATCTTTCGTTGCGTTCGTATTCTACTGTATCCCATTTAAATCCTATCAAGGGAACTATACCACGCAAAAAGAGATTTACCTCGCTGTACTGTTCAAGTGCATCGAGTGCTCTTTTGCTCATAAGGCGATAATCAGCGTGGTTATAAAGTATATCGACACCCAAAAGCTTCATAAACTTGTAAAATCCCTGAGCAGTAATCCTTTTAAAAGCAGTGTCCTTTTTCCTGCTGGATCTAACACCGTATACAACATCATTTCCTGCGTTATACTTTTCAACAAATTTATCCACAGCGTCAATATCATCCTGAAGGTCAGCGTCCATAGAAACGACGCAGTCAGCATACTGCTTCGCAGTCAT
The DNA here is from genome assembly GCA_045536425.1 of Oscillospiraceae bacterium. Lineage (GTDB taxonomy): Bacteria > Bacillota > Clostridia > Oscillospirales > Ruminococcaceae > UBA11540. The sequence goes on from JAZSNN010000015.1 coordinate 211,908, forward strand.
AAGACCTGCCAAAAGCGCATTTTGATGACCTCGGTTTTTAGAGAGCTTTACACCGGAAAAAAGCTTGTCCTCTTTAACCAACGAGCTAATCATTTCCCAGGTCTTATCACGGCTTCCGTCGTCAACAAACATAACTCGACTTTCGTCATCGATGACACCGTTTTCTTTTAGAGAACCCATCTTTTTCTTTAGTCTGGAAGCGGTTTCAGAAAGAACCTCTTCCTCATTGTAGCAAGGGACAACAATATAAAGCGTCATACTCTATATTCCTTTCTGCTATTAGTCAATTTCTGTAGTTTTAATGCCGGAACGCACTTTTCTCCTGTCCAAAAGAACCGATACCAAAACATATATAACCAAAACGCACAGACTCGCGATAGAAACCTTGACACCAAGTGACCATCCGGGAGTTTTATAGTCAAAGCGTATCTCGCTCTCTCCTTCAGGTATCTCTACAGCCATGAAACCAACATTTGCCTTTACAATTTCTGCAGGTTCGCCGTTGACTGTGGCAGACCAGCCCTTGTCGTAAGGAACGCTGAAGAACAAAAGGTTGCTTTCACTTGAGTCGATCTTTGCGGTAAATCCCAGATTATCGTGTTCAAAATAGTAGCAGGCATTCGAAGCACGGTTTGTGCAATCCTCGTAATATCTCTCTTCGCTATACCACCAATCGCGAGGATTTGACTCGACCATAAGTTCCTTGTACTTCTCATAATCCTCGTCCTCAAGGACAAGGGCTCTGAGCAAGGCTAGGTTTCTGTTTGACGTCGCCGTACCCTCAAACTGTGTTCTTGAAGTAACGCAGTCATAGGTGAATCCCATAGGGATATAATAGTTGTTCACATAGATGTCAAATCCGTTTTGATTAGAATAAAATTCAAATCCCGGCAGTATCTCATACTCCGTCTTCTGTTGATCAACAAAAAGATACTTCGTAGAGGTGAGAGCACGAACTCCGTAGTACTTCGGCTCGGGTCTGGAAGCAACCGAGCGTTCAATGCCTACACTCGTATAGTAGTCCATAACCGAAGAAGGCACGATGCTGTGAAACGCCTGTATGGTTGGAATGTGCCAGAACATAGCCTGGTTATCCATTCCGTCATAGACGTCCACGCGATAAAAATCGTCATCATCAATATATATCTTGTCTCTTCCCTCGATACCTGTGCTTATTATCCACTCATCGTTGTAAGAGTGGCTTTTTCCAAGCCCTATAAAAAGCCAACCGTATATGAGGAAAATTGCCGCCAAAGAAATAGTTGTGATACGATAGAAAAGCTTGTGATTTCGCAGGTAGATGAAGATAAGCGACAAAATAGTGAGGCTCATAAACGCAATCGCTATATATGCCCAAAATCTGTCGTGATATTTTATAACACCTGAGAAGACGGTCTTGCCGTCTTTTGTAGTTGGTATAAATGCTAGCACAACAAACGGAACAGTAATAGCAACAGTCCATCTGATGCCCTTCTTCATATCAATTTCGGGGTCTTCGATAGCTTTTGCGGTAGCAAGCGCCATTATCAGTATAGGCATATAATACCATCTGGCATAATACGAGTTGTCAAACGCATAAAAAGCGGTGTTGAGAACGGGGATAAATGCCATAACTATACTAGTTGCAATAAGTCGCTTTATCCAATGCTTTGATTTTGCCCACATAAATGCTATTACGCCCGACAAGCTAAATAGCGGAAACCACCCTGCCATAGAAGACCACTTTGCATTTGCATCCGGGAAGAAATTGGGTCTCGACGGAAGGTCGGGCGGGAACAAAAACGAATGGATAATATCGGGATACCTTTGCTCGTTGGCATACAAAAGTGTACTCCACCCCGTGAGAAATCCGCCGACTCGGCTATTATCGGCAATAGCAAGATAAGACGGCAGAGCGACCGCAGCAACCAAAAGCACTCCCAAAATCGCCTCAAACGCGATTCTAAAGAATTTCAACAGTGTTATCGGATATTCTTTGTCAGAGATGACGCGTATTACAAAATAGATAATTACGAATACGACTTGACCCGCAAAGAAGAAGTAGTTTACCATCAAGCATACTGCAACACAGACAGCAAACAATCCCTTGCGGTTATTTTCCACAAGTTCGTCAATCGACACGAGCAAAAGCGGGAAAAACACCATAGCATCGTGGAAATGGTTGAAGAATATGTTGTATACCGAAAATCCTGAAAAAGCGTATAAAAGTGCTCCTATGAACGCGGCATTCTTGTTCTTTACAAATCGGGTGATAAAGGTATATGCCGTGAGAGACATAAGCGCAAATTTAAGCGCAAACAGAGGAGCCATAAGATACGGCACAAACCAGGTTGGAAAAGGAAGAGTTATCCAGAAAAACGGGCTGAAAAGAAGATAGAAGGAATATGAGCCTATGAAATTAGCGCCGAGATCCGTATACCAGTTCCAATAGACATCTCCGCTTCTCACTGCTTCGTGAGCTAGCTGATAAAATGGTATCTGCTGAACGTTAAAATCGCCGAAAAAGAGAAAATATCCCTTATCGTAAATCACAAAAGGCAAAAACAGCAAAACAGTGCAAAAGAAGGACACCAAAAAAGTCTGAAGATACTTTTCTTTCGGTCTGGCTAACGGACTGTTAGACTGCAGATTTACAGACAGCATCGGTGTTCAACTCCTTTACATCATACATTTCCTTTACTGCAACGTACATCGTCCAACAATATACCGCGAGATTTACACCGGATAGAATCACTACAAGTTGAGGATATTGCTCGAGCCAAGGCACATAGTACCCATGCGTCGCCTTCAAGAACAAAAGCCCCTCATTTATGAATACCATTACCGTCTGTGCTATATATACGGCAAACAACCTACTACTCTTGTGGTAGACGATAGCAACAAGACTGAAAATTAAAACAGGAATCTGATAGCGTTCGTGCATTCTGGATGTCAGCATAAATATCGACTGCATCAATACAAAGCACAAAAGCCACGCACTCTTTTTGGGTGCTTTGAAATACATATAAACCACAACAGCAAGGATAACAAAGGTTATCACCCAGCTGATATCGCTGAGAGTTATCGATGCAAACAAAGGCTGTACATCACTCGTTCTGTTGAGTCCAAATAAACCATAGAGGTTGAACGCATTGAGCGTCGCTTCTTTGTACTGTCCGTGACCGCCAAAATATACCTCAAACGGAAGAAGGATACCGCTGTTAATCATAAACGGCAGAAATACTCCTATAACAGTAGCAGCACCCGCGCAGACAGCCTTGATGATAGTCTTTATATCATATTTCGAGAAGAACAGATACAGAAGAATAACGGGTGCAAAGTACAAGCATTGGAACTTTGTGAGACACGCAATACAGTACCAAACCATAGCGGCAACCATCTTTCTTTCTTCCAAAAGCCAAAAAGCAATAAGAAGCAAGAAAATCATAACCGAGTCGGTTTGTCCCCAAAAGGAGCTGTTGACAATTGCAGCAGGGTTTACCGCCCAAGTAGCAGCCAAAAGTAGAGCGAAGATTTGGTTCTTCTTTCTGAGCACCACGTAGATGAGCGGAATTATCGCAACATCAAAAAGAATCTGGAAAATCTTGAGTGCCAGTATAAAATACGGCTCCGAAGCCTGAATTTCGGGATTTGTTGTAAAAAATCCCACTATATACATCGGGAAAAGCCACATAGGCGGATAATCCAAAGAAGAAATATGCTCATATGCATCAAAAAGTCCGTTGTGAACGCCCGTTGACCACAGGATATAATAATTCAAATCAAACCTATGCAGGTAACTATAGCCTGCAAAAAGCCTTATGCAAAGCGAAAAAATAATTATCGCCACAAGCGCGTATGTAATTGTTTTTCGCGATAGCTTAACGTCCGAAAAAAGCATATATTTCTCCTTATGGTTTTATATAATCTGTGTTATTATTTACTCAAATTGTTGCAAATATATAGCAATTTTAAATATTGTACCATAAAATTATAATTTTTTAAAGGTTTCTATTTGTTTTTTCTTACAATTTAGTATATAATTTACTAAATATTAAAATTTTGCGAGGTTTAAAATGATAAATTGGATTGAAGCGAAAATTTCAACAACTACAGATGCCATAGATTCTGTGAGCGGTATCCTTCTTTCGATAGGAATTTCGGGTTTTGTAATTGAGGATGCAAACGATTTTAACGAATTTCTGACTTCCACAGAGTATCGTTGGGACTATATAGACGAGGAGCTTATGGAGAGAAAAAATTCTCCCACCTCAATAACAGTTTATCTGCCTGAAAATGAACAAGGCAAGCAATGGCTAGTAGAGATAAACGAACGACTTGAAAAAGCAAAATCAGATTCTCCCGAAATTGATTTTGGTTTGCTTAAAATAGAACTAAATAATATCCGCGAAGAAGATTGGGCTAACAACTGGAAACAGTATTTCAAGCCGTTTTGCGTAGGCGAGAAACTGCTCATAAAACCCACTTGGGAAACAGTAGAAAACACCGAAGGAAGAACAATCCTAAACATAGATCCGGGGTCTAGTTTCGGAACAGGTCAACACCACACAACAAAGCTCTGTTTGGAAAGACTCGAAGAAATTGTAAAAGAAAACGACCGTGTTCTCGACTTGGGCGCCGGAAGCGGTATTCTTTCTATTGGTGCACTCTTGTTGGGTGCAGAGAGCGCTGTTGGAATCGACATCGACGAAAACTCCGTAAGAATTGCAAAAGAAAATGCCGCACAAAACAAAATAGAAACGCATTTTAACGCTATGTGCGGAAATATCATCGACGATGCTGATTTGAGAGAAAAAATAGGAACAGACTATGACGTTGTGGTGGCAAACATCGTAGCAGACGTGATAATACTTATGTCCCCTCTTTTTAGAAGCTTTATGCACAAGGATTCAACACTGATTGTTTCGGGAATCATAAACAGACAAAAAGAAGAGGTAAAAGAAGCACTTATTAAAAACGGTTTCGAAATCATAACCGCACAGGAAAGCAACGACTGGTCATGTATAGTCTGTAAGTAAAAAATATAAGGGTAACAGCAAAAGCTGTTACCCTTTATGTTTGTGCAGATTTTATGCCTTGCCGACAGAACCGAAGAGTTCCATCTTTTCCTTAACGGTAGCCTTGATTGCCTCAAATCCGGGAGCAAGAACTTTTCTGGGGTCAAAGCCTTTTCCGGAAAGGTCTTTACCCTCTTCAATGTATTTACGAGTTGCAGCAGCAAAAGCAAGCTGACACTCAGTATTTACGTTAATCTTAGAAACGCCAAGAGAGATAGCCTTCTGAATCATTTCAGCAGGAATTCCTGTTCCTCCGTGAAGAACGAGGGGCATCTCTCCTGTGAGCTCCTGAATCTTTGCAAGAACTTCAAAATTGAGTCCAGCCCAGTTTGCAGGATATTTACCGTGAATGTTACCAATGCCTGCAGCGAGCATTGTAACGCCGAGATCAGCAATCTGCTTACACTCCATAGGATCAGCAACCTCACCGCTTCCTACAACTCCGTCTTCCTCGCCACCGATAGCACCAACCTCAGCCTCAAGAGAAAGACCCTTGGAAGATGTAATCTCAACGAGTTCTTTTGTTTTTTCAATGTTCTCAGCGATAGGATAATGTGAGCCGTCAAACATTACAGAAGAGAATCCTGCAGCGATAGCAGCCTTCGCACCCTCGTAGCTACCGTGGTCAAGGTGAAGTGCAACAGGAACAGTAATTTTGAGTTCCTCAAGCATTCCGTTTACCATTCCTACGATGGTCTTGAAACCGCACATATACTTTCCTGCACCCTCGGAAACACCAAGAATTACAGGAGATTTCAGTTCCTCGGCGGTAAGAAGAATTGCTTTTGTCCATTCAAGGTTGTTGATGTTGATTTGAGCAACAGCATATTTACCAGCCTTTGCCTTTGTCAACATTTCTTTTGCAGATACTAACATTTTACTACCTCCACAGAAATTTATAGTGAAATAATTTTTGACAATTCATAAAGCTCGTGATCGAACTCTTTTTTCATACCAAGTCCTTCGAGAATGTCATAATCGACTATCTCGTCTTTTCTGATACCTACTACCCTGTTGCCGATACCCTGAGAAAGCAGTTCTACAGCGTGACAACCAAGTCTTGTTGCAAGGATTCTGTCACGAAGAGTTGGCGCTCCGCCTCTCTGTACGTGTCCAAGAATAGCGGCTCTGGACTCAACGCCTGTTTTTTCCTCAATCATTTTTGCGAGTTCTACAGATTTTCCGTATCCCTCAGAAACCATTATGATAAAGTGGGTCTTGGGATGAGGAAGCGTTCTGGACTTTTCAATTCTCGCAACAACATCTCTCTCAAAGTCAAACTCTTCTTCAAGTGTGATGATAGCACTCGCACCACAAGCGATACCGGTATTGAGAGCGATATGACCCGCATGGCGACCCATAACTTCTACAACAGAGCATCTTTCGTGCGACTCCATAGTATCACGAAGCTTGTCTACCATATCAACAACGGTATTCATTGCAGTATCATAACCAATGGTATAGTCGGTAGAAGATATGTCGTTGTCGATAGTTCCGGGGATGCCCACACAAGGAAGTCCCTTGAGAGAAAGATCTCTGGCACCTCTGAAAGAACCGTCTCCACCGATTACTATCAAACCGTCAATTCCGCGTTCTATGCAGTTTTGTTTAGCTTTTTCAACTACAGCATCCTCTTTAAATTCAGGACAACGTGCGGAATAAAGAAATGTTCCGCCTTTATCAATAATATGCGAAACAGAGGACTCGTGAAGGTCAACAAACTCCTTGTTAACAAGACCGCTGAATCCTCTGCGGATTCCAACCATCTTCAGTCCTTTTGATAGACCGTATCTTACGACCGCTCTGATCGCCGCGTTCATACCCGGAGCGTCACCGCCACTGGTAAGAACACCTATTGTCTTCATTTCTTTGTTCATAAAGTGATTCACCCTTTTCATTACGCTACTAGTGTACATTCTACCACATTCAATTCTTTATTGCAACATTTTTTTCGCCCAAAATATACTTTATTCTCTTCAAAAAAATGTCATCACGTCTGGAAAGCATCGTTTGAGGAAGACGAATGAGCTTTTTTGTGTCCTCAAAGTAGAAATATGTGTCTGTATCACCCGAAGAAGTGCGGATAATATCTTCTACCTGCTTGATTCTTGCATCAGTAGCAGACGGGAAGCGAATATAAACACCGCTATTACTATTTTGGACACTGATACTGTCAGGATCTGAGATAACATCAGCGATAATCTTGACAGGCTCGTCCTCCCTGACACTTATCTTTCCCTTCACAAACAATATAGTATTCTTTTCTAATTTTCTCCTTGACAGAGAAAAAATCTTTGGAAAAACTACAACTTCTGTTTGTGAACTCATATCCTCGCAGGTTACAAACGCCATAGAGTCACCGGCTTTTGTCTTCTTTATCGACACTCCCTCGACACACACAACAACAGAAACGGTATCGCCTTCTTTGAGCTTAGCAGTTTCTACAGCCTCGTTAATATCAGCTATCTCTCTTGCCATTCCCGCTTTGAAAAGCTTTGAATATTTTTCCACGGGATGTCCTGAAACATATACGCCTGTTACTTCTTTTTCCATTTCCAGACGCTGCTCTAGTGTAAAGTCATCATACTTTACAAAATTATCGGGTGTGCTTTCGGAAACGGCATCAAAAAGATTCATTTGACCGCTCTGTTTGAATTTTGAATTCTCCGCTTCTCTGCGCAAAACCTCTTCATATCCGAGCAAAAGTTCTCTTCTGTTGTTCGGCAAAGAGTCAAAAGCTCCACTCTTTATTAGATTTTCAACCAGCTTTTTGTTGATACATTTATCAGACATTCGAGAAGAAAAATCTGTAAAGCTTAAAAACTTTCCATTTCTTTCCCTCTCTGATATCAATTCTCTGACAAATCCTTCCCCTACATTCTTGATTCCAAGAAGTCCAAAGCGTATTGCATTATCCTGTACAGTGAATTTATCATAGCTTTCATTTATATCAGGAGGAAGTAATTTTATCGAGTTTTTAGTACACTCACCAATATACTCAACTATCTTCGAGGTGTTGTCAAGGACGCTGGTGATAAGAGCCGCCATAAACTGCAGACGGTAGTGTGCCTTGAGATATGCGGTCTGATATGCCAAAAGAGCGTACGCTGCCGCGTGCGACTTGTTAAATGCATACGAAGCAAATGAGCTCATTTGGTTGAATATCTCATCAGCTATCTTTGCAGAGATTCCGTTTTTAACGCAACCGAGCACCTCAACATTGCCATTTTCATCGGTTTTTCCGTTGATAAAGTACTCCCTTTCCTTCTGCATAACGTCGGCTTTTTTCTTTGCCATCGTGCGTACAAGGTCGGCACGACCAAAAGAGTATCCTGCCAGAGCTCTGAATATCTGCATTACCTGTTCCTGATAAACGATACACCCATAGGTAACCTCCAATATCGGCTTAAGCTTTGGGTGTTTGTAGGTTATTTTTTCAGGATTGTGTCTGTTTTCAATGTACATCGGGATAGAATCCATCGGTCCCGGTCGGTAGAGCGAGATTACTGCAATAAGATCCTCTATTCTTTCCGGCTTCAAGCGAGAAAGAACATCCTTCATTCCACCCGACTCGAACTGAAATATGCCCTCTCCTCTGCCCTGAGAAAGCATACTATAAACCGCCTTGTCGTCGAGAGGTATAGAGTCAATGGAAAAACCAGGATCAACGGATTCTCTCACCATTCGCTGAGTCTCACTAATTACCGTTAGGTTTCTAAGACCCAAAAAATCCATCTTGAGAAGTCCTAACTCCTCAAGGGTAGTCATAGTGTACTGTGTTACAATTACATCGTCATTTTTAGAAAGAGGTACATATGCATTTACTTCATCTTTTGTGATAACAACTCCTGCCGCGTGGGTAGACGCGTGTCTTGGCAAGCCTTCTACCTTTATAGCCATATTGATAAGTTTCTTGACCTGATAGTCGTTATCGTACAAAAGTTTAAGTTCCGAGGAAGCGGAAAGCGACCTATCAAGTGTTACGTTTGGCCCTGCGGGAATCAGCTTTGCAACCTTGTCGACAGAAGCGTAGCTCATTCCGAGCGCTCTTCCGACATCGCGCACTGCAGCTTTTGCCGCCATCGTTCCAAAAGTGACAATCTGAGCCACGTGGTCAGCGCCGTACTTTCGGACAACGTAATCAATTACCTCCTGCCGTCTTTCATAGCAGAAGTCGATATCAAAATCGGGCATACTTATTCTTTCGGGGTTTAGAAATCTTTCGAAAAGAAGCTCGTACTTTATTGGGTCAACGCCTGTTATTCCAATGCAATATGCCGCAATGCTTCCCGCACCCGAGCCTCTGCCAAGCCCTACCGGAATTCCAACACTCTTAGCATAATTGACGAAATCCCAAACAATGAGATAATAATCGACGTATCCCATTTTGCTTATGACATCGAGTTCGTATTCAAGACGTGTGGTAGCCTGCTCAGACGGATATTTTCCGTATCTCTTTTCAAGGCCTTCACGGCACAAATGATAAAAATATTCTCTATTGTCACTTCCGTCTGGCGTTTTGAAAAAAGGTAGTTTTGTTTTGCCAAATTCAAATTCAACATTACACCTTTCCGCTATCAAACCCGTATTAGTTACAGCATCGCGAGCGTAATTAAACAATTCTAGCATTTCCTCTTCGGACTTAAGGTAGAATTCGTCAGTTTCAAATTCAAGTCTGTCGTCATCTTCAAGCGTCTTGTTAGTCTGTATGCAGATCAAAACCTCTTGAACACGCGCATCTTCCTTGTCAATATAGTGCACGTCGTTTGTAGCAACACATTCTAGTCCACACTCTCGTGCGATTTTTATGAGGTCAGGAATTATCCTTTTTTGAGCAGCTATTCCGTGATCCTGCAGTTCTATATAAAAATTATCTTTTCCGAATATCTGTGCATATTCCTGTGCTACACGCTTTGCTGCGTCATACTCTCCTGCCGACAGTTTTCTTGGAATTTCTCCCGCAAGACACGCAGAAAGCGCAATAAGTCCCTCGGAATATCTTTTGAGAGTTTCTTTATCAACGCGGGGTTTCCCGTAGAAACCTTCGGTAAATCCCAGAGAGACGAGCTTTATCAGATTTTGATATCCTATGTTATTCTTACACAAAAGAACCAAATGAAACGGCGGATTTTGAATTCTATCGGTTTTGTCGAATCTCGAAGCAGGTGCAACGTATACTTCGCATCCTATAATGGGCTTTACGTTGTATTTGCCTGCGATTTTATAGAAATCTACAGCACCGAACATTACACCGTGGTCGGTTATAGCAACGGCTTTTTGCCCCTTTTCAACGACCTTTTTCATTAAGTCCTCGAGCTTGCACGCTCCGTCAAGCAAGCTGTAGCAGGTATGCAGATGTAGATGACAGAAATTTGACATAGTTGCACCTCCGTTTCACTTTAGCAGTTTCAATAGTATTATATTATAATTTTCACAATTCTTCAATGCTTTGAAGTAATATAAATAAAAGTATTGTATTTTTTGTCATTTTCTGCTAAAATTAATGTGTTATCTTATATCCTCATCGCGTTGCGGAATTTATCCTGCAATTTTGCATATAATTTTCTAAGCGGTGTTGACAACAGGAGGAAAAAATGAAAAAAGTAATCATATCAACCGACAGTACCTGCGATCTTTCTAAAGAACTTATCGCAAAATACGACATAAAAATTCTACCAATGCCCATTACAATGGGAACAGACTCATATCTTGACGGTGTTGACGCTACCGCGCTAGATGTGTTCAAATATTTTGAAACAACAGGCGAACTCGCAAAATCTTCCGCAACCCCGGTTTCCACATATCAGGATTTTTTCAAAAAGTACATTGATGACGGATATGAGGTTGTTCATATAGGTCTCAGCAGTAATCTTTCAGCTACCTACAACAACGCGCTCCTCGCTTCACAAGACTTTGAGGGATGTTATTGCATAGACAGTAAAAACCTTTCTACAGGTACCGGTCTTTTGGTTATCGAAGCCGCTCTTCAAAGGGACAAAGGGTTGTCTGCAGCTGAAATCGCTGAAAATATCAAGTCTCGTGTTGACAAGGTTAATGCAAGCTTTGTTATCGACACCCTAAAGTATTTGGCTAAAGGCGGCAGATGTTCTTCTGTTGCAGCTTTAGGTGCTAATATGCTTCAGTTAAAGCCCTGTATTGAAGTGCAGAACGGCTCGATGTCTGTAACAAAAAAATACCGCGGCAAATTTTCCGCTTGTCTTGCAAATTATGTTAGTGACCGTCTTAAAGACAACGACAACATCGACACTTCAAGAATTTTTGTAACCCACTCGCATTGTTCACCCGAAGTTGTTGAAATGGTAAAGCAAGAGGTTGCAAAATATAAGAAATTTGATGAGATTCTTGAGACTACTGCCGGCTGTACTATTTCTGTACATTGCGGCCCTAATACCCTAGGCATACTCTATTTCAATAAATAAACTTCGCTTGAAAGGAGCGGCGCCTATGATCGGAGATTTGCACTGTCATACCAAGCTGTCCGATGGTTCGATGGGAATTGAAGAGCTTGTTGCATATGCAAAAAGAATGGGTCTTGATTTTCTCTCGATAACCGACCACGACACGATGGCTGGTGTAAAACGCGCTTCGGTTCTTTGCAACAGATACGGCATCTCCCTCATTCCCGGTGTAGAGCTGTCAGTTTTAGACACCTTGCGCAAACGAAAAGCACACATTCTCTGCTATCTTCCTGATAAGACTGTTCTTCTAGATAGTCTTTGCAGCAAAATAATTGCCAGCCGCTCAAAAGCAGGTCAAAAAATGGCGTTAGAAGTAATGAAGTACTACCCTATCGTCATTGAAAATATCCTCAAATTCTCACAAGGAAGTCTATGCATATATAAGCAACACATAATGTGCGCCTTGATGGAGGCCGGATATACAAATGAAATGTATGGAGAGCTTTTCAAAGACCTTTTTGATGAAAAGAACGGCAGAGTATATGAATCGGTAGAATACCCTGATGTAGAAACCGCTCTAAAGATTGTGAAATCTTCCGGAGCCATTGCCGTTTTGGCACATCCAGGTGTGTATTCGAGCTTTGAACTTGCTGAAGAGATGGCGGAGAAAAAGCTCATTTCAGGAATCGAACTCAACCATCCAAAAAATACAGACGAAGACAAAAAACACATCATTGAGCTTTGTGATAAATACAACCTCATCACAACAGGTGGCACAGATTTTCACGGTATGTATGCTAAAAGACCAAATCCAATCGCTACTTGTATGGCTACCGACGAACAAATCAGCGCTCTGTTTGCACTAAAATCTAAAAAATAGGAAGATGAATTTATGCGTTATAATTACACAACTAAAGGCGTATGCTCCAGACAGATATCCTTCGACATCGAAGATGGTAAAATCAAAAACGTTTCCTTCGTTGGCGGATGTAACGGAAACCTAAAAGGCATCTCTGCACTTGTAGAAGGTTCCGATGCAAAGGACATAATAAAAAGACTCCGAGGCACAAAATGCGGTATGAAGAACACCTCTTGCCCCGACCAACTCGCAGTAGCAATAGAAGCTGCTCTCGCTGAAAATAAATAACTTTTAAAGGTGGGTGAATTAGATGCATAGCTTTGAAGACGAAGATATGAAAATAGTCGGCAACGACAACGAAGAACAAAATACGTCATACGGCGACATAGCAGCTGTGGCTTTTAAATTACAGCTGGAAAGCGGTAATATTGACAAAGCAAAGCATCTGGGCACCATCGTTGCAGATGAGATTGCGGCTGCACCGTTTATAGACAATGAATCAAAACAGAAGATGATACTAATACGTTTTTGCGTGACTAATTTCATATCTGTTTTGCTCCGTGATGAAACCTTGACGCATATCGCTGTGGACGGGTTCGAGAGCATTGTTGCGGACAAATTTGGCATCAGTTCCGATGACGATACGGTTAGTGAAATGTACACCGTGTTCCTCATCGCCGCGAGAGAAAAAATAAACGTTGCACAACACATTGCTCAGACCTATTCCCGCTTCTGCACCTCAAAAGAAGATGCTATTGCCGATGCGCTGGGCATCTATAACTTCTGTGGTGAAATGGTATCGGCTGCAATAAAATCTCTAAATTTTGTCGATATACGTTCGATATAACACAAATATGAATAATAAACCGCCCCGTCTAAAATAATAGGTTATAAACGAACCTATTACAAAGGCGGGGTGTTTTTTGTTAGTCACGTTTATTAGGACTATCGTTTTATATGTAGTTGTAATCATTTCCCTGCGAATTATGGGAAAAAGACAGATAGGAGAACTGCAACCCTCCGAGCTGGTAATCACAATTTTGATATCAAATATTGCGACGCTTCCTATAGAAGACACCAACATTCCCCTTTTAGGCGGTCTCGTTCCTATACTTGCGCTTGTATGTTTGGAGGTTTTTGCATCGGTATTGGGAATAAAATCGCAAAGGGCGCGAAAGCTAATTTCGGGCACGCCGGCTTTTGTGATTAAAAACGGAGTTATAGACCAAAAAAGACTGCGGGATCTGAGATTTTCAACCGATGACCTGATGGAAGGACTTAGAGAACAAAACATTTTTGATATTCGTGATGTAGACTACGCAATAGTAGAAACCACAGGAAAGCTGAGCGTTTATAAGGTGTTTGAACAGCAAGAAGTAACTGCAAAAATGTTAAAGATATCTTCACAGTCAGCCACCCCCTCCCCGCAAGTTACCGTTGTTAGCGACGGAAAACTGATAAAAGACGGAATAGATTACTGCAACATCGATAAGTCATTCATAGAATCTGCGTTAAAAAAGCAAGGGTGTAGCATAAAAGATGTGTTTATAATGACCTGTGACCGTTCAAAAGACTATCACATCGTAAAAAAAGAGGTTTAAATGTCACGTTTTATAATAGCTATAGTAATTTTCACAGTTATCATCGCCGGGTCAATAGGCTCAGTTTTATATGTTTGTAAGACAGAAGAAAAACTGCAAACACATTTAGACAGCATAATCGAGGCAGTTTCTATGAATGATATGCAATTAGCAGAAGATCTCAGCCAGGATTTTGTTGAAAAATGGGACAAAGCTGAGCCGTTTTTCATTACACTTATCCGTCATCACAATGTAGACGAAATAACAAAATACTCCGCACGTCTTACTACCTACTGCAAGTACAGTCATAAATCCGAGGCAGTTGCAGAAGTCAATATGATAAAAACCATCCTAAAGCATATGAGCGATGATGAAAAGCCAAAGCTTCACAATTTGTTTTGATTATCAAGAACTCTATTTTGGGAATAGTATAGAAAGACACCTACAAAAAGTTTGTCATCTGTGATTAAACAGTGTTCTGTTTGTAAATAATATTAGCACAAACATTCCAATTCGGAGAGTGAACTTGAGTGACTGTTAAAAGAGGAGATATTTATTACGCAGATCTAAGTCCCGTTGTGGGCTCTGAGCAAGGTGGAATTCGCCCTGTGTTGATAGTACAAAACGATGTCGGTAACAGATACAGTCCTACTGTAATAGCGGCAGCAATCACTAGTCAACGTGAAAAAGCAAAACTTCCGACTCATATTGAAGTTCGCGGTGAAAGCTGTGGGCTTGCCAAGAACTCTGTTGTTCTACTTGAACAAATACGTACCATTGACAAAAGACGGCTCAAAGAGCACATGGGAACTTTAGATGATAATTCAATGAGTCTGATAAATCGCGCCTTGTCAATTAGTTTTGGACTTGGAATAACCGACGACGGAAACATCAGCTTTACATAAAGCTGTAAATATTAAATCGGCAGAGAAACAAATTCTCTGCCGATTTTCGCTATAGATTATCGCTTTTTAGTATAAGGATTGATACTCTGTATTCTGCTTTTCATTATGACCAATCTAGTAAACGGAGTACAAAGAAGCGCTCTTTTTACCGATTTCATACAAAGCTTGAGTCTGAGAGAAAGTGTATTCTTTCGGTAAATCTTCTGTATTTCCTCAAGCGCCTTCCCCGCTACAAAGGCGTCCGCAAGGATTTTACCGCTTAACATCGCACTACTAAGTCCTTCAAAAGAACTAGCGCTTATAAAACCCGCAGCCTCGCCAAGAAGAAAAACGCCATTCTTACCTGTGCAAAAATCCTTCATCGCACGCGGACTTGAGACAAGACAAGCCTCCGTCTTAACAGCATCTCCAAAGGAGCTTCCCAGAAAATCCTCAAGCCTTGATTTTTGTGTGTCAAAAGCTTGTCGGCATCCCTTCTTTTCAAACGCGCCACCAAATATAACATAGTTTCCTTTATGTATTGTCCACGAGCAACTGTCGCTTGTTTTAGCATCGAAAATACAGGAATAATACGGGAATCTCTGTCCCTTATTTTCGAACCATTGTTGTATTGCAACGTACTGCACTCGCATAGAGTTAAAGAAAGTTCTTCTAACAACAGAGCCTCCACCGTCAGCACCAACAACTGTCTTCGCGTTTATCTGTGTTTCTTCGTCGTTATGTTTTATGAAAATATTATAGACATCGCCATCGTTTTTTATCTCGCTACATCTTCCCTTGCGGATTGTAACTTGTGAAGGAACGAGAGAAAGAAGCCAACTGTCAAACGCATATCTATCCATATTGAGATAATGTCTTTGATAATATCTAACGATTTTCTGGGCGATATCAATAGTCTCAACCGCAAAAATTTGCGGGTCCTCAAGTATACTCTTAGGTAACACAAGGTCAAATCTTGCGAGAAGCTTTTGCGCATCCGGAGCCAGAAGACCGCCACAAGGCTTTGCAGAATCAGGAGATTGTCCGTCAATAAGTATTATTTTAAGCTCGGGTCGAGCTTCTGCTATTTCTTTTGCAAAAACAGCACCTGCGGGACCTGCTCCTACTACAGCAATATCATAAATGCCCTTGTTTTTCACTATTTCAACCTCCTATCAAGCAAAATCTTGTCTAATTCCGTTTATAGTGACCATATTATAACACAAAAAACCGCAGAAAATCAATCTGCGGTTTCTGTTTTAAAATATTAGCCACCAAGATATGCCTTTTTGATTTCATCGCTTTCTGCAAGTTCTTTTCCCGTTCCCGAATATGCAATTCGTCCGTTTTCAAGAACGTATGCCCTATCAGAAATAGCAAGAGACTTTCCTGCATTCTGCTCAACCAAAAGAATCGTTGTGCCACGCTTGTGGTATTCCTTAATGATATCGAACACCTGGTCAACCAAAAGCGGTGAAAGACCCATTGAAGGTTCGTCGAGCATTAATAGTTTCGGATGACACATCATTGCTCTGCCCATTGCAAGCATCTGCTGTTCACCGCCCGAAAGAGTACCTGCAATTTGGTTTCTTCTTTCGCCAAGACGCGGGAAGGTTGTATAAACCTCCTCAACGTCTGCTTTAATTTGAGCCTTGTCTTTTTGTGTATAAGCGCCCATCATTAGGTTCTCGTAAACTGTGAGCTCCTGAAAAACGTGTCTGCCTTCCGGAACCTGAGTCATACCGAGCTTTACAATCTTGTGACCGGACATTTTGGTAATATCGGTACCGTTGTAAACCACACTGCCGCTTCTTGCGGGGATAAGTCCCATAATGCTTTGCATAGTGGTGGTTTTACCTGCTCCGTTTGCGCCGATCAAGGTAACAATTTCACCTTCGTTTACTTCAAAGCTGATATCCTTGATTGCTTGGATAACGCCATAGTAAACGCTTAAATCTTTTACTTCTAACAGTGCCATATTATTACCTCCTATCCTCCGATATACGCTTTAATTACTTCGGGGTCATTGAGTGCAACCGAGGGGGTTCCCTGTGCTAAAACAGTACCGAAGTTTAAAACGGTTACTTCGTCGCAAAGACCGGATACGAATTTCATATCGTGTTCGATAAGAAGTATCGTTATATCAAACCTATCGCGAATGAGTCGTATAGTATCCATAAGCTCGGCAGTTTCGTTGGGGTTCATACCTGCCGCAGGTTCATCCAAAAGAAGAAGCTTTGGATTGGTAGCCAATGCTCGTGCAATTTCCAGCTTACGTTGTTTACCATAAGGAAGATTACACGAAAGGTTGTTGCGTTCATTGTAAAGGTCGAAAATCTTCAAAAGCTCTTTTGCTTTTTCGCGCATTTGCTTTTCAACTTTGAAATGGCGAGGAAGGCGCATCATGCTTTCAAAAAGTGAACATTTGAATTCGGGTTGATTGTGAAGTCCAACCATTACGTTACGGATAACACTCATATTATTAAAAAGACGAATGTTTTGGAAGGTTCTAGCAATTCCACAGTGGTTGATGTGTTCCTGACCCTTACCTGTTAAATTTTCACCGTCAAGAAAAAACACACCTGTGGTAGGTTTATAAACGCCTGTAAGCATGTTGAAAACAGTTGTTTTACCGGCGCCGTTTGGGCCGACCATACCGTAAATCTGATTCTTTCTGATTTTAAGATTGAGTTCCGAAACCGCCTTTAAACCACCGAAGGAAATGCCTAAGTTTTGAGTTTCAAGTATATAGTTAGACATTATTTACCCTCCTTTGGAGCTTTATCGGGATTAACCGTTGAAGAAGAAACCTGAAGGTCAACCGACAAGATTTCATTCATCTCAA
This sequence comes from Oscillospiraceae bacterium, assembly GCA_045536425.1. Lineage (GTDB taxonomy): Bacteria > Bacillota > Clostridia > Oscillospirales > Ruminococcaceae > UBA11540. Next base: position 229,552 of record JAZSNN010000015.1, read on the forward strand.
TCTTGGTAGGAACTCGATCCCATTTAGCCTCGTCATCGCTTTGATGTGCGGGGTTGTGACGCTTGAACTTACTGATAAGGTTTTTGAGGTTATATCTTTCTCTAAAGCCTTTGAACACAGGCGCATTGTTGTAAATAACAATTACAATGAGAACCAGCGCATAGAACAAATCCTGAAGCACTGCCAAGTCGCCTGTGAGGTGTTTTTGCAAGAAGTTATCGAGGAACGTGATAACTGTTGCAGCTATAATAGAGCCGTTAATGCTACCCATACCACCAAGCACTACCATAACCAAAATCTCGATAGAGTAGTTATAGCTAAAGTTTGTGCTTTGGATAGTGAACTGTGCGAAGCTATAAAGAACACCTGCGATACCTGCAAAGAATGCAGACACGATAAACACAGACAGCTTGTACTTTGTCACGTTGATACCGGTTGCTTTTGCGGCAATTTCATTATCGCGAATAGCGGTGATAGCTCGTCCGTGTTTTGAACGAATAATGTTTTGAACAACGAACAAACACACAAGCACCAAAACAAAGCCGACTATAAACAGATAATTTCTGTCAAAACGTGGGGTTTTAAGTCCCAGCGAGCCACCAAAGGATTCGCTTGACGAGTTCATAAAGATTGCCCTCACGATTTCGCCGAAAGCAAGTGTTACGATTGCAAGATAGTCGCCCTTGAGTCGTAGTGCAGGAAGTCCAATAAGGAATCCGCAAATTGCGGCAGCAATACCACCGACAATCAAAGAGATAGCAAGATTAACAAGTGAACTTTTACCTAAAAGTCCGGCATCGTTAAGCAATACGGAAACCTTACCGCCGATATATGCGCCAACGCACATAAATCCGGCGTGTCCCAAGCTGAGTTCGCCCAAGAAGCCAACCACCATACTAAGAGAAACTGCGAGTATGATAGAATAGGAGATTCTTTCCAAAAGGTAGAGGCTTGAAACCTTTATGCCGCCATCAAGAGAGATAAAGGTTAAAACGATCGTCAAAACAGAAATAACAAAATAGTTTATGTAATTTTTCCATTTGATATTTTTTAAATTCGTCATACCTTCTCCCTCCTTACCTTACCGAGAATACCGGTGGGACGAACGAGCAGAATTATGATAAGAATCAAAAATTCAATCGCGTCTGTATAAGGAGCAATTGGCGGAATCGTCAAAGAAACAGCTTCAACGACACCCATCAAAAGACCTCCAAGCATAGCACCGGAAATCGAACCGATACCGCCGATTACAGCTGCGGTAAAGGCTTTGATACCGGGCATAGCTCCCAGTGTATTTGAAAGACTGGGTGATTTTATTAGCATGAAAAATCCGGCAAGTGCTGCCAAAGCAGAGCCGATAGCAAAAGTAATGGTAATGATTTTATTAACGTTAATACCCATAAGTTGAGCGGCACCCTTATCTTCAGACACAGCAATCATAGCACGACCGGTTTTTGTATATTTTACAAACACACTAAGTCCCGCCATAACCAATGTTGAACAAACCAACGTTACAATAACGTAGCCTTGGATTCTGAGTCCTGCAAAACTAACGCTACCCAAGTTTATGAGGTTTACCATCTTCGGCGCGGAACCAAAAATGATTTGAGCGGTTGATTGCAAAAGATAACTAACGCCGATAGCAGTGATAAGTACCGCCAAAGGAGAAGCGGAACGCAGAGGTTTATAGGCGACCTTTTCGATAACAACGCCCAAAACCATACAAACTACCATAGCGATAAGAAGTTGCAATATAGGATTGTTTATAGGTGTGAGTGTAAGATAAAGCATAAAACCGCCCACCATAATTACATCACCGTGAGCGAAGTTAAGCATCTTTGCAATACCGTAAACCATTGTATAGCCAAGCGCTATCATAGCGTAGGTACTACCGATACTCAGACCATTTATCAAAGTTTCAATAAATTCCATAACAATTTTCCTATGTCAATAATTGGACATTTGCCGGTGCAGAAAATCCGCGCCGGCAAATGCAGAATTATAAAATTTACTTAATTACTTAAGGCTTACTGCGTTAGCGCCCTTATTTACGTAACCATTTTCCTGCCACTTGATATCTGTACCAGTGTTGCCGGAGAATGTAAAGTCGCCTGTGAACTGCTCTTTAAGAATCTCGCAGATTTCGCTAGGTGTCATATCTGTTGTGATTGTCTTGCCGTCTTCCTTAGCAGCCTTCATAGCTTCAAAGATTGCGTATACACAGTCATAAGCGGAAGCACCGAACTGGTTGAGTGTGTCAGTGCCATATGCATTTGTGTATTTAGCAATAAATTCAGCTGCTTTGCCCTCTGTAGCGTTAGAGTCGAAGTGAGAAAGCATAGAAACCTTTTGAGGAATTGTTGTAAGATCCAACTGACCTGTAAGTCCGTCAAATCCGTCACAGCCGTAGTACATAGCGTCAGCAGCTACGATATCCTTTGCCTGTGTCATAAATACAGATGCGGGTTGATAGTAGATAGGCATAAAGATGAGCTTGCAATCTTTAAGCTGAGAAATCTGTGCGGAGAAGTCGGAAGCATCACCTGTGAATACAGTTTCAACAGTTGTGACGGAAGCGTCAAGACCTGCCTTGAACTGCTCGTAGATACCTGTGGAATACGGGTCGTCGGATTTGTAGAATATACCGATTGTTTGACCCTTGTAGTTTTCGTTAACGTATGTAACTGCAGCAGAACCTTGGTTACCGTCTGCGAAGCACATCTGGAAACCGTTGGGGTTAGCGGGGATTTTGTCACCGGAAGCGGAAGGTGTCAAGAAGAACACGTTGTCTTCCAAAGAAAGCTCTGTAAACTCAAGACCAGGGCCTGTTGTTACAGTACCGAGAGACATGTGCATACCGGCTTCGAGCAAGTTGGCGTAGTTTGCTGCTACCTTTGTAGCATCGTGTGTATCGTCTGTAGCGATAAACTTAAACTTAACGCCATCAAATCCACCAGCAGCGTTGATTTCATCAACTGCCATCTGAGCAGAATTCTTAACTGCTACACCGTATACTGCAGCGCCACCGGTCAAAGGTCCGGATACGCCGATTACGAATTCAGCGGGTGTATCGCCTGTTTTGCTTGTGGTTGTTGAGTTGTCACCGCAAGAAGCGAAACAAGCAACTACCATAGCCAATGCCATTACCATTGCTAATAACTTTTTCATTTGTTTTCTCTCCTTTGCCAATCGGCAATAATTTTTATCGGAAGAAACATCTCCCGATTATAAAATACTTGTTTAACATTTTACACCTTTAACTCGCTAAAGTCAAGTATAAAATGAATAAAAATACATTTATGGGAAAATAAACAAAAATGTGCCGAATTTTACGCCCTTATATGTCGAAATTCTTTTTAATTGCATCTCTAAATTCCGCAGTTTTGTTTTTCACTTTGGTCGAGACCTTGTACCACTCCGCAACGAGATTAAACATCTCGTCCTCTCGAAGTTCAGGAGCCTCGTAGTTGTTTGCTAGGCATCTTTCGTAAACTATCTTGTATCTTTCATAAGCTCTGCTGACAGCCTTTTCCCAAGAAATATAAATATTTTCCTGAGCGGCAACGCCAATTTTCTTGAGCTCGTCAAGATTGTGACAAGCATACAAAAGCATTTGTGCCATTGACTCGGGGTTTTCATCAATCATAAGTCCCGAAACGCCATCCTCTACCCCTTCAGCAGCACAACTTCCTTTAATAAGGATACTCGGCAAAGCACAAGCTGCTGCCTCTCTGACAACAATTCCGTTTGTATCGTAGGTTGATGGGAACAAAAACAGATTACTGCGACAAAAATATGCTCTTAGTAATTGTCTGTCGCGAACAGCCCCAACAAAGATACAATCTTCACCCAGTCCAAGTGATTTTGCATATTCTTCGATTTCGGGTCTTTCGTTATCGTCGCCGACAAACAGCATTTTGAACCTTTCACCCTTGTCTTTTATCATTTTCAAAGCGTCAAGAGTGATTTTAGTTCCCTTATACCACGTAACCCTACCTACAAACAGAAAAACGGGTATATCATTTGGAAGGTTGTGAAGTTCTGTTATCTTCTCTATTTCTTCGTCGCTCACGCGTCCAAGGGGAAAATCAACGCCATTATCCATAACGACATATTCACCGGAATATCCCATACTTCTGAGATTTTCGCCGGCACCCTGACTCACGACCCAAACCTCATCAGCGGCTTCGATGTTTTTGACAATCGCCTTTATAGCGGCAGACTGCAACATATTCATCTCAATGGCTTTTCTAACCTCAATATCAAATTTGGTATGATAGGTGAATATAACAGGCGCTTTGAGAACCTTGCGCAGATATCTTGCCATAAGTAGTGAAACTATAGGACAATGACAATGGATAATATCGATTTCGTGTTCCGCTATCTTTCTTACAGCGGGAGCGCTGAAAGGATATCCCGTTCTGTATCCGACAAGGCTTGTTGTATCAACGCTCGGATATCTGACTACTTCAAAAGGATAGTCGTCTTTAACGTCAGGGTATTTCGGTGTTGTGACAACAACATCTGAACCCTTTTTATTTATAATAGTTGCATAGTTGAATACTGCATTTGCCACCCCGTCAATTGCGGGAGGAAAAGAGTCGTTCATAAGGCAAACATTATATTTTTCCTTCATAATTTACTCCTGTGCTCATTATAAGAAATCCGGATCTATCAAATCAATAATAGACATAAACTGGTCGTCACCAACTACAATATGGTCGACAAGGCTCTTGTTTATTAGTTTGAGAGCTTCTCGCACACCCGCGGTAAGTGCCAAATCCTCAGGAGAAGGTGTTGGATTTCCGTCTGGATGATTATGCGCAATTGCTACTCTGGGAGCGTCAACTGTTGCCGCAAGCTTAACGATTTGGTCGATTCTCAGCTCAACGCTGTTGGTTGTTCCTTCTACCAACTTTTTACAGGTAATAACCTGCAATTTTGAGTCAAGGAAAATAAGGTATAAAATCTCGTGATTTTCGCCAATGAACTTGGGAACAAAGTATGCTCCCAACTCTTCAACAGTTTTAAGCGGCTTTCCGTGGTCCGCTTTTCTTGTCATATAGTATCTTGCCAGCTGAGGAATCATACTTATCAGAACAGCAGAATTTTTGGTTATACCCTTTACCTTGACAAGCTCTTCGGGGTCTGCATCAAACACCCTTTCGATTGAACCAAATTCCTCGATCAGAGCGTGTGCGATCTCGTTTGTATCTTTTCTGGGTATCGAGTAAAACAGCAAAAGTTCCAGAACGTTGTGCGGATGAAAATCATCCAAACCGGTTTTTAAAAATGTTTCGCGCAATCTATCTCTATGTCCGTCGTGTATTCCTGCCATTTTCAACCTCTTAATTTCATCATTTGCTCGGCATTCTGCAGAGCGGCTTCTGTAATAATTGAACCCGAAATAATACGGGCAACCTCACGTTTTCTTCCCTCAAAATCGAGCTGGGAAACATTGGTATAGGTTCTTTGACCGTCGCTGTTTTTCTCAATGAGCAGATGGTTGTCTGCCATACAAGCTATCTGCGACAAATGAGTTACACAAACAACCTGCCTCTCAGAAGAAATAGCATACAATTTTTGCCCAATTCTTTCTGCGGCTACGCCGCTGACACCCGTATCTATTTCGTCAAAAATCATAGTTTCAACAGGATCAAAAGCTGCCAAAACGCTCTTTATCGCAAGCATTATTCTAGAGAGCTCGCCTCCGGAGGCAACCTTAACAAGCGGTTTTGCCTGTTCACCGGCATTTGTTGTAACTAGTATCTGCATATCATCGATACCGTTTGGAGTCAGTTCGGTATCGTTGATTTGTACCACAACCGAAACGTTTGGCATATTCAAAAACATTGCTTCGTTTTTGACCTTTTCTGCAAAAATCTGCGCTGCCTCGCGCCTCTTTTCAGAAAGCTCCTTAGCAAGCTTTTCAACCTTGCTTCGCCTTTCCTCACACTCTGCCGAAAGCTTTTCGGTATCTTGATCAAGAAATCCCATCTCATCAAGCTGTTGCAGAGCATCATCGCGATATTTTAAGATAAGTTCTTCGGAATCGCCGTACTTCTTCTTGAGTCTGTATATAACGTCCAGGCGTTCCTCAATCTCCTCTAGCTCACTGTTGTCAAAATCAATGCTGTCTGCCGTAGAATATATTTCCTCGGCGAAATCCTTGAGTTCGTACTTTATCTCCTCTATGCGTGAAGCGATATTAGTAAGGTCACTCATTATTTCAGCAGAAGAAACAACCTCGTCTGCAGCCCTGTCGATAAGATAAATTGCACCCTCATATTCGTCCTCGCCTGTAAGAGCGGCATAGGCTATATTGAGAGAATCAACAAGTGCTTCGCTATTCTTTATTATTCTGCGCTTTTCAAAGAGCTCATCCTCTTCGCCTACCACAATTTGTGCTTCTTCGATTTCATCAACCTGAAAGCGCAAAAGCTCTGCCTTTCGCTTTTTGTCGCTATCGTCCCTTGAAATCTCATCGAGCTGACGCTTGAGCTTTCTATACGCCGCATATTCAGCCTTGTAGTTAACAAGAAGTGCTTCTGTTCCACCAAAAGCATCGATATACTCCATATGTCTTGACGGAACCAGTAGAGCTTGATTATCGTGCTGACCGTGGATATTGACAAGGTAGTCGGACATTTCCTTTAAAATTGAAACCGTCGCAGGTCTACCGTTTATACGGCAAACGTTTTTGCCATCCAACCCGATAGAACGATAAATAAGAAGCTCGTCGTCTGTCTCATAGCCAAGGTCTTCAAGAGCAGCCCTTGCTTGCTGTGAAAGGTTAGTGAATGTGGCAGTAACGCTAGCCTTGGTTTCACCGTTTCGTATGAGCTCTTTTGCAAACCTCTCTCCCATTACGGCGTTTATTGCGTCGATAAGGATAGATTTTCCCGCACCTGTTTCTCCTGTGAAGACATTAAACCCCTCAGTAAAGTCAACGGTGGTTTTCTCAATAACGGCAATATTCTCGATGTAAAGCTGAGAAATCATATCAGCACCTCATCAAAAAATTTTCTTTAGTTCAGCGGTCAGTTCTTTCGCCATTTCCTCGTTTCTCATAGCGATAAATATTGTGTCATCTCCCGAAAGAGAGCCTACTACACCGTCAAATTTCATAGCATCAAACGCAGCACAAGCCGCATTTGCCATACCAACATAGCACTTTACAACGACAATATTATTTGCATAATCAATTCCGGTAACTGTTTCGGAAAACAGAGAAACGAATTTGGATGATATATTTTCACGGGAGTTGTTAGAACTTACCGAGTATTTATATCTTCCGTCGTTGGTCTGTGTTTTTACAAGCTTTAATTGTTTAATATCTCTGGAAACAGTCGCTTGTGTCACGTCAAAGCCGTGCTCACGCAGATACACAAGTATTTCTTCTTGAGTTTCAATTGCGTTCTCGGTAATAAGCTGAATTATTTTCTCTTGTCTGTTAGATTTCATGCTTTATTATCCTATCCTTTGCAAGTATTTTTTCATTTAGCACCTCATAGAATGCCTTGTCCTTAAAGGTTGCCAAAAGCGCATATTTGTCAGATTTTTTAATGCTGAGTTGGTTAGATTGAGATATATCTACAACCTCCTGCCCATCTATCGTCAGATAAGCTGAATTAGAGTTTGTGGAATTGACAGATACATCAAGCTGCTTGTCACCCGAAAAAATGGTGGTTCTCGACAAAAGCGAGTGCGGACAAATTGGGGTGAGCAGAATACAGTCAAGCGCAGGGTCTGTAACAGGGCCGCCCGCAGAAAGAGAATACGCAGTAGAGCCTGTAGGTGTCGAAACGATTATTCCGTCAGCCCTGATGTTGTTAACGCGCTTTCCACTACATTTAACACCAATCTCTATCATTCTGGAAAGAGCGCCCTTGCTGACTACCGCTTCGTTTATAGCATAGTATTTTTTTATTCCGTTTTCGGTTGGAACACCAATCTCCAACATCATTCTTTTTTCAACAATGTAATCTCCGTTTATTGCCCTTTGAAGTCTGTCGGTTTCGCAGGGCTCCATTGATGCCAAAAAGCCAAGGGTTCCCGCATTCACGCCTAAAACGGTTTTTGAATAAGAAACGGCATTTTTTGCGCTATTAAGTATCGTTCCATCGCCGCCAATAGCTATCACAAGGTCGCACTTTTCAAAGAGCTCGGACTGATTTTCGCAAAATTCATCTGCTGAAAACTTGCCCTCGTGCCTTTTGTCAGTAATAGTAATGACATCATTTTTCTTTAAAAAGGAGCATATATTCTGTGCATAGTCAACAGCTTGTTTTTTATCACTGTTGACAATTATGTAAACACACTTTACCTTATTCACCAATTCACCTACTATCCAACTATGGTTTTAATATCTATGGGCACCGTGTTCAACTCTTCTCTTTTAGCATACAAAAGATACTCGACGTTACCGTCTCCGCCGGTAATACAGGATTTGCATACCGAGACTGGTGATATTTTATTATCTCTGCAACAATCAAGTATCTTTGCAATAACCTGTACGTGAACTTTTTTGTCTTTTACTATTCCGTTTTTACCGATACTCTGCCTTCCCGCCTCAAACTGCGGTTTTATAAGTAAAACAAATTCGCAGTTTTCTGCCGTCAGCTCACAGAGTCTCTCGATAACCACCGAAAGAGAAATAAAAGAAACGTCGCAACAAACAAACTCCGGCGCATATCCAATATCTTCAAGTTTCAAATCACGGATGTTTACTCCCTCTAGAGAAAGCACATCTTCCCTCTTTAAAAGTGACGGATGAAGCTGACCGTGTCCGACATCCACGGCACAAACAAATTTTGCACCGCGCTGTAGAAGGCAATCCGTAAATCCACCGGTAGAGGCTCCTATATCAAGACAACGCTTATTAGTCACGTCGATAGAAAAGGTATCGAGTGCGTGTTCGAGCTTGAGCCCGCCTCTGCCGACATATTTTTGGCGTTCACCAACTATCCGGATATCATCGTCGCTATCGACAGAATGCGAAGCTTTTGTGACCACTGCCGAATTTACGCTTACTTTACCTGAACGAATGAGTTCCTGCGCTTTTTGACGCGACTCGGTCAAGGCTCGCAAAGTCATCTCAACATCCAGACGTGTTTTCATCAAAGTCCCGCCTTTTCCTTTACAGTTTTATATATACTTTCACTATCCAGTCCAAGCTTTTCAAAGCTTCTCGAAACAGAAGCGTGCTGTACAAATCCGTCCACCGCGTATATATTAAACTCTCCGCGATAGCCTTTTTCGTTCAGACGGGAAAGAAATGCTTCGGCAATAGAGCCGCGACGTATTCCCTCTTCAAAGAAAAATATCTTTTTATAGCGCATAGCCTCACAAACGCAATCATCATCAAGCGGAAATATCTTTACCATTTTCATAGCAGAAACATTAAGTCTTTCTGCCGATTTAGCGACCTCACCAAACAATCTTCCGTATGAAACAATAAGAACGCCGTCATTTTCTTTATTAAAACACGTCCAACTGTCAGAGGTCTTTTTATATTCAGAAGAAACGTCAGGCTGACTACCCCTCGGATATCTGACAGAAACAGGGCCGTCTACCTTTTTAATCGCAGTCTCCATGCAAAGAGTCAGATCGTCGTAGTCACTCGGAGAATAAATAGACATATTAGGCATCTGACTCATAAAAGCAACATCAAACAGTCCTTGATGGGTAACTCCGTCTTCGCCCACGATACCGGCTCTGTCAACGGCAAAAACAACGTGGCGGTTTTCGATACAGGTATCGTGGAGAATCTGATCATAGCCTCTTTGCAAAAACGTTGAATATATCGCACAAACGGGAATCATTGAATTTTTAGCCATAGCAGCAGAAAAAGTAACTGCGTGTTCTTCGGCTATACCAACATCAAAAAATCTGTCTTCAAATCTATTTGCAAACTCATCCAATCCTGTCGAACTTTTCATAGCGGCAGTAACTGCACAGATTCTGTTGTCTTTCTCTGCAAGTTCAACAAGTTTTTCGCCAAAAACTGATGTATAGCTTTCCTTCGAAGCAGAAAATTCACCTGTATTTACATCAAACTTGCCAACACCGTGATACATTGACGGAGATTTTTCTGCAAACTCACAGCCTTTTCCCTTTTTTGTATTAACGTGCACAACAACCGGACGTTTGAGTTTTTTAGCTCTGGCGAGAATTCTGCAAAGTTGCTGAATGTCGTGTCCGTCCGTAGGACCAAGATACACAAAACCAAAGCTCTCGAAAATGTTACTGTTGTATATCGCGTCTTTAAGATACTTTTTGGTATTGGATATAAAACGCCTCAACGGTTTTCCGATAATCGGAAGCTTTTCTAAAAAGTCGCTAACACCGTCCTTTAGGTCAAAATACCCCTGCTTTGTTCTCATTTGCGTGAGGTGCTTTGCAAGTGCACCAACATTTTTTGAAATTGACATTTCGTTGTCGTTGACGATTACAATCAGCTTTTTGTCGCTTCTCCCTGCGTTGTTTAGAGCTTCATAAGCCTGACCACCTGTGAGTGCTCCGTCTCCGATAACAGCCAAAACATATCCGTTATCACCGTTTATCGCTTTAGAATATGCAAGACCGCACGCAACAGAAATCGAAGTGCTGGCGTGACCCGAAACAAAACTATCATATTCGCTCTCACTCTCGCGTGGGAAACCGGAAAGTCCGTCTTCCTGACGAAGTTTTGAAAACAAGTCTTTTCTTCCGGTGAGGATTTTATGGGTATACGCCTGATGTCCAACGTCCCAAACAAACTGATCCTTTGGGCAATCAAAGACCTTATGCATCGCCAAGGTGAGCTCAACAGAACCCAAATTAGACGACAAATGTCCTCCTGTCGCAGAAAGCGAATGTACAAGAAAATATCTGATTTCCTGCGCGAGTTCCTCAAGCTGAGAAAAGCTCAGCCTTTTGACATCGCTGGGACTATTAACTTTTTGAAGATATTTTAGTTCCATAAAAATCCCCTAAAAATCAATTGTTTCTTTCGCACAAGTATCTCGCCAAGCGAGTCAAAAATTCGGTATTTCCCGAAACTTCTTCTAATGCATCACAAGCCTCGTCAGTCAAGCGGTCGGCAATTTTTTTACACTCCTCAACACCTAAGAGGCTAACATAGGTGTCTTTCAGGTTTTCTGCATCGCTACCGATAGGTTTGCCTAGTAGCTGTGCATCTCCCGTAACGTCGAGAATGTCGTCGGTTATTTGAAATGCAAGTCCAAGATTCTTTGCATATATTCTCGCAGCATCGGTTATATCGCCCTTCTCGTCACAGACACATCCCATAAGACACGCCGCCTCGATTAAAGCAGATGTTTTGAGAAGGTTTATAGTATCAAGCTGTTCACGGTCAACGGATTTTCCCTCGTGTGCAAGGTCAATTACCTGTCCACCTATCATTCCGTGTATACCCGCATTCTGCGAAAGAATTTTTACAGCCTTAATTTTGCTTTTGTCATCGAGTTCGCTCTTGGTTATAAGCTCAAACGCCATCGTTAAAAGCCCGTCACCCGCCAAAAGTGCGGTAGCTTCGCCAAACTTCTTGTGACAAGAAGGCTGTCCTCTGCGCATATCGTCATCATCCATACACGGAAGGTCATCGTGTATTAGCGAATAGGTGTGAATAAGCTCAACAGCACAAGCGAACGGCAACAATTTTTGAGTATCAGTACCACACAACTTGCCAAACTCTAACGTCAGTATCGGTCGGATTCTTTTTCCGCCGGCCTTTACGCTATAAGCCATCGCATCTATAACTTCACGATAATCAAATTGTCTATCAGAAAAAACATCATCGAGAAAGCCGTCTATCAAGATTTTATAATCTTTGAGCGTATTAGTTATCATCGTTATCAACCTTTATTTCCTTCAAGGTAAGCTCAGCTTCCTTTAGAGTCCTGTTACATTCAGATGCCAATTTTGCCGCCTCGGCATAAAGTTCTATAGCCTTTTCGAGCGGTGTTTCATCGTTTTCTATGAGATGTACTATTTCTTCGAGGCGCAAAAGCTTGTCCTCAAATGATTTATTGCTTGGCATCTTCATCAACTCCTGTAACAATAGCGTTTAACGTTCCGTCTTTAAATCTTATACCTATCTTCTGCCCCAATTTTGCTTGATTTTTAGAAACCAAATGGCAACCTTTTTCGTCATTAACTATGGCGTATCCTCTCTTCAAGACAGAAAAAGGATTTAACGTTTCAAGCCGCGCACAGTCATTTTCCAAACGAGAAAAAAGAAGTGAAACCTTTGAGTTTACAGCCCTCACCGAATATTTTAACAAAAAATCGATGCTTTGTCTATTTTTTTGCAGATTTTCATAGATTTTTGCAGAAATTTTCGGTATATATACATTTCTAACGGTATATTTATTCGCAGAAATCTTTGACTCAGTCGATATTTTGGCCCTGGATAGCAAGGCTGATACCCTATCCATAATCTCGTTCGAAGACACACCAGCAAGTTCTGCAGCTGCAGAAGGGGTCGGAGCGCGAAGGTCGGCGACAAAATCGCAGATTGTAAAATCAATTTCGTGACCTATGGCAGATATCACGGGGATTTTGCAGTTAAAAATTGCACAAGCCAAGGCTTCATCATTAAACTGAAACAGATCTTCGCTTGAACCGCCACCCCTGGCAATGATGATTGTGTCAGCACTGGAATTCTTTTGAATTTTATCAAGAGCGGCAATAACCTCAGGGGCTGTATTTACCCCTTGAACAGAAACGGGATATAATTCCACCTCGACATAAGGCATTCTGCGTCTGAGAACATTGAGAATATCCTGAATTGCGGCTCCGGTTTTCGAAGAAATTACCGCAATTTTCTTTGGAATTTTTGGTATAGGCTTTTTAAAAGCCTCGTCAAACAATCCTTTTTCGGCAAGCTTTGCCTTTAACTGTTCATAAGCAAGTGCCATCTGCCCCGCGCCATACGGTATAACGTCGGATACAACAAGCTGATACGTTCCATCTCGCTCGTAAAGTGTAACATCAGCACGGACAAGAACGGTCATTCCGTCTTCCAAATCAAATTTCGTCCTATCTGCAGATGCTTTGAAAATAACGGCTCTTACCGAAGCTTCGGCATCTTTTAGAGAAAAATAGCAGTGGCCCGAGCGATAATTGCGGTTGAAATTTGAAATTTCGCCCTTAACATATACGCCTCGCAGTTTTGAGTCTTCCGAAAGAAGAAACTTTATATATCTGTTCAGCTGCGAAACTGTGATATAACTACCGCTCACAAATCCACCTCCTAATATAGCGCTGCTAAAACTGCCGCGCCGCACGCATTATCCGAGGAAAACTCAGGACGCGCAAAAACTGCATTTTTGCAGAAAGAAAGGTCGTTTCTGATTATGCTGTTTGACATTACTCCGCCCACAAAAAGTATTGGGATATCAGGAAATTGCTCCTGTGCATTTTTTGTGAGCTGACAAACAGCCGCAGAAATATATTTCAAACAGTACAACGCGATATCCTCCGGCAACAAGCCATCATCAAACATCTTCTTGCATCTGTTTTCGACGCCCGAAAGCGACAAGCTCAGTTCCTTTACAGGCGCTTTGATTTTAAACTGTGCCGTACTCTTCAAAGCCAGTCTCTCCAACTCTTTTCCTGCGGGAAATTCGAGTCCGAGCATATTACCCACTCTATCCACAGCTTGTCCTGCTTTTAGGTCATTAGAGCCACCAATCAAGGAAATCTCAGGTTTAAAATCCGATTTTTTTACCAAGAGAAGTTCAGTTGTTCCTCCGGAAAGATGTAGCGCCAAAAAATCTTGTTCAAAAAGATCTAACCTCTCTGCAGAATAAAGACCTGCCGCTATATGACCTTGCTGATGTGTAAAGTATTTCACATTTACACCATTCATTTTTCCAATTGCTTCTGCGATTGTTTTTCCAACTAGAAAACACGGCATATACGATCCTTCTATCGAAGAAGGTCTGTCCGATACACCTATACAATCAAGTTTCCGTGGCAAATTAAGTCTTTCAAGCACCTCAGAAAACTGCTTCGTATGTAAAAACACGGCATCGCTTTGTCTGAGACCTACAGCGTTTTCTTTTACAGGTAGAAGCTTTCTGCTGTGGATCACCCTGCCGTTTTCATAGAGAGCAACAGAGGTGGTGTAGTTACTTGTATCAATCCCCAGTGTTATCATTAGCCCTATCCCTCACAAAGCTTCCGAGAACTCCGTTTACAAAAGCAGAATCCTCTTTTGTGGAAAACTTCTTGGTAAGATCTACCGCCTCATTTATTACCGCAGCGTCAGGAATCGACTTTTCATTCATAAGTTCGTATACAGCAAGACGCAAAATAGCTAGAGAAACCTTTGAAATTCTGTTTTTGTTCCATCTTTTGAGATAGTTTTCGAACTGAGAATCAAGCTCCTCTGCGTTTTCCGCAACTGTACGCGCGACCTTCATAGCGTATTCACCGACCTCAATGTCGCGCGCTTCCGAAGCTTTTTCTATTATCTGTTCAACGGTATCCTCCGTAAACATTTTCTCAAAAATAAGTACAAAGGCTTGCTCACGTTCTTCTCTTCTTGTCATTTTGTTTCCTCTTTCTAAAAATAAAATAAGCTGTCCTGACTTTTATTAACTTTTGTTAGGACAGCTTGTTTCTTAAAAATTCAAAGTGCACTCAATTGTTTGAAACAGCTACATCTACGACATAAACGTTAACCTTGGAAACCACAAGGCCCGTCATATTCTGTACTGCCTGTTTTACTCTTCTCTGTATTTCCTCACAAACGTCAGGAATTCGTGCTGTCTGTTCAACGCAAACGTATACCGCAATTTCAGCGACATCCTTTTTCATATTGATTCTTATTGACCTTGTCGCACCTTTGGGGGAAATAACAGTTTTTATATTTACAGGGGCCTCGGCCATAGACGCAACTCCGTGGACCTCACTTGCAGCCATCTTTGCAACAGAAGCAATTACTTCTTCCGAAATTTTAAGGGATGAAGCGGTGTTCTTATTGTTTATCATATCCATCCTCCATTGTAGTCGTTTATTATACATCCAATTCAAATTTATTTAATTGTACCACATATAAAAAAAAGATACAACATTAAATTGTATCTTTTTTCTTAAAATATTACGATTATTTAACCTCAACAATCTTGATATTTTCGGGTTCGAGGTCAGTTTCACTCAAAATTATATCCATAATCTGTGCCGCTTCGCTCTGTAGCAGCCCGTCTGTTTGCACTACTATGTTTGCGCTTTCGGCATCTATGTATGCAATACACTCGGAAAATCCTTTCGCTACTATTAGGTTTTCTACCTTGTTTTCAACCTCAATAGCTTGTGCTATTGTTAGTGCCTGTGCAGAGATTGTCTGTTGCTGTTCCTCGTTTAAAGCGCTGTCGGAAAGCATACTCTGCATTGTTTCTACTGATTCTTCACGCATTTTTTTGCGTGTAAGTCTTGCTTGAGCGAAAAATTCCGCATTGCCGTTTTCATCGGTATCTACCACTGCATCAGAGTTACCCGTATATACAGCATCTCCATAGTTCTCTCCCGAACTTACCGTGCCTTCGGTGTCTGTAGGCTGAATCTGGTTTCCTGCAAGTGCAAAATTGAGATATATCGCTACAGAAAGTCCCAACACCAGAGCGGCAAGAATTATCTGCCTTTTTCCTATAATCATATTCATAACTGTTCCTCCTGTTTTGCCTTTTGCTAATATATATGCCGATAAAGCTCAATAATTCCATTATCGCTGTTTTTTTGTAACAAACACTCTATTGTGAGGGATATTTAGTGCCGTGGCAACAGCGTTTGTAACTCGCTCTTGGACTAATACGTTGCCTCCTCCCTCACATATGACTACCACTCCTCCTACCTGAGGCATAAGAGTTGTAGTGACAAGCACGTCATTGCCATTGTTTCTATTCTCTACGACACCCGCTTTTGTTTCCTTGTCACTTTCTATGGTTTGCTTCGTTTTATCCTGTGCTGTTTCCTCGTGAGTATTTGTACTAATCTTTTCTTCTGTAAAGAAAACATACTCCTCGGTTTTTTCGAGCGTTATCATAACAGAACATTTCCCCGCGCCCTCAATACTTTCAACAATCCTTTCAATCCTTTCTTCCAGCTGTGCGGAGTACTCATTGTGATCAAAGACAGTATCAGAAATGTCCGAAACGGTGTTTTTTTCTTCCCCCGAACAATTTGAAAAAACTATCAGAAGCACCAAAGTAAGCCCTGCTATCACTATGTACATATTTCTTTTTGGACTGTTGATCAGTTTTTTTATAGTTTCAAAAATATTGCTTTTATCCTTCAACCTCGTTGACCTCCGTATAATACACGCTAATCGGACACTCTACAATCCGTGATATTTTATAACGAATGTCGCTGTCCTTAATTTTATAGCTTGACTTTACTGATACCCTTACCTCCTCTATTTCTACCTCGTTTTCGGCTACTGAAAGTACAAAAGCCTCGACTTCATCAGGATATACGTCTATCTCTGCTAAGCTTTCCGAAATCATATTTTCCACCTGCTTTGAAAGTTCTCGTTCAATGATTTGGTTTGTTTCCTCTCTGAATTTTTGCGTATATAATTCTGTTTGCAACTCAAATTCGATATCGTTCATTATTCCAAAATCTGCATTCACTGCCAAAGGCGACACAATTGCAGTAACCAAAAATATCCTGACGGTTATCTTTATGATTTTTTCCATATTTCCCTTTGGCACCATCATCTGTACCAGCGTAGCAGCAACGGCAGTTATACAAAAGCTGAACACCCAGCTTTTTACAGCCTCCAAAACATCACCCCATTCCCGTCACAAGCATAATGGTCGTAGTTACGATCAAAAGCAGTGCAAATGTCAGTATAAACGCAATAAGCATAGTGAAAACCGAACCAACGGCATTGAGTGCTGTGTTAACTGATGATACATTCAAGGTATGCGAAACGATTTGTGCAAGATATACTGCCAGTCGCCAAACTACTGTTTCCAAAAGAATGGGCAAAAAAATCAGTGCTGCTGCAACAATTCCATACCAACCGATGCAGGTTTTCATCAATCTCATATACCCCTGCACCGACAAAAAAACCTCGGATATTGCCGACCCTACTACAGGTACAAAATTCCCTATAAGATATTTACCCGTTTTTACAGCCAGATTATCGCTCCCCGTTGCTACCAAGGTTTGTAATGACATCATACCGACGAACACAGTAAGCGATAGTCCAAGGGTTTTGGTGACACAAGTTTTAAACGCTTCTGCAACTGTGTTTATCTTCAGTTCCGGACATATTCCCGCAACAATACTGACCGCTAGATACATCGATAGTAATGGGAGCAGAATATTGGAAGATACACCTGAGATTATCTGGCACACCAATAACATAAAGCCGCTGTAGACTCCCCCGGAAATAGCTTGACCGGATACAGTAAGAGCACTTGCAAACACAGGTACATAGCCTGTCATAAAATCGGAAAACCCTACCATTACATCACAAACCTTGCGTATACCTTCAACCGCAGCAGAAACCAATACTGCTGATACGAAAAGAGAAGATACCAACGAAAAAACGCCATCTGCCGTCTTGTTTAACGTAGGCTTAAATGCGTCTGCAACTGCACAGAAGATAACGATTGCAATTACTACGCCCGAAGTTTTTATAGGCTGTGCTATAGAATTTTTTATATATTCAATTCCAAGAGAAACTATAGCTGTCGGTTCAAGCGACAGAAGAGTTTCGGGAGTTATCTCATTTATTCCCAATTTTTCGGCAAGCTCTTTCGCATAATCAGGGGTACTGTCAAAAAGCTCTTCGGTTATTTCTTCACCTAATAACTCCTGATGCTCATCTGCAACAACGAAAAACGGAAAATAGAAAAGAAATAACAATATCGATATCAGCGCAACCAGTCTTTTCATTATCCTTCCTCACAAATTTATCAATTCCTGTACAGTTTCGATAAGAGATACAAAAATCGGAATACTTACCGCCAGAACCGAAACCTTTCCTCCAAGTTCGATTTTTGATGCTATCGAGCTTTGTCCGCAATCTCGGCAGGTATCGCTTGCCAGTTGTGTAACAATGCATATTCCGAGTGCTTTCACAATCGTTTTGCCATACGAAAGGTCTATTTCCCCCACCTGTGCGATTTCATTGATGTATTCCATAATCAAAGAAATTTCAGGCACTAAAAGCAGTAAGATGACAAGTCCCGTGGCTATTGCCACCAATGTTGTGTATTCAGGCTTGTACTGATTTATAATAACGCACACGAGTGCGCCTATTATTCCTATTACGATTATCAGAAATGCTTCCATAGTTACAATCCAAAAACGTTTTTTACCGTTTCAAACAGTTCGCTGATTTCATAAACGAGCATCATAAGAACCACAATCAGACCCGCTAACGTCGTCATCATAGCCTGTTCTTCTCTGCCCGCTCTTATCAAAACCTGATTCAACACGGCAACTATTATTCCGATTGCCGCTATTTTGAAGATAAGATCAACGTCCACCGTGTTCCTCCAACTATGCAAGTATTACCGCCGCGCCAATACCAAGCAGCAGCCCCAAACTTATGTACATCTTTCCTAACGTTTCGCATCGGTGACTCTGGATGTTCTTGAATTCGCACAACTGCAATTTGCAGTTTTCGAGCATCTGTAACTGCCCCGTAATATCTGTCGTACCTAGTTTTTCTGCCATATTTAGAAGCGGCATCAACTCCTCGCTGCTCATTCCCATATCAGACGAATTATCCAGCACCGCGTTTTTTACTATGTCTCGGCTCATTCCGCTTCGTTCGATTTCGGTTTTTATCTGCCTTAAAAAAGGCAAAGAACTGTAGAGCGGATTTTCAGCACACGCAACAAGTAATTCTTCAACCGTTGCCCCGCTATAGCGTATTCCCGAATAGATTTCATCTACCACAGAACACAAAAGCGAAAAGGTGACAACCTTTTTTCTGTCCTTATCATAAAGCGACGCTCCCAACGCGGTTGACAAAATAACTATCAAAAGAAGGCCAATTGTTTTCATATTCACCCTTCTCCAGCATTATTGTTTTAGCAGGTTGACCTATCATACGACCACCTTGAAGAAAAGCAACGCATCCGAACTCTCCGCTATCAATCAAGGCTTTCATCTGAGGTCTTTTTAAAAGGCTCTCTAGATCGTTACAGTGCGCTGTAAGTATGAAACGAACTCCGGAGTTTAAACCGCTCTTTATCTCTTGTGCTTCCTCATATCCGCCGATTTCGTCACACACAATTACTTCGGGCGACATAACACGCAGAGCCATCATAATTCCCAACGCCTTTGGGTATCCGTTTAGAACGTCGCAGCAGTTGCCCAAATCATTTTGAGCGTTCCCTTGAAACACAGCACAAAGTTCGCCTCTTTCATCAACTACGGATACTCTTTTACCTTCATTCGAAAGCTTTCGTGCAACGTCTCTCAACAAAGTCGTCTTGCCGCTACAGGGAGGGCCCGCAATAATCAGAGATTTTTTATCATTCAAAATCCAAGACGGTAACATACTGTCAGCGACTCCAACTATCTGCTTTGCTATTCTGAGATTGATTGAGGAAATATCCTTTAGCGTCAATATGCTTTTGCCGTCTGTCACCGCAGTTCCGCACAATCCCGCCCTATGTCCTCCCTTTAGGGTTATATATCCGTTACAGATTTCATTTTGATGAGTATGCACAGAATATCCGCAGATTGCCCTAAACGATTCCTCTATATCAGCCTTTGTAACTATGTATGTCTGAGCGTCTGGCTTCTCACTGATTTTCCCTTGAGTTGTTATGTACTGCGTCCCTCGCTTACTCACTATCTGCAAGGGCCTACACAGAGAAAGCCTTACCTCGCAGACATCTGCCTTCTGCGATGTAGGGATATATTCCAGTTTCTTTCGCACATTTTCCGTAATATAAGAAATGGCGGTTTCAAAACCCAAAGAATCATTATAAATTCCCATAAAAATTCCCCTTCCCTTTTTCTTGTTACATACATATGCAGCTTGTCTGGTTTTATGATAAAGCTATTGAAAAAATCGTCCTTATAGTGTATGATATTTAGAGAGAATTCTTGCAACAGTTGGTGCTTTTTAGGGCACTATTATATAGTGATATATTTACAATACAAAATCGACTCACTCGAGAGGTATATAAATGAAAAAACTTTTTTCTGTAGCACTTTGTGTTCTGCTTTTAACATCCTGCATTAGAAAACCGCCCGAAACAAGTTCTAATACTTCGAGTCAAGAAACCAGCTCCGTTTCATCCGTTATTGAAGAAGTTTCTTCAAGCGAGGCTTCCGAAAGCACCTCTTCACAAGAGGAAATTTTTGAGTTTCCGATAGACGCAAAAACAGCGGTAAAAAGAATTAAAGATGAAATTCCCTTCACCGCTGACACTGTTGAGCTCGATACGCATTTTATTTTTGAAAAAACCGAAGTGTCCGAAGATATGTACGAGGATTTTTATGGCGAAACGTCATACGAAACTGCTGACAACAGTTTTATCGCAGTTTTTTGTTGTAAAACTGCCAAAAAATCCGAAAACCTGAAGCTAAAGTTGGATGAAGCTTTGGCAAATGAAGGAAAGCTATCATATCTTTCCCCATACGCAAAGGTTCTCTCCGCAAAAGGATATGTTGTCTTTATAGTTACGCAAAATAATTTTGATGAAGAAAATCTTGTTTCAAGGCTGATACAGTAGATTTTCCAAATAAACAAATATTAATCAGGAGGATTTATATGGTATTCAGCAGTACGTTGTTTCTGTTTCGCTTCTTGCCGATTGCAATGGCGATATACTTCTTGACACCAAAGAAGCTTAAAAACCTCACAATATTCATTTTAAGCCTTTTCTTCTACTCGTGGGGTGAAGTTAGATACTTCCCTATTATGATACTCTCGGTCATTGTTGACTATACTGCAGGACAAGGTATAAAGCGTTTTGGTCATAAAAAACTCTACCGCAGACTGTTTTTGACAATGTCTTTGGTAGTAAACCTTGGAATGCTGTTCTTCTTTAAATATTCCAACTTCTTTATTACCAACATCAACGCTTTAACAGGCTTTGCAATTCCAACCATTTCCTTGGCATTGCCACTTGGAATCAGTTTCTATACATTCCAAACACTTACCTACACTATTGACGTTTATTTCAACAAGGTCGAGCCCGAAGACAACATAATCAACTTTGCGGCATTTGTTGTTCTTTTCCCGCAGCTCATTGCAGGACCTATCGTTAAATACACAGACATCAACCGTGAGCTTCAAGACCGTAAGGTAGACCTTGCACAGATTGAAGACGGTGTCAAAACATTCATCTACGGTGTGGGTAAAAAGGTACTTATTGCAAACAACCTCGGTCTTCTCTGGGACGAGGCGATTGCTATTGGCTTTGAAAATCTTTCTACCCCGATGGCTTGGCTTGCTATTGCAGGATTTGGTTTGCAGATTTTCTTCGACTTTAGCGGTTATTCAACAATGGCGATCGGTCTCGGAAAGATGCTTGGATTTAACTTCCCGCAGAACTTCAACTACCCCTATATTTCAAAGAGTGTTACAGAATTCTGGCGCAGATGGCATATAACCCTTGGTTCATTCTTTAGAGAGTACCTGTACATTCCGCTCGGCGGAAACAGAAAGGGCCCGATGAGAACCTATATAAACCTCTTTGTAGTTTGGTTTGCAACAGGTTTTTGGCACGGTGCCGATTGGAACTTTATTTTCTGGGGACTTTTCTTCTTTGTATTTATCGTTATCGAAAAAGCCTTTCTTCTCAAGTATCTCGAAAAGAGCAAGGTGCTTTCAAGAATTTATCTCTTAGGTCTTGTGCTCGTCAGCTGGGCAATATTCCAGATAACCGACCTAGGACAGTTAGGTGTGTACATTTCAAGAATGTTTGCGTTTGACTTTGGCACCGATTGGTTGTACTACATCAGAAACTACGGTGTAATCCTCTTGGTTGGTATCATCTTCTCTATCCCCGTCATTCCAAATCTCTACAAAAAGATAGAGCATATAAAAATCGTACCGATCATCACCTGCGGTCTTATACTTGCAGCATCTGTTGCATATCTCGTTGATGCAAGCTATAACCCGTTCTTGTACTTTAGATTTTAGGAGGTGGCAGTATGAAGAAATTATTTAAATATCCACTGCTTGTACTCTTTGCAGTATTTATTGTAGGATTTACAGTTCTCGACTGCGTGACACCGACCAGAACACATTCGGAATTTGAATCAAACCTCTCACAGATGCCTAAATTCAGTCTGCAGACCCTTTGGAACGGAAAATTTACTGCTGACTACGAAAGCTATGTAAACGACCAGTTCCTGCTGAGAGATGAGTGGATAACGCTCAAATCATATGCCGAAACCTTGTTTGGTAAGGTGGAAAACAATGGCGTTATCTACGGAAAAGACGGATATCTGTTCGAGAAGCTCACTTCGTACGACGAAAAGAGATTAAATCTCAATATTGAAGCCGTACAAAAATTCTGTGAGAAGTATCCCGACCTTTCGGTAAAATTTGCTCTTATTCCCAACTCATACGAGGTTTTGTCCGACAAACTCCCAATAGCGTCACCCGTGCTTGACCAAAACAAGCTGATAAACGACATTTACGCTCAGGTTTCTTCTGCGGAGAACATTGATATATTGTCTGCATTAAAAGCGCACAACGGCGAGTATATCTACTACAAAACCGACCACCACTGGACAACGCTCGGCGCTTACTATGCATATGAGAAATTGTGTGATGTCCTCGACGTACAGAAAATAGACATCTCTACTCTAAATGAAAATACCGTTGAAGATTTCTACGGAACCTATTTTTCCAAGGCTAAATCCTTTACCATAAAACCCGACATTATAAAATACTACGATGTCAATGCTTCTATGGCTATAATGACCACCGACCAAACAGGAAAATTTGTTCCGGAAACGAGTTTTGCGACACTCTATGACGAAGGCAAGTTCTATACTCGTGACAAGTATTCTGCCTTTACACACTCCAACAACGCTTTGACTGTAATTACAAACAACGGCGAATACGAAAAGGAAAGACTTCTAGTCATAAAGGACTCCTACTCCAACTCCCTTGTACCTTTCTTGAGTACCGATTATAAAGAGATTGTGATGGTTGACCTCAGATATATGTTTAATATTTCGATGGTTCTCAATCAGTATGATTTCGACGACGTTCTTATAATGTACAACGTTTCGACCTTTACAGGCGACGTTGATGTCGTAAAGCTTAAATACTAAAAAATAAGCGGTGTGCAAAAGCACACCGCTATTTTTACATCTTCTTCAAAATTGCTTTTAAAAGCTCCCAAACTCTCTCTACCGATGACAAACTCATTCTTTCTTTTGGAGTGTGAATATCATAGATATTCGGGCCAAAGGAAACACAATCAAGGTCGGGAATCTTTCCGCAAAACATTCCGCATTCAAGACCCGCGTGAATTGACTGTATCAAGAGTTTATCTTTATAAAGTCTTTCATATTCTTCAGCTATTATCTCGGTGAGTTTGGAGCCTTTTCTGAACTCCCACGCAGGATAATCGCCCTCGTACTCACTAGTGCCATTATATTTATTGATAATGCTATCGAGTTTTGCAGAAAGTTCTTGCTTTTCCTTGTTAACAGAGCTTCTTAGCGCAAATCTCAAGGAAAGAGCGTCCTCATACAGTTCCATAATTCCCATATTAAGCGAGGTTTGAACAAGACCTTCGATATCCTCACTCATCTTTTGTATGCCGTTTGGGACTTCGCTCATTATAGAAAGAATATTGACAGTAGATTCGTCGTCTGTGACCTCAAACTCACCGTCACCTATTACCTCTGCTTTGATGAATATATCGGGGTCAGTGTCTTTATAGCGTAGCTTCAAAATCTTTTCCATCTCGCCAACGCTTATTCCAATAAGCTGTGTTTTGCGAGGATTTGTGACGATAACAGCTTCGGCTTCACGAGGAATTGCATTATCCTTGAGCCCTCCTGCCATTGTCTTTATACCAAAATCGCTGACCTCTCTTATTCTGCGAAGAACCTTTGCAAGTTCTATTGAAGCATTTGCTCTGCCCTTGTCGATTTCGGTGCCCGAATGTCCTCCCGTGAGTCCACCGACAGTTATTTTAAACTGTACGCCCTCACGAGCTTCTTTTGTAACAGGAAGCTGTAAGTCTTGTCGTAGTCCACCTGCACAGCTGACGAGAAGCACTCCCTCTTCCTCAGAGTCGATATTCAAAAGTCTCTTTCCCTTTAGCACAGAGGTATCTATACCCGCGGCACCAAACATTCCCGTTTCTTCGTCAACGGTAAACACAGCCTCTATAGGCGGGTGTTCGATAGTATCTGATTCGAGCAAAGCAAGAGCATAGGCTATGGCAATTCCATCATCGCCACCAAGTGTTGTTCCTTTTGCAGATATGAAATCGCCCTCTATTTCTATATTCAAAGAATCGGTTGTAAAATCAAAATCGACGTTCGATTCCTTCTCACAAACCATATCAAGATGTCCTTGAATTATAACGGGCTCGTGGTTTTCAAAGCCTTTGGTGGCATCCTTGAAGATAATTATATCATTCAATTCGTCCTGCACAAAGCGAAGTCCGTGTTTTATTGCAAAATCGGCACAATAATCACTTATTCTCTTTGTATCGCCAGAGCCGTGAGGAATCTTGCAGATTTCCTCGAAATAGTGCAATACTCTCACACAATCAGTGTTGAACATTAAATCACTCCGTTATTTATGGAATAGCTTTTTGGTTTGGTATTTTGGTTCTGACGTGAGATTTATGCCAAGCTTTCTAAAGGTGTTTTCATCCACTTGAGAAAGTATAACAGTTGAATGAACCTCGCATCCTTTTAGTTTATGCAGCTGCTTCATTGCTAATTCTGCGTTTTTATCGGTTGTAGCACAGATTGAAAGCGCAATCAAAATCTCGTCAAGATGCAGACGAGGGTTATGATTACCGAGGTGTTTAACCTTAAGCTCCTGAACAGGCTCAATAACCTCGGGCATAATAAGCTTTGTTTCGTCATCAATATTGCCCAAATACTTGAGTGCATTTATGAGCATTGCAGATGACGCGCCAAGAAGATTTGAGGTTTTTCCTGTGATTATCTTTCCGTCGTTGAGTTCGATTGCAACAGCAGGAGCGTTGGTAGCCTCAGACTTTTCTATAGCTGCCTCAACGCACTTGCGATTAGAAACAGAAATTCCTGCTTGCTTCATCAGCATCTCAATCTTTCCTGCTTCTTCCTCAGTACAATTGCCTTTTCTGAAGTTACAAAGTGCAGCATAGTAGCGCCTTATTATTTCCTCGTTTGCTGCAGCTGTGACCGCATCGTTATCAACTATACAGTTTCCCGCCATATTAACTCCCATATCAGTGGGAGATTTATACGGACACTCTCCAAGTATCTTCTCAAACATCGCTCTAAGCACAGGAAAAACTTCGATGTCACGGTTATAGTTTACAGTAGTCTCTCCATATGCTTCGAGGTGGAACGGGTCAATCATATTAACGTCGTTTAGGTCTGCAGTTGCTGCCTCATATGCGAGATTGACAGAATGCTTGAGCGGAATATTCCATATCGGAAAGGTCTCAAACTTTGCATATCCTGCTTTTATTCCGCGTTTGTGGTCGTGGTAAAGCTGTGAAAGGCAGGTTGCCATCTTTCCGCTGCCGGGACCCGGAGCGGTAACCACAACGAGAGAACGGGTTGTTTCTATATAATCATTTTTTCCATATCCTTCGTCGCTAACGATAAAAGGAATGTCATAGGGGTATCTGGGAATAGCATAGTGCTTGTACACCTTTATACCAAGAGATTCGAGTTTGTGGTTGAAGGCATCGACAGAGGACTGGTGGTTGTAGCGTGTCATAACAACGCTACCGATGTATAGTCCAAATCCGCGAAAAGCGTCGATAAGGCGCAAAACGTCGAGGTCATAGGTGATTCCAAGGTCACCTCTAACCTTGTTTTTTTCTATATCATTTGCGTTGATAGCTATTACGATTTCAGCCTGATCCTTCAGCTGAGTGAGCATACGTATCTTGCTGTCGGGTGCGAATCCCGGCAGTACTCTCGCGGCGTGGAAATCGTCAAACAACTTTCCGCCAAATTCAAGATACAGCTTTCCTCCAAACTGGTTTATCCTCTCGAGGATTTTCTCAGACTGCATACTGAGATATTTGTCGTTGTCAAAGCCAATTCTCTGCATAACTTTTCTCCCAAAACCCAAGCCAAAAAATTAAGCGAAATGAAGTTTTTATAAAATCATTTCGCTTATTTATTATACTACACTCTTTAAGATTTTTCAACAAAATCCGCAAAATATTCTTAAATTAACTAAACTGAATTTCAATCCACAAATCCTGGATATGTTCGAGAACATTTTTAGGAAGATGCGAGAATTCTTCACTTCTTGCAAGTATCTCATCGGAAGGATATGCATACTCATTATTTTTAACCTCTTCGGGAAGCTGTGCATATGCTTCCTTTTGAGGAACAGAATATCCTGTCATTTCGCTGTTTGCAAGAACTATATCGGTCTGGCACATAAAGTTTATGAACATTTCTGCTTCTGCTTTATGTTTGCTTCCCTTGGGAATACACATAGCGTCAACAAATCTGTTGAGGCCCTCTCTTGGAATTGCAAAACCGATGTTCTCGTTTTCACTCATTATTGTGAGAGCGTCGCCTGCGTAATAGGGTGCAATCCAAGAGGTTTCGTTTCCAATGAGGTCAAATATCTCGTCCATAACAAGACTCTGACGGACTTTTTTCTGCTCGTTGAGGAGTTTTGCAGCTTCATCAATCTGCGCAAGGTCTGTTGTGTTGATGGAATATCCAAGTCGTTGAAGTGCTATTGCAAAGGCATCTCGAGAGTTATTAAACATCAGGATTTTTCCTGCATAATCCTCGTCCCAAAGTATATCCCAACTATCAACAGGTTTTGTCACCTTTTCTTTGTTGTAGATGATTCCAACTATGCCCCAAGCGTACGGTACAGAATATTCGCCCGTGGGGTCATAGTTTGCAGACTTGTAGTCGTCCATAATCAACTCGCTGTTAGGAATATTTGCAAAATCGAGTTTTTCGAGCATTCCCTCGTCTATCATACGGGAAATCATATAGTCAGACGGAATGATAACGTCGTAGTCACCTGCTCCGTTCTTGATTTTTGCATACATTTCTTCGTTTGTTGCATAGGTTGTGTAGTTTACGTTTATACCCGTTGCTTTTTCAAACTCTCTTATAACGTCAAGAGTTCCGTCATCACCGTTAGCGATGTATTCGCCCCAGTTATAAACATTAATTGTTACTCTGCCGTCGTCTCCGCCACAAGAACAAAGAGAAAACAGAAGAAGAACCGAAAGAACCAATGCAAGTATTTTTTTCATTTATCCAACCTCTTTCTATTTAGCTATTTTCTTTTTAGCATCTCTGCTATCTTTAATATTTACCAGTATAAGACCAACGAGAACAACCACAAACAATATAGCAGAAAGTGCGTTTATCTTTGGGCTGACCCTTTTCTTAGTCATTGAATATATAGTTATGGGCAACGTTTGGAAGCTGCTTCCGCTTGTAAAGTAGCTGATTACGAAGTCGTCAAGAGAAAGCGTAAACGCCATCATAAATCCCGAAATGATACCGGGCATTATCTCAGGTATTACCACCTTGAAAAAAGCTCGTATCGGTGAGCAACCGAGATCCTGTGCCGCCTCGTAAAGACTGTTGTCCATCTGTCTGAGCTTTGGCATAACGTTTAAAACTACGTACGGAAGATTAAATGTTATATGTGCTATGAGTATCGTAATAAAACCAAACTCAAGGCCTATAGTGTCTTTCATAAAGACAAACAAAAGCATCAATGAAACGCCCGTTACGATTTCGGGGCTCACTATCTGGGTGTATGAAATATTCATCACCAGATTGCGTGTTCGCTTTTTCATATTTGATATGCCAATTGCTGCTGCCGTACCAATAATGGTAGCAATTACAGATGAGATTATCGCAATCACAAGAGTATTCATCAGCGACGTCATTATCAGTTCGTCCTGAAAAAGCTCAACATACCAATCAAATGTAAAGCCGGTGAAGTTTGAACGGCTCTTTGATTCATTGAACGAGAAAGCTATCAGCACCAATATTGGCGCATAGAGGAAAAGGAAAATAAGTCCGATATAAAAACGCTGTACCGCTTTTTTCATATTGCCATTCCCTCCTTGTCTTCTTCGTCAAGGCGGTTGACAAAACCCATACATATGAGCATTATTACCATCAACACTATTGACATTGCAGAGCCCAAATACGGATTATACGTGCCGCTTATAAACTGCTGCTCTATCATATCACCGATAAGGAGATTCTCGGTTCCGCCAAGGCGTTGTGAGATTACGAAGGTGCTGACCGCAGGAACAAACACCATTGTTATTCCCGTGATAATTCCGGGAACAGACAAAGGCAGCAAAACCTTCGTAAATACCTTGAAACCGTTTGCACCGAGGTCTTGTGCCGCTTCGATAACTCTGCCGTCTATCTTTTCCATAACGGAATAGAGCGGAAGAATCATAAAAGGTATATAGTTATACACCATACCCAGCACTACTGCTCCTTGAGTATACAACATATCTATTGATTCCAAAATCGTCATCCACGCATAGGTTCTCAAAAGAAAGTTCATCCACATTGGGATCATAACTATCATTATCATCGTCTTCTGTGTATTGACGTTCATTCTCGATATCATAAACGAGAGCGGGTATGCGAGCACAAGGCAGATGAGAGTTGCTATTACCGACAGCCATATTGATTTTAAAAAGGTTTTGACATAGGTCCAGTTTGTCGCAATCTTGACAAAATGGTCAAAGGTAAATCCGCCTTCGTCGTTGGTGAAGCCGAAGTATACCACCATACCAAGCGGAACAACTATAAATATCGCCATCCACAACAGGTACGGAAGCGATGTGATTTTTGTTTTCATTTCAATCCTTCCTTTCTGTTTTATGGATTATTTCACAGAAATAACCGCGTTGGAAAGATTGAACTGAAGTCCAACGGTGGAGCCTACCTGCTCGTCCTTTTGAGAGTTAATAAGCCACTTTTTACCGTCGTCGGTCTCAGCTATCATCTCGTTATAGCTTCCCTTGTAGATAACAGACTCGAGGTATGCGGAAATCTGTCCTGCCTCTTCGTTTACTACAACTACATCCTTGGGGTCAAGGGTAATAACAACCTCGGTTCCCTCTTCATAGTCCTTGAACATACCTTCAAAGGTGAGGTTCTCGTCACAGATTGTAATTGTATCTTCGTCCTTGACAACCGCTTCAACCGTGTTATTTGTAGCCTCAACCAGACGATTCATTATATGGATATCGATAGGATCAATTTTTAGTCCTACCGTATCTCCGATATTTTCGCACTGAGTAGAATGAACAAGCCATTTATAGCCGTTGTGGTCGATGGTCATCTCATAGTGAACACCCTTGAAAACAACGTTTTCGACAACGCCAACGAGCTGTCCGGAAATGGACGGAACAATCTTTATATCCTCGGGACGAATAGCAACATCTACGCATTGGTTTGGCCCAAAGCCCTTGTCAACACAGTCAAACTCTGTACCGCCAAACTGTACAAGGAAATCCTTTACCATAACTCCGTCGATGATATTTATCTCGCCGATAAAGTCAGCAACGAAAGCATTGGCAGGTTCGTTGTATATATCCTGAGGTGTGCCTATCTGTTCGATTACACCGTCGCGCATAACGACAACAGTATCGGACATTGTGAGTGCCTCTTCCTGATCGTGGGTAACGTAAACAAAGGTTATACCAAGGCTCTGCTGGATAGATTTGAGCTCTATCTGCATATCCTTTCTCAGTTTAAGGTCGAGCGCACCCAAAGGCTCGTCCAAAAGAAGTATTCTCGGCTTGTTAATAAGCGCTCTCGCGATAGCAACACGCTGTTGCTGACCGCCGGAAAGCTGAGTGATCTTTCTCTTCTCAAAGCCTTTCAGGTCAACGAGTTCAAGCATACGAGAAACCTCTTTTTTGAGGTCTGCTTCTTTTATCTTTTCTTTTTTGATACGCAATCCGAATGCAACGTTTTCAAAAACGTTTAGATGCGGAAAAAGAGCATACCTCTGAAACACGGTGTTGACAGGCCTTTTGTGTGGCGGAAGATCCTTGATGCTCTTGTCATCAAGATACACTTCACCACTGTCAGGATACAGAAAGCCACCGATTATTCTAAGTGTGGTTGTCTTTCCGCAGCCCGAAGGTCCAAGGAGGGTTATAAACTCCTTGTCGTGTATAGACAGATTTATGCCCTTGAGTATCTTTTCACCGTCAAACTCTACGGTGATATCCTTCAGCATTACAATTGCTTTACTTTCCAATTTTGTATCCTCCCATAAAAAGCTACACAAAATTAAAAATTCTGCTCGGAATCCCGATATTTTACCTTTGAACAGACACGATGTAACGCCTTATTCATACATACTAAATTTACCACTAAAACCCGAAGGGATTTTAATGGTAAATAACAATATACAATATAAAGTTTTTACGCGAAAATGTCAATAATTTTTCAGCAATATTTTGAAAATTTCTGTATTTATCGGCGATAATTCCAAAAAAACGGTATTTTCTTCTGGAATTCTCCCGTTTTCTCCCATATATTCAAATCCTCTTTGCTATTTTCAGTAGATTTTCACGTTGTTTTTTTCGATAAATCTAACAAGCATCAAGCCCGCAGAATAGCAGATAACTAACTGCGGTATGAGTACACTTGTTGCGTTTATCAAAAAGGGTTCAAGAGTGATTTTTCCGGTAAACAATACGGACAGTTCTCCCCCGATGACCACAGCGTTTACCAAAACCGGAAAAGCGGCAGACAAAAGAGGTAAGTTTTTTACTCTGACATTTCTGCACGCCCAGGTAAGAACAGCGGCAATAAACGAAGCCAAAGTGCCAAAAATAATATCCATAGTGCCGAGAATGTTCGCTCCCATAAAATACCCAACCGCATTTGAAAGCGCACAGCCAAGTGTTACACCAACAATTGCATGTGGCGAAATGACGGGCAGGAGCGTTAGCGCCTCGGCAATACGAAACTGCATACTACCAAATGAAATCCAAGAAAGTGCAAGTGTTAGCGCGCAGTACACGGCCGCAATCAGTGCAGAGCTTACAAGCGCCTTTGTGTTTGTTTTTCTTTTCATTTTTACAAGGTCCCTTCGTAGTGTTTTTTTAGGTCAGGAATTTGCGACTGACCGAATTCGTTTTGAATTCATATCGTAATTATACCACTAATTTTTAAATTTTCAACCTTGTTTGTATAGGTCGTGAAACTGTTTGTATAATTTGCTTTTAACAATATGATGCCTGTTTTTTCCAAAATGTCGCTTGGTGTCGAGCTTTGTCGGGGATAATTGTTGAAAACCTTGTTGAAATTGTTAAATACTTTCCGTATAAATTAAATTTATATGCTCAAAATTTCACTTTTATTTACAAATACACTTTTCATTCTGATAATTTTGTAGTATAATTGTTTCAGCTGATTTTTGGAGGTTTATTATGAAAAATTCTCGCGGCGGTCCACTGCCTATCGTAATCATTATGAACATAATCCTCGCAATGCTCATTGCTCTCGTTGTGCTCTTTGTTGTCGCTTTTATAAGAGAGCTCAATGCCGATTCTTCTCTGTCAAGCGACACCTCTTCGCTTACCTCTTCCGAAGAAAGCTCTGAAGATACTTCTTACGACAGCATCGAAGATACGTCTTCGTTTGTTGAAGAAACCTCTTCTACAGTTTCACAGCCTACCTACACTTCGGGAGCCGTTGTAACTGAAAGCGACCGCGTTCTCAACAGCTATTTCGATGATGCTGTATTTGTTGGTGATTCGCTCACCGAGGGAATAAAGCTATATGACATTATGTCAAATGCTACTGTTCTTTCCCATACGGGTCTTGGTCTTGACAACATTTATACCAAAGAAGTTGTTGAACAACCCGACGGTACAAAGATTTCGGTAATCGATGCACTAGAGCTCGAGCAGGATGTAAAGAAGATTTATATTCTTATGGGACCAAACTCTATTGGATACAACAAAGCAACCTTTATCTCAAAGTATGGACTGATTGTCGACACCGTCAAGCAGCTTCACCCGAATGCGATAATTTACGTTCAGTCGATGCTCCCCGTAACAACATCTAACAACTACAAGCTTGACAACGCCGTTATCGACGAATACAACCTCGCTTTGATTGATATGGCTGAAGAAAAAGAAGTTTTCTATCTCGACGTAAACTCCGCTCTCAAAGGCCCCGATGGTGCTCTTCCGACAGAAGCTTCTCCCGCGGATGGAATGCACTTTAACGCCACATACTATCAAAAGTGGTTTGATTATCTCAAAACGCACACAGTAAAGTGAGGATTTTTAGATGAAAAGGATGTTAATAATCTTTTTGGCTGTTATCGTAGTTGTTTCGGTATCTGCCTGCGGTAATAAAACAGACATTTCAAATGCTTCTGCGGTTGACGTTGCAGCTTCGGTAAAAGAAGCACTCACCTTTGTTGACGATATGCTTGAAGTTAAAAACGAGATTGTTGCAGATTTTTACAGTCTTCCTGAAGGCGTAACCGAAATGAAGGTATACATGAGTTCTTCGGGTGCCACCTCAGAGGAGCTCGCAATCTTCAAATGCAAAGACGCACAAACCGCTGAGTTGGTCAAAAAAGCGTGTGAAAAACGAATTGAAGACCTAAACGAAAAGTTTGAGGATTATATCCCGGGCGAGCTTGCAAGACTTGAAAACGCTATTATTAAAGAGCGCGACGGATTCGTGATGTTTGTGTGTGCAGACTCCCCCGCTCTAGCAGAAGAAAAATTTGAAGATTATAAATAAGCTCAAAAAACCGCCGATTAAAATCGGCGGTTTTCTTTTAAATTATAATGCATATCAGTCCGTTACAGCCTTCGTTTATGACTCTCTCAACCGTTTCACGAAGTTTTAGTCTTGCGTCGGGCGGCATACGATAAAGTTTGTTGTGCAAGCCTTCGTTGACTAACTCGTGCAATGACTTTCCAAAGATGTTGGAGTTCCAAATTTCTTTTGGATTTTCTTCAAACTCTTTGAGCAGGTACATCACAAGTTCCTCGGATTGTTTCTCGCTGCCTACTATCGGGCTAACTTCTGTCATAATATCAGCTCTCATCATATGGATGCTGGGGGCTTGTGCACGAAGTCTTACGCCGTATTTTCCACCCTGTTTTACCATTTCGGGTTCCTCGAGTGAAAGTTCATCGATTGTAGGCATTACAATTCCATATCCGGTTGCCTCTACCTGTTCTAAAGCACTCTTTATCTTCTCATATTTTTTCTTTGTTTGAGCAAGCTCTATCATACACGGCATAAGTCCCGACTCGCCGTCTATATCCAGCCCTGTAACCTCTCCCAGCACCTTGTAAAACAGCGAGTCGGGCAAAGTGATGCCTATTCTCGCGCTTCCAATTCCGAGGTCAATCTGCTTTACAGTTGCAGTGTTCACATACTCACATTCTGTAAGCAGTTTTATTGTATCAGAAATTCCGCTGATGTGTTCTATATTTGATGCAGTAGATACTATACTTTCAAACACAGCTCTTTTGAGCCAGTGTTCTTTGTCTAAACCCACAATCCATTTTGGCATATCTACCGATATTTCTTTTACGGGAAATTCGGAAAGCACCAATGACAGAATCTCCACAATATCATCTTGTGTCAGGCTCAGGCAATTTACCGCCATAACCGGCACGTTGTAGCGCTTTCTAAGTTGCTCCTTCAGCTCCAGTGCATCAGAACTGGCAGGGTCGCTGCAATTTAGAAGCACAGCGAAGGGCTTGTTGATTTCTCTGAGTTCCCCTATCACGCGTTCCTCTACCTGTGCATATTCCTCTCGCGGAATGTCTGTGATACTTCCGTCTGTCGTTACCACAAGTCCTATTGTCGAGTGCTCGTTTATAACCTTGCGCGTTCCTATTTCTGCCGCCATATTAAACGGCACCTCCTCATCAAACCAAGGAGTCATAACCATTCTCGGCATTTCATTTTCTATGTAGCCCATTGAGCTTGGGACGATGTATCCAACACAGTCGATCATTCTCACATTCATATTCACGTTGTCGCCGATAGAAATTTTCACAGCATCCTCAGGAATGAATTTGGGTTCGGTAGTCATTATTGTCTTTCCTGCAGCTGATTGCGGAAGCTCGTCGGTAGCTCTTGCGCGCTGATATTCGCTTTGTATATTAGGAAGTACGAGTTCCTCCATAAACTTTTTTATAAAGGTGGATTTTCCCGTGCGGACAGGGCCCACCACCCCAATATAGATATCTCCGCCCGTTCTGGTGGCAATATCCTGATATAAACCTGTATTTGCCATTGTTCTTCCTCCGCTCACTTCATTTCTTTGTATACTTTATGCAAGTGTATACAAGGATATGCCTGTTATTTGGAAAGAGCCGATTTATCGGCTCTTTGTTTAATTTGCCGATGGTATGAGAATAACTTTCTTTTCGTTTACCGTCTCACATTCAAGCTCGTTTTCTGCAATTATGCAATCAGCACAGGTGTTGTAACGCTTTGCGATATCCCAAACGTTTTCACCACAATCGCAGTAGTATATCGTGAGTGCGGGAGCATTTTCCGTCTTTTTTGCAGAAGAATAGTCAACGTTCAGTTCAGTAATACATCTGTCGGTTTGATTACAAGACAGAGCCCCCAAAACATTAACTTCAAGACACAGCTCTACCTTGTTCGGTGCAACAAAACTATAATCACAGGACAAAATCTTTATTTCGGGGTCGAATTTAATCTCCTGACATTCCTCGTCAATCGCCATCTCAAAGATAGCGTTAACTGTATTTTCAGAAAAATCAGCTGAGCCATCTTCACCAAGATAAAAAGCAAAAACATCTACGGGTATCTGAACCGTTAGTTTGGAATTTTCGAGCGTTGAAACAGGAGTTTTTGCAAACGTCCACAGATCTACAACTTTTTCAATCGCTGTCTTTGACAGTTCAGTTTCTGTCTTATATGTAAAGGTTTTATCAATTACATTGTTTACACACTCTACAGGAATATTTTTAGCGGTGTAATTGCAGTTATATTCCGTTGAATATGCGTCTGTTGCGAGTGTTATTGTTTTGGTTTCATAGCACTTTGCAAAGATATTTACCTTTATATCAAAGCCAAGCTTTGTGAACTCTCCGTTTTCGTCTTGTTTTGGAAAAGCTTCTGCCAAAACAACATCGGTTTTAATTTCGAGTTTACAGTCTGTTGTCAATCTCTCAATATCCATAATTCTGCTGATGGGCAATGTGTGCACTACTGTGACAGGTGTCATACCCTCTGCGTCTGTGTATACAGTAGTTAATTTTAACTCACCTTTTAAAATAGCTTTGTTGGGGATTATCTGCACGTCGCCAAACAAAGCGACACCCTCGCATCTTATAACGGCGTTTACGGGTGCTCCGCCTACACTTTCTTCCTCTTGCACCGAAAACTGTGCCGAAGCCTCGCTGCACAGTGTGCTGCCTGTTATGGTCTTTTTTCTGAGCTGTATTCCATCCCCTACCGCATCCGACACAACTGTTTGGCTTGTTTTGCCTGTGATTCGAGTTTTTAGCGTTATTGCACCACGTACATCAAGTCGACGTTGATTAACTGCCCTACAATTGACGTAGTTTGTGACTGCTCCAACGCTCACCGATATTGTATCTGCAGATTCTCTAAGGTCCAAAATCTTAGAAAAAGGCATTTTGCTGTCATAGGCGTGGATTTTGTTTTCATCGCAAAGATAATAGACCTTTACGAATATAAATCCATCTGCGTTGACCTTATCCCCGTTCTGATAACATTGGCTCACCTTTGGTGTAACGTGACATTTTAGTATTCTACGCACATCGGGACAATAATCCGGCAAAAGTATATCACTTTCAAAGCCTTGCTCGGGGTTTCCCTCAAATATTGTTTCCCTAATATCCAGAGTTTCGTTGATTATCTTCATATCCATTTTGTCGCGCTCCTTTTTAATTTTTCTGTAAAATATATATTCGTTTATTTATTTTTTATTCCGCCTAATAGCCCTGATATTATTGGTACGACGAGCGAAGCTCCCACTACTATCAAAAGCTGGGTTATACTTAGCGGTTTGGTCTGAAATATCGTCTGCAGAAACGGAATGTACAGAGAAGTTGCAACTACTCCGGCAGACAGAATAACAGAGCCAATTAGTTTTAAATTGTTGAAAATATTGATTTTGTACAATGGTAGACGTTCGCTCTTGCATTCAAAAACGTGTACCAACTGAGTAGCAACAAGCGTCACAAAAGCCGCTGTACGTGCCACTTCAAGAGAATTACCCGTATTGAGAAAGCCAACATACACTGCCAGAGTCGTGAGTCCTATCAATATTCCTCGCAGAATTATCTTCCCTGCGAGTCCTCCCGAGAACAGCGTGTCGTCTTTTCTTCTGGGTGGCAGGTTCATAATATTTTTATCGGGCGGGTCTACCCCCAAGGCAAGTGCGGGAAGCGAGTCGGTAACAAGGTTTATCAAAAGTATATGCATGGGAAGCAATACTACAGGAAATCCCATCAGCATACCCGCAAACATAGTTACTACCTCGCCGATGTTGCAGGAAAGAAGGTAGCGTATAAATTTTCGAATGTTGGAATATATAGTCCTTCCCTCTTCTACAGCGGTTACAATAGTGGCAAAGTTGTCGTCCAAAAGCACAACACTCGCGGTTTCCTTGGTCACATCGGTGCCGTTTATGCCCATCGCAACACCAATATCCGCTTCTTTTATTGCAGGTGCGTCGTTAACCCCATCACCCGTCATTGCGACTATGCAATTTCTCTTTTTGAATGCCCTAACAATTCTAAGCTTGTGGTTTGGGCTGACACGAGCAAAGACCGATGTATCCAACACAGCATTTTCGAGCTGAGAATCTGACATCTTATCGAGTTCTTTACCCGTAATTATCTTGTCTCCGTCCGTGTATATTCTCAGTTCCTTTGCGATTGCTTGTGCCGTGAGCTTGTGGTCTCCGGTTATCATTACGGGTTTTATCCCTGCTCGTCTGCACTTTGAAACAGCGGCAGCCGCCTCTTTTCTCGGCGGGTCAATCATTCCGCACATACCCGCAAAAACCATATCAGTTTCTGCGGTTTGCTCGGAAAACTGTGGAGTTGTACGAAAAGCAAAAGCTATCACCCTCAACGCTTGTGACGCAAGAGTGTCGTTGAGTTCAAACAGTTCCTTTTTTACTGCGGGAGACAGCGGTACTATTTCACCGTTTTTGAGATAACTTGTGCATTTATCAACCACAACGTCAAATGCTCCCTTTGTATACACACAGATATTTCCTCTATCCCGCACCGCCACCGACATACATTTGCGCTTTGAATCGAAAGGAATTTCGTTTATAATCGGGTGTTCTTTTCTAATTTCATTTGGATTTATCAGTGCCTTTGCACACATAACCAAAAGCGCGTTTTCTGTAGGTTCACCTATCAGTTCAAATGTGCCCTTCATCTTGTTTTCACGTCGGTTTCTTTGGGCAAAGTCGTTCGGCGATGCTTTTAAAATCGCATTGTTGCAGAGTGCCGCTATTTTCATCACAGCCACAGCGTCGGGAAAGTCCAAAAGGTACACCTTCTCTCCATCAAGAGAAAAATTGCCTTTTTTGTCATATCCGTTTCCGCTGATTTCAAAGCTATGCTCTGCGGTCACAAGTGTTCTGACAGTCATTTTGTTCTCAGTGAGAGTTCCTGTTTTATCAGAGCAGATAACGTTAGTACAGCCAAGTGTTTCTACTGCGTGGAGCTTTTTTATGAGAGCGTTCTTTTTCAGAATTCTATTAACTGCAAGCGCAAGACATATTGTGACTATGGCGGGAAGTCCCTCGGGTACTGCTGCCACTGCAAGCGATATTCCCGTAAGTATCATATCCATCCAATTTTCGCCGCGAATAACACCTACCAGCATTACCACAGCACATACACCGAGGCAGATAAGGCTGATGGTTTTGCCGAGCTTGTCGAGCTTTTTTTGCAGCGGAGTGGCTTCTTGTTCAATGTCCTTCAGCATTCCTGCAATATCGCCCATCTTGCTTTTCATTCCCGTTGCGGTAATTATCGCCTCGGCTCTTCCGCGCAAAGCGATGGTGCCCATAAACACCATATCGTCCTTTGTTTTGTCTACCGCTATTGATTCTCCCGTCAGTATTGATTCATCACACGAAAGCCCAAATTCGCTTATTATTCTGCAGTCTGCAGGGATTCTGTCACCTGCTTCTATCAACACAAGGTCATCGGGAACCAAATATGCCGATTCTATCACCTTAACCTCTCCGTCACGCACGACCTTTGAGGTTTGCGGGGAAAAGTTTTTGAGAGCCATCAAGGTTTTCTCGGTTCGATATTCTTGTATAAAACCGAGCAGGGCATTTATAAGAACTATGGCTATTATGGTAATGGCTTCAAAGGTTTCGCCCATGGCGACCGAAAGGACTGTGGAAACGAGCAAAACCATTATCATAAAATCTTTAAACTGACCTGCAAATATCTTTAATGGATGTACCTTTTTATCGGAGGATAACACGTTTTCTCCGTATTTTCTCAACTGCGCCAGAGCTTGTTTTTCATCGAGTCCTCTTTTTTCGCTCCCTTTTGTATCTCTCAAAGTCTACTCCCCTTTTCTGTTTATCCAATACAAAATATGCCCGTCCATAAATTTATAGAACATTTTGGTTATACTATATGAAAACAGATGGGAGAAAGCTATTGAAAAAGTGGTATAAAAGCGCTATCATAGGTGGATTGTCGGGATTTTTAAACGGTATGTTTGGGTCGGGTGGCGGTCTTGTTGCCGTACCGCTGTTGGAAAAACTTTTGGGTGCAGAAGCTAAAAAGGCACACGCTACTTCGGTTTCGATAATTCTTCCCTTGTCGATTATCAGCGCTTTTTTGTATCTAAACCACGGTCATCTAGATCTTTTCACTGCACTAAAATACGTTCCTTTCGGTATAATTGGTGCTATATTGGGCGGGTGGCTTCTAAAGAAATTTTCCAACAAATTTCTAAAGAAAACATTTGCTGTGCTATTGATATTTGCAGCAGTGAGAATGGTGGTGCGTTTATGGAGCTGACCATGATATTTATAGTGTCGTTTCTGTCAGCAATCCTCGGTGCTATGGGGCTGGGCGGTGGATTTGTCCTTCTTATCTACCTCACCGCCTTTGCGGGTGTTTCACAGTTTGAGGCGCAAAGCATAAACCTCGTTTTCTTTATTCCTGTGGCAATTGTGGCGCTTATTATCCACACTAAAAATAAGCTTGTGCTTTGGAAAGACAGCCTTATCAGCATTGTGTTCGGCGCTGTTGGCGTATTTGCGGGGTTTTATATTGCAAAGTGGATAGGCTCAGACCTGGTTTCTTGGGGTTTTGCAGGAATAGTTTTGTTCACAGGAATAAAAGAGCTTTTTGCAAGATAAATTCACCTAATATAAATGAGGTGAATTTATTTTTACCCTATTGACAAACTCGCTCTAACGTGTTAGACTAAAATTACTCTAACGCATTAGACTAAAAGGAGACGGCTATGAACACACCAAAAATTTTTGAAAGTGAATACAGATTTTGCCTTATCTTGTGGGAAAACGAGCCTATAAAAAGTAGTGAACTTGTAAATCTCTGCAAAGAACAGCTCGGTTGGAAGCCCACAACTACATATACAGTTATAAAGCGTCTGTCTGAAAGAGGCGTTTTGAAAAACGATGCTACTGTTGTAACCTCGCTTGTCAGTAAAGAGGAGGCACAAGCGTCTCAAATTGATGAAATCGTAGAAAAGACCTTCGAAGGCTCTTTGCCCGCTTTTATCGCCGCATTCACAAAGCATCAAAGACTGACCGACAAGGAAATTGATGCAGTTCAAAAGATGATAGAAAGTTATAGGAAAGGAGAGCAAAAATGAGCGAACTCTTTTTAAACGTTGTCAATATGAGCTTCTCGGCAAGTTGGGTAGTACTTGCAGTTTTGCTCTTAAGGCTACTGCTCAAAAAAGCTCCTAAATGGATTACAGTACTCCTTTGGGGCATTGTTGCGCTGCGCCTTGTCTTTCCTTTCTCTTTTGAAAGTGCGCTCAGCTTGATACACAACGCCGAGGTAGTAACTCCCGATATTATGTTGGATAGAACGCCCGAAATCAATACCGGTGTTCCGATTATCAATCAAGTAGTAAATCCTATTATTAGTAATTCCTTTGCCCCTGACCCTGCAACAAGTGCCAATCCCTTACAGTTGTGGATTCCTACATTTGCATTGTTTTGGATCATCGGAATGGTTATACTTTTTATCTACACTATCGTTAGCTTTCTTCGTGTAAAGCGTAAGATTGGGACGGCGGTACTTTACAAGGAAAACATTTACCAAAGTGAAAACGTTGTTTCGCCCTTCGTGCTTGGTATTATAAAACCAAAAATATATCTTCCGTTTTGTATGAGCGGGCAGGATATGCAGCACGTTATTGCACACGAAAACGCGCACATCCGTCGTAAAGACCATCTTTGGAAGCCGCTTGGTTTCTTAGTTCTCACGCTACATTGGTTTAATCCGTTGATGTGGCTTGGATATGTGCTTCTTTGCCGTGACATCGAACTTGCTTGTGACGAGAAGGTTGTTAAAGAACTGAGTACCGAGCAGAAAGCCGACTATTCACAAGCACTTTTGACCTGTAGCGTAAACCGACGAATGATTGCGGCTTGTCCTCTTGCTTTTGGCGAAGTTGGTGTAAAAGACAGAGTTAAATCGGTGCTCAACTACAAAAAACCTACATTCTGGATAATAGTCGTTGCGATAGCTCTTAGCATAATCGTTGCAGTCTGTTTCTTAACAAATCCAACGTCAGTAACGCTAAACGACGAATTGGCAGTATTTATAGATATGCAGATTGCAAAGCAAAATTATAGCGAAGAACACACCGGCGATAACTTTATTGCCGCAAGCTACGAGGTTTTGGGCGTTGATAAATCCGCAAACGAAACCACCGTTTATATGTGGGTACTGTATGAGGAATACAGCTTTGAAGACGGCAAGACAAAGCTGGAAACCGGCTCTCACATACCGACTGCAATCACCGCAAAACGCACAGGCGAGCACGGACACTATGAGCTCGTCGAATACTGGACTCCCCGTGACGGCTCTTTTTATGCCGACGACATTCGTGAGAAATTCCCTTGGCATCTTCACAGCAAGGCGCTTGACCCGCAAAGATACATAAAAGAGCAAAAAGAATTTTGCCAAAACGCCGCAGAGGAATATTTCCGCCAAGAAGAAGAAAAACAGGCAAGTGAGCTTTCAAGACTATTGGAGCAACTAAGACAAACACATCCGCATTTCTTCAACATTCCTACTGAAGGCGGACTGACAGTATACATTTGGGAAATGGCAAAGGATATCTATGAGTGTCACCTCGCAAACACAGCGAGAGAATCCATTACTGACCAAAGTTTTGTGTATACAGTTGGTGCAGTAACTGTTGAAGAAATGAAGGCTATTTTAACTACCTATAACGTTGATAGAAAGGATATCACCATTCAGCCTGTCATCAATCCTTTGTCTAGTTATCTATACGAGATAGACGAAGCATACACAGCAAAAATCAAAGCACTTTTTGGGGAAGATAAGAATCAGGCTATAGATACTTATGACGGCTCGAGCATCCCAAAACTTATGGTAACCTACGATGGTGCAACAACACAAGCTGTTATGGGCACTACTTCGTGGAGATACGATCTGGGCAACGGAAAGATGCAGTCAATATGTGGCGACAGCCCACATCCGCTGCAACAACTTGAGAATATAATGTCGAAAGCACTAAAGGTTACTCGTCAGGGTGAATCCTCGCTTGTCGCAAACCTGAAATTTGATGTCGTGCCCGACAGTATAACCGTAAACGCTTGGTTTTTGGTAGAAAACGGAAATACAAAACCATTTGATGCCGAAGTTGATGGACTCAATGTTAAACTAAACAAGGCAAAAGAAACTTGCGTTTATGAAATAATCGCAACTTGGGATAGCTCGACTAAATATTTCGGCACAGTTAGATATTCTTTTTCTGTAATAAAAGAAAATAACAATTAGGAAAAATACAAGGGTGGCGTTTTGCCACCCTTGTATTTTTATATTGAAACTAAAAAAGCATTATATGTGTCTTTTCTGTTTTACAAAATCTGCCATTGCTTTGAAGCTTGAAAAATCTTGTTTTCTTATTTCATCCTGTAATTCTCTCGGCAAGGAATAGAAAAACTCATAGCTCGTTGTATCCTGGTCAAGCAGGTCGGAAAGACCGACAAAGTTGCTTCCTTCAATCATTCTTTCACCTCTTTTGATATTAGTATCAGTTTTGAGAACGAAAGTATTTATAGTGATTTCTGTAAATTTAAAAACGGCTGGGAAATTCCCAACCGTTTTTCATTATAGATATTTTACAAAATCGTGGGGGTGGTCGCAGATTGCGACACACTCTTTCTCGGGAAAACCTTCGTCAGGTCCAAAGCCATATGCTGCGGCAATGAAGTCTACTCCTGCTTCCTGTGCGCCATAGAGGTCGAAGATACTATCTCCTATGAGCACAGTTTCATCAGGCGTTACGCCTGTCGCGTTAAGTCCCTCAGCTATCAAGCCTGCCTTTGTGGACTTTTCTTCTTTGTTTCCACCGATATAATCAAAGTACTGCGCCAACCCAAAATGTTCGAGCACCCTCTTTGCAGAGTCTTCGGGTTTTAGAGTCGCGACACAGATTTTTCTGCCATCGTTTTTGAGGTGTTTTAGAACGTCTATAATTCCGTCGTAGACCTCAGCCTCAAATATCGCACCGCGGTTTTTATAATTTTCGCGGTAGTGCATTACAGCAAGGTCGATATCATCACCTTTGAGTCCTGCAACCCTTTCAAAGCCCTCTTGAAGAGGCGGACCGATAAAGCGTTTTGCCTTTTCATAGGGCAGCTGCTCAAGTCCCATTTTGTCAAGGGCATATTTAACCGAATTCAGAACACCCTCACTGGTATTGAGGAGCGTTCCGTCAAGGTCGAAGATAATTGTTTTGTACATAGGTTCTCCTGTCCCAAAAACACTTGCAGTTGCGATGGTTTCGGTGTGAGTAATGCTGAGCGAAAGGTTTAGTTTGCGTTTTTCTACAATCTCTGCAGCTTTTCCAAAAAACTCGAGATAGGGTTTCCCTAAAAGGTCGTGACAAACGCCAACATTGGAAAGCCTGAAGCTTCTGACACCTGTTCCTATCGCCTTTGAAAACGCCTCTTTTGCCGCAAAAGAAGCTGCAACCGACTGCGGATTCATATTCTTAGAAGCAAAGTAGTTTCTCTCGTTTTCAGTAAAAAAACGGTCGAGAAACTCAGGTTTCTCCATACTTTTCT
The DNA here is from genome assembly GCA_045536425.1 of Oscillospiraceae bacterium. Classification (GTDB taxonomy): domain Bacteria; phylum Bacillota; class Clostridia; order Oscillospirales; family Ruminococcaceae; genus UBA11540. The sequence goes on from JAZSNN010000015.1 coordinate 273,068, forward strand.
TTATTCTGTCAATCTCAACGACATCAATTCCGTTAAGTATCATCTTTTAGTCCTTTATGTTCCAAACGTTTCTTTGTACGTAGGGTTTCATTGTGTTGAGCACCTTTTCGTTTGCGTTGAAAACCACCATGGTTTTGCCCTTTGAGGGATGTCTGAAGATACCGTAGTAAACATTGTCGCTTTTTTCGCTGTCACAAGCCATTATAACGGTATTACAGCTCTGCGCTTTTGAAGCTTCGGGGTTGTATTTTCCAAACTCCTCGAAGTTTGCACAATTTACAGACACAAGTCTCTTTCTATCGCGACGGGCAATGATTTTATCAACGTCCATACCGCCGTTTGTGACGATAACCTCGAACTCAATATTGAGGTTGTTCATAAAATACCAACCAAAATAGAGAGCGGCTATTCCTCCCAATATAGCAAAGGGCTTGAATATCCCAACATATCCGGAAATAACAAAAAGCGCAGCACATATAAAAATAGAGGCGACAGCAATTCCGAACTTTTTTATCGTATCCAAAATATTAGGCTTTTTTACCACCATATACTCGGTATAGATATCTCCCATTTTACATTCCCCTTTCGTATTAGACGTTAAATCTAAACAGCATTATATCGCCGTCTTTTACAACGTATTCCTTACCCTCGAGTCGTACAAGACCTTTTTCCTTTGCGTTTGCCATTGTTCCGCATTCGATGAGGTCGTCGTAGGAAATAACTTCTGCACGGATAAATCCTTTTTCAAAATCGGTATGTATCTTTCCTGCCGCCTGAGGTGCTTTTGTTCCCTTTTTGATGGTCCAAGCTCTAACCTCCTGCTTTCCTGCAGTGAGGTAGGATATTAGTCCGAGAAGAGCGTATCCTGTACGAATCATTCTGTCCATACCCGATTCCTCAAGGTTGAGTTCGCTCAAAAACATCTTTTTGTCTTCCTCTTCCATATCGGAGATGTCCTCTTCTATCTTGGCACAGATAGGAAGCACAGCCGCTTTTTCGAGGGCTGCAATTTCACAGACCTTTTTGTAGTGCTGATTATTTTCAATGTTGTTGATAAAGTCGTCTTCGCTCATATTTGCAGCATAGATAATAGGTTTGTTAGAAAGAAGCGGAACAGTAGAAACCATTTCAAGCTGTTCTTCGGTATATTCAAAGGATCTTGCGGAGTTTCCGGCTTCGAGATGCTCTTTCAAAAGCTTGAAAAACTCTGCTTCAACAAGATATTTTTTATCTCCCTTTGCAGCCTTTGTTGCCTTGTCAATTCTACGCTCAAGGATGTCGATATCCGAGAAAATGAGCTCGAGGTTTATCGTTTCGATATCTCTCGCAGCCCCGATGCTTCCGTCAACGTGGATTACGTCCGTTCCCTCAAAGCATCTTACAACGTGGACAATAGCGTCTACCTCACGGATGTCAGCAAGGAATTTATTCCCCAGACCTTCACCCTTTGAAGCGCCTCTGACAAGACCTGCAATATCAACAAATTCAATTGTTGCAGGGGTGAGCTTGTCCGCATCGTACATTTCGTTTAGTACATCAAGTCTTTTATCGGGTACGGAAACCACTCCGACGTTTGGCTCTATTGTGCAGAAAGGATAGTTTGCTGACTGCGCACCTGCGTTTGTCAAAGCGTTAAACAAGGTACTCTTTCCAACGTTTGGCAGTCCTACCATTCCGAGTTTCATATCTATTCCTCCAAGAAATTACATTATCCATATTATTATACACTTTTTAACTAGCAATAGCAATAGTTCAATCCACATCTTTTTGCTGAATATACTGTAAAAGAGGTGTTTTTATGCGTATAAAAAGATATAAAGATAAAAAAGACCTGCCTTTAAAGTTACTAAAGATTGCTTTTATAATCTCGCTCGTCTGCCTCTCTGTTAGTTTTTTCTACAACAGAGTACGCCCTATGATAATTACTGCCGCGCAAAATCGCGCAAAGGTTATCGTGACACGCGAGCTTGAGAAAGCTATCAGCGAAGAGCTTTCTAAAAATACTATCAGCTATTCTGATTTAGTCGCGCTTTCGCGCGATGCTGACGGGCGTGTAACCTCAATAGAAACCAACACGGTTGTGGCAAACTTTTTCAAAGCAAAGCTTGTATCAACTGTACTTACACAACTAAAAAGCATTGAAGAACAAGAACTATCAATCCCTATGGGTTCATTGTCTGACGACCCTTTTCTTTATGGCAAAGGTCCAAAAGTAGATTTTAAAATCTCAACATCGGGTATTGCAAACGCAGAATTTGTAAGTGAGTTTTTCAGTGCAGGAATAAACCAAACCTGCCATCGCATAAAGCTTGTTGTAACTGCTGAAATCTATGCTCTCGTGCCGGGTTTTGTCACATCGACAACACTTGTCACCGACTATTACATAGCAGAAACCATTATAGTAGGAGCTACACCTGATTTTTTTGCTGATATTGGATAAAAATCGTTGTAAAGGGCAACAGTTTATGTTATACTAACTATGAAAGGAAGTGTTTTTATGGAATACGCTTGGGCGTTTTGGCTCATACTTGCAGTTGTGCTCATTGTTGTAGAGGCATCTACATATAGCCTGATATCTATCTGGTTTGCTTTGGGTGCGCTTGCTGCAGTAATACCCGCCCTTATTTCAGGCGATGCCGTTTGGGCTCAGTTTGCGGTTTTTGTTGTTGTTTCTGCTGTTTCTTTGGCATTCACCAGAAAATTCTTCAAAAAAGTACTTCGCTATAACCCCGAACCGACAAATGCCGATCAGGTAATAGAAAAAACGGCTGTTGTAAAAGAAGAGATTGACAACATCCACGAAACTGGCAAGGTCACCGTAATGGGTCTTGACTGGTCTGCTCGTTCTGTAGATGACTCTGTCATCACCGTGGGCGAAATTGTTACCGTCAAAGAAATTAGCGGTGTTAAGCTTATAGTTGAAAAAACGAAAACGGAGGAATAATTTATGCCACCTGTAGTTTATGTAATTTTAGCATTTGTATTTTTTGTTTTGATCGTTCTCATTTCAAACATCAAAATCGTCCCTCAGGCAACAACCTATGTCATCGAACGCCTTGGAGCATATAAATGCACTTGGCAGACCGGTATGCATTTCACCGTTCCGCTCATCGACAAGGTTGCTAAAAAAGTTTCCTTGAAGGAGCAGGTCGTAGACTTCAAGCCACAACCCGTTATCACCAAGGATAACGTTACAATGCAGATAGACACCATCGTGTTCTATCAGATAACCGACTCTAAGCTCTATGCATACGGTGTTGAAAGACCTCTTGCCGCAATCGAAAACCTCACCGCTACCACTCTTCGTAACATCATCGGTGAACTCGAACTCGACCACACACTCACATCTCGTGACGTTATTAACACTAAGATTACTGCTTCACTTGACCTTGCAACTGACAAATGGGGTATCAAGGTTAACCGTGTTGAGCTCCAGAACATGATTCCTCCCCGTGAGATTCAGGATGCGATGGAAAAGCAGATGAAGGCTGAGCGTGAACGCCGTGAGTCCATCCTCAGAGCAGAGGGTGAAAAGAGAAGTCAGATTCTTGTTGCTGAGGGTGAAAAGCAGTCTGCAATCCTTCACGCCGAGGCTGAAAAGGAATCTGCAATTCTTCGTGCAGACGCTGTCAGAGAGGCAAAAATCCGTGAAGCACAGGGTGAAGCTGAGGCTATTATGCTGGTACAGAAGGCTCAGGCGGACGGTATCAAGTTGCTCAACGAAGCCGCTCCCACACAGCAGATACTCTCGCTCAAGGGTCTTGAGGCGTTTGCAAAGGCTGCGGACGGAAAGGCAACAAAGATCATCATCCCTAGTGAAATCCAGTCGCTCGCAGGTCTTGCGACCTCTGTGACCGAGCTTGTCAAAAACGAGGAAAAATAAATAAAAACTATTCGCCCGTTGTTAAGATTTCTCTTGACAACGGGCATTATTTTGTATATAATACTAAAGTACTTGCCGGTGTGATGGAATTGGCAGACGTACGGGACTCAAAATCCCGCGGTGGCGACACCGTGCGGGTTCGACCCCCGCCACCGGCACCAAAAATAAGAACTGACTCGTTAGAGTTGGTTCTTGTTTTTTATTAACGGGGTCGAACCCGTGAGGGTCTGAGCGTTAAAAAACAGTCCTGTGGACTGTTTTTAGCGAGGAGCGTGAGGCGGGTACCGAAATTCGAAGAATTTGGGTCTCCGAACGTACAGTGTGCGAAGCAAACGGTCGACCCCCGCCACCGGCACCAAAAATAAGAACTGACTCGTTAGAGTTGGTTCTTATTTTTTATTAACGGGGGTCGAACCCGAGAGGATCTACGGAAAAGAAAACCCGCATTCGATAAATATACCGATGCGGTTTTTCATAAATTAGTCTTCAAAGTCCAGGCAGAGTCTAGTCTTTGTGAAAGGTCTGACCTTTGTATCAGCAACAAAAACGTGCTCGGGATGAACGGCGTATCCTTTAAGTGCAGCCACATCTTCAAATACCGAATAGAGCATTACATCAGCGTTTGAAGATTCAAGTCCTTCGGTATAAACCTTGATTTCTTTAAGTCCGTCAATCTTGCCGATGAGCTCCTCGAGACCTATTTTTATATTTTTCTTAACTTCAATCTTTTGATTTTCATCGAGCTCAGCCTTGAGCTGCCAAAGTATAACGTGTTTTACCATTGTTGTACTCTCCTTTGTTTGATGTTTATATTTTACTACACTTTTTTCTCTAATTCAATCATAATTTATTGACTTTACATTCATTTGGTGATAAAATAAATACCGTTATCCGCTGATGTAGCACAGTCGGTAGTGCAGCTGATTCGTAATCAGCAGGTCGCGTGTTCAAGTCACGTCATCAGCTCCAAGCCTCGAGAAATCGAGGCTTTTTGTTTTATATAGCTCCTATACATACAAAAAAGGAAGACCGATCGGTCTTCCTTTTAGTGTCTGAGATTATTCAGCTTTCATATTTGCAAAGCACTCGCTGCAGTATACGGGCTTATCCTCTCTGGGTTTGAAAGGAACCTTTGCCTCTTTTCCGCAGTTAGCGCATACTGTTGTATACATCTCTCTTGCGGGTCTGGAAGCAGCCTTGCGGGAATCGCGGCAAGCCTTGCATCTCTGGGGCTCGTTTACGAAACCTTTTTCTGCATAGAACTCCTGCTCGCCTGCTGTGAAAACGAACTCATTTCCACACTCTTTGCAAACTAATGTCTTGTCCTCGTACATGATTTTACCTCGCTTAAATTTTGGTTTTGACCTTGGTCGGAATTGCACCGGCACCTTTGTTAAACAACGCTCTGCTTTTGAGCTACTGGGCCATCTATAATCATCGGAATCAAATCCGACTCTTTAACTTCAATCTCACTCGTTGCAGGGCATTGTCTACCGATTTTGCTGTAGTTTTGAGATTCTTTGCTATGCTTTCATAGCTACCGCCGCCAAGATAGAGTGTCAGCGCTTTCAATTCAAAATCAGAAAGCAGTCTTTTTATGTCATTCATCAATGCATCTACCTGTTCCCTATTTTCGAGAACGCTCTGCGGGTCAATATTCTGACCCTCTAATAGCGGTTCAAAATCGTCGTTCATAGGTCTTTCCGAGTCTTGATGACGACTTAATTTTCGTTTTAGGGTAATCAGTGTGCGCGTGACGCAAACATTCAGATATGTACGAAAAGATGACTTTTTATCATCGAAGGTATTAACAGCGGTAAAAAAGGACAGGATAGCTTCCTGCATATAATCATCGTGTTGGTTTTTGTCGGAAGTGAAGCTGCAAATTTTCCGTTCCAGGAACTCCCCGTATCTCGAAACCAAAACAGAAAAGGTATCTGAATTTCCAAGACGAATCTGCTCGATTAGTTTTTCATCAGTAACCGAATTGAATTGTTTAAGAATACTAACGCACCTTTTTCTTCCGCGCAAAACACGCATTTATCCACTCATATCACATATTATACACTATGCATCAGTTGTTGTCAATTATCCTTTATACATATTTATCGGGAGCCTTTTTTGGTAGTTTTCACCAAAGACTCCCGATATTTTGCTAAAACGTTCTTAGTTTTTACTTTTATCTTTATATGCTGTAAGGGTGTTTTGCATAAGCATTGCAATTGTCATAGGGCCCACCCCACCAGGTACGGGGGTGATGTATCCTGCTTTCTTTTCAACGCTTTCAAAGTCAACGTCTCCGCAGAGCTTTCCGTTTTCGTCTCTATCCATTCCAACGTCGATTACCACAGCGCCCTCTTTTACCATATCAGCAGTAACGAACTTAGCCTTGCCGATAGCGACTACAAGCACATCTGCTCTCCTGCAAACTTCCTTCAGTTCACGTGTTCTGGAGTGGCAAACGGTGACAGTTGCATTTGCATGAAGAAGAAGCATTGCCATTGGTTTCCCGACGATGTTGCTTCTGCCGATAACGACACACTCTTTTCCCGAAAAGTCAATTCCTTCGGATTTTATGAGTTCCATCACTCCTGCGGGAGTGCAGGGCAAGAAACTATAGTCGCCTATCATTATCTTTCCAACGTTTTGAACGTGAAACGCGTCAACGTCCTTTTGGGGAGATATGGTTTCGATAACAGCCTTCTCGTTTATATGTCGCGGAAGCGGAAGCTGAACCAGTATTCCGTCAATATCTTCTCTTGCGTTAAGTGTTTTGACAAGTTTTATGAGTTCTTCCTCGGTAGTTTCAGCGGGAAGGGCATATTCCTCAGAATAGAAGCCAACCTCTGCACAAGCCTTTTTCTTGTTGTTTACATAGACTCTCGATGCGGAGTCATCTCCTACAATAACAACAGCGAGGCCGGGAGCTCTTTTACCCTCAGCTTTGATTGCTTCAACCTCTTTTGCTATTCTAGCTTTTACGTCTGCGGAAACTTTCTTTCCGTCAATTATCTTCGCCATTGTCAGTCTCCTCTGTAGTTTCAATTTTTGCAATTTTACCTATCGGCAAAAGGTATTTGGGGTCACCTTTTCTGTGAATTATCACTCTCAAGGTTATCCAAATTATCGCGGCTGTTATGCAGAGAACAAGCGCCAACATCTGTGAAACTCTAAAGTCGCCTAGATATAGGCTGTCAGTTCGCAAACCTTCGACCACAAATCTTTCTGCTCCGTACCAAACGCAGTAGAACAGTGCAAGTTCACCGTCAAATCTGCGGTGCTTTGAATAAAGATGCAGAACGAGAACTCCTAAAAGACACCACAAAGATTCATACAAGAAGCAAGGGTGAACGAGTGTTCCTGCCTCAACACCAAGCTCGGATACGATTTTTGCAGACGTCATTCCCCAAGGAAGATTGGTTTGCATCGGTGCACCATAGGCTTCGACATTAACGAAATTTCCCCAACGGCCTATTCCCTGACCTATCAAAAATCCTATCACAGCAATGTCGAGCATTGCGGTGAATTTTATCTTTGAAACCTTGCAGACAATAGCACCTGCGATAACTCCGCCAATGAGTCCTCCGTATACCGCGATGCCACCTTCCCAGATCTCGAAAATGCCCCAAAAATCATCCTTGAACTTTTCCCAAGAAAAGATGACATAGTAGAGTCTCGCACCGATTACACCACCGATTATTCCGAATATGGCAACGTCAGCTACCTTGTCGGGAACGATACCGAATTTGTCGGCTCTCTTATACGCATACAAAACTGCGAGCAAAAATCCGACAGCAATTATTATGCCATACCAATATATCTTTAGCTCTCCTATTGAAAAGGCAACCCTATTGATATCAAACGAAAGATCTAAAAGCGGAAAAGATACTGTATTCATCTTTACATCCTTTCTGTCAAAACGGACTAACAACCGAAAGCACGGCGTTGTCCAAGTTGGTTCGGTTTATGATGCTCATAACATCCTCAGCAGTAGCGTTTGCTACCCGCTCTATTATATCATAAATTTCAACTCCTGCAAAGGCGCAAGACAGAATAAACGAAGCGAGAGCTGACGGTTTATCAAAAATCCTGACATATCTGCCGTATAGAGCTTTTTTGGAAGCTGTGAAAAGCTTTTGGTCTATTCCCTCTTGACGTATTCTTTCTATCTCGTCGGCTATCATTTGCCGAACTTTTTTGGGTTTTTCTGCCTCGCCGCTAAAAAGATATGCAATATAATCTCTACCCGCAAAGGCTTCCCCGCCAAAAGCATCGTTTATGAGCCCGCCGTCGTATAGCTTTCGATAAAGCGGTGACGATTCTCCCGCTATAACATCGAGCAAAATTTCACACAAAACCGAATCGAGCTCGTTGTTTTTCTCACCACGGTCATCGAGCTTGAATGCAATTTGAAAATGCGGCATTGAAACGTCCATCTTTTGTTCTTTATAGTCGCAAGCGACATTTCTCGGCTCGTCCACAGAAAATCTTTTCACGTTTTTTGTTGGTTTTTCGACAAGAATTTTATCGCAGGCACCGATCACCTCATTCTCATCAAAGTTTCCTACTACGGTGAGCACCATATTTCTAAGGTCATAAAAGGCATCGTAGCATCTGTACAAAAGCTCGGGTGTTATCTCTCTTATAGACTCTTCTGTACCTGCTATATCAACTTTAACGGGATTATTTACGTACATACAGTCAAGCGCGTTAAAGTATACGTTCCAATCGGGGTCGTCGTTGTACATCTGTATCTCTTGACCTATGATGCCAAGTTCTTTTTTAACAGATTCTTTTGTGAAATACGGCTTTGTCACAAACCCAAGAAGTATCTCGAGATTCTCTCTAAACTTGCTCGTGCAAGAAAAGAGATATGAGGTTTTTTCAAACGAGGTATATGCGTTTGCATTTGCTCCCGTTTTTGAAAACAGGTCAAACGCATTTTCTCCGTCTTCGTTTTGAAAAAGCTTGTGCTCCAAAAAATGTGCAATACCATCGGGGACACTTGTGAACTCGGTTTCACCGTCAACCATAAAACAGTTGTCAGCAGAGCCGTATTTTGTGCCGATTATCGCGTATGCGCTTTTAAAGTCCTCCAAAAAGCACATTTTCACCTTCAGCCCGCTCTTGTGGGTGAAATAGCGAATAGAATTATTTAGGCGGTCGTTTTTTATCATCTCTACGTTCATTCTCTATCCCCGCCTTCCACAATCGAATACACGACGTTTAGCTTCATAGCTCTAGCCGCTTCGCAAACGTCTTCTGCCGTCAGCTTGTTTATGAGCGTTATTTCCTCTTCGGGTGTTGTTTTGATGCCGGAAAGTATCTGTCCGAGGTACCACGCTTCGATACCATACAGTGAATCGGTCACCGATTCGAGCCCAGTAATTATGGATGCCTTTGCCTGTTTGATATCCTCTTCGGTAAATCTTCCGTTTCTCACTTCATCGAGTTGGGCGAGCATAGCTTTTATCGTCTTTTTTCTGTTGTTTTCTTGTACACCGCTATACGCGATCATTATTCCCTTTGTTCGTTCAACCATCGAAGCGCAGTAGTAGCAGAGTGACATTTCTTCGCGAACAACAGTAAAGAGCTTTGAGGATGTGTCTCCGCCGTAAACTGCAGACATCAACCGAAGTGCAAGACTTCTCTTGTCATCAAGCGGTATTCCGCTTGAAAAACCCAGAGCCACCTTTGATTGTGATACGTTTATTTTTTCCACTATCTCTCTGGGCGTCTTAGCGGGAGGAGTTGTTGTGGTCTTTTTCTGACCCTGCACTCTTCTTTCGATCTTTGAAAAAGCATTTACAAACACGGTTTTAAGGTTGTCGTTGATTTTTTCACCGCTACACAAAATCTCGATCTTCGCGGTTGAGAGAATTTTCTTATAGCAATCAGTAACGTAATCTGCGTTGAGTTTATACATATCTTCACAGTAGCCGTATTTTTTCAGTCCAAACGGCTCGTCAGCGCACATCTCAGATATCAGCTTTTCTATTACATAAGCTCCCTTGTCATCCCTGACAGAGCGTATGGTATCGCAAAGTATACTTTTTTCGACGTCGATTTCCTTTTGCAGAAAGCGACCGTTTTGCATCACGGGATCGGTAATGATATTGCAGATGAGCTCAGCAAGTTCTGAAAGCATACTCTCGCCGTCTAAAGCAAATCTATCGTTTATACAAGCGCCTGTAACATTGATAATCTGCTTGTCGCCAAACTTTTTAACATCGGTAGAAATAGTAGCTCCGTACAACTCATCCAGACGCAGATTGAGCGCGGTAAAATCGGGATACATTCCACATCCCTTACGCAAGAGAAAAGCAACAAGCGCATTCGCCGTTACAGTTTCTCTATCGAGATCTACGATGAAATTTACCGATATTCGTGAGGTTGTGAATTTATCTATGTTAATAGAGGAAAAGTATATCTCTTGCCCTATCGTTTCTCTCATAAACTGTTCCTTCATATTTCCTCCAAATCAAATCTTTTCTTATAGTATAGCATATTTTAGAGAAAAAATATTTCCTTTTTTAAAATTATTGACTAAACCCGTCATTTGTTCTATTATTATATAGAAACCAATTAGTTAGGAGTTTTGGCGTGGCTGATAAAAAGGTAGCTGTTGCTATGAGTGGCGGTGTAGACAGTTCTGTTGCTGCTGCTCTGCTTAAAAGTGAATACGATATCATTGGTGTTACGCTAAAGCTTTTTTCCAATTCCGACATCAAGCTTGACAGCAGCAAATCCTGCTGTTCATTAGACGACGTTGAGGATGCCAGATCTGTTGCGAGAAGCCTTGGTGTCGAGCATTTTGTTTACAACTTTGGCGACAAATTCAAGGAACTCGTCATCGATAGGTTCAACGCAGCTTACATCCGTGGTGACACGCCAAACCCCTGTATTGATTGCAACAGATTTATAAAATTCGATGCGCTTTTGCAGAGAGCTTTGCTTCTCGACTGCGATTATATCGCGACGGGTCACTACGTTCGTCGCGTATTTGACGAAAAAAGCGGAAAATATCAGCTCAAAAAAGGCGCTGACCCTTCGAAAGACCAAAGCTACGTTTTGTACGGTTTGACGCAGGAGCAGTTATCGCATACACTATTCCCTCTCGGTGATTTTACAAAGCAAGAGATACGCGCACTTGCTGAAAAGTTTGGGTTTGTAAACGCAGACAAACCCGACAGTCAGGACATCTGTTTTGTACCCGACGGAAATTATGCAGATTTTATTGAAAAATATACCGGCATAAAATTTGAGCACGGAAAATTTGTTCACACAAGCGGAAAGGTTTTGGGAGAACACCAAGGTATCATCCGATACACCATCGGTCAGCGAAAAGGACTCGGCGTTTCCTATACCGAACCTTTGTTTGTAATTGAAAAAGATGTAAAGACAAATACCGTTACACTTGGCAAAAACGAAGACCTTTTCTTCCCTGCTTTCGCTGTAGAAGACGTTAATTGGATTTCGGGTGACGTTCCTACAGAGCCTTTTGATGTAAAGGTCAAAACCCGTTATCATCAGCAAGAACAACCTGCAACAATATACCCACTTTCTGACAACAAATTGTATGTTGAACTCAACTCGCCGCAACGTGCCGTAACCTGCGGACAGGCTGCAGTCTTCTACGACGGGGACGTTGTACTCGGCGGCGGAACAATATGTAGAGTATTCAGAGAGTGTTTAACCGATAAAGGAGAATCAATATGGTAAAAAATATACAAGAAAAAATACTCAAACTCAAGAAAGAAAAGGACGTTTATATCCTTGCCCACAGTTATCAGGGTATGGAGATAACCGAGATTGCAGACACTGTCGGCGACTCCTTCAAACTTAGCGTTGATGCTCAAAAGGCTTCTGCAAAAAATCTTTTGATGTGTGGCGTGCATTTTATGGCAGAAACCGCCAAGATGCTCTCCCCTGACAAGAGAGTTTTTCTCGCAAACAGATTGGCGGGTTGTCCGATGGCAGAGCAGATGGACCCCGAGATGATAAAGAAGATGAAGGAAGAAGAGCCTGACCGCAAGGTTGTCGCATATATCAACACTACCGCAGATCTAAAGGCTGTTTGTGACGTGTGTGTCACCTCTTCGTCTGCCGTGAAGATTGTTAAAAATATGGACGCTGACAAAATTCTATTCATCCCCGACTGCAACCTTGGAACCTATGTAAAGGAACAGGTACCCGAAAAGGACATAAAGCTTCTCAAGGGTGGATGTCCCGTTCACGCGGCTGTAACTGTTAAAGACCTCGAAGACGCAAAAGCTTTGCATCCAAATGCTCTCGTTTTGGTTCACCCCGAGTGCATTCCCGAGGTTTCATCCCGCGCTGACTACGTTGGTTCTACTTCGGGAATTATAGATTTTGCAAAGGCTTCGGACGCCAAAGAGTTTATAATAGGCACCGAAATAAGCATCGCGGAGTTTTTGCAGTACGAATGTCCTGATAAGGAATTTTATATTCTGTCCAAAAAGATCGTTTGCCAGAATATGAAGTTGACAACTCTTATGGATGTTTACAAAACTCTGCTCGGAATTGACAACGGAGAAGCTTTTGAAATCGAAATGACTGACGAAGAGATAACGGCCGCCAGAGTTTGTATCGATGAAATGATAAGATTGGGATAAAAAGGAGGCTTTTATGCCTCCTTTTTATCGTATTAAAACAGGTCGGATTTTCGTCCGACCTGTTTTTTATCCAAACGGGAAAAATCCAAAGGGATCTTCGAAAAAGCCTCCGCCATAATCGCCGTAGTTTCCGCCGTTGTTATCGTAATTTCCGTTGTTGTTCTGATTGTTGCCGGAAGAATCGCCCTCCTCGGTAATGTAGTTCGATGTATCGTCGCGGCCATCATTTTCGCCAAGAACTACCGACATTTCTGTAGTATAGCCCTTGCGGTAAACCGTGAGTTTCATAGTGTCTCCCGCCTTGCAGTTTGACATTATCGCAAACACTTCGGCAGTACTTTCAACGCTCTGTCCGTTTATCTCAGTAATCATATCTCCGGGCAGGAGTCCTTTTTTATATGCGTCGCTTTCGGGGTCAACGCCCTGAACCTTGAGTCCCGCGGGAATTCCATAGAATTTTGCAACCTCAGAGGAAATTGCATAGTAGGTAATTCCAAGAAGCGGTCTGCCCTTGATGTATCCATATTCGATAAGGTCGTCGATGAGGTCGACCGAGTCGCTAATCGGAATTGCAAAGCCCATACCCTCATAAGAAACGTTGGCAAGTTTTGCAACGCTTATTCCAACCACTCTTCCGTAGCTGTCAACAAGTGCGCCGCCTGAATTTCCGGGGTTTATTGCGGCATTGGTTTGTATACAGGTCATCACATATCCTGTAGAGCTGTTTGTGATGAGTCGGTCAACACCGCTGACAATACCGTTTGTTATGCTATTTGCAAACTCTATACCACCAGGGTTACCGATAGCATAAACAATCTCACCGGGTTTTAGTTCATCAGAATTTCCGAGTTCTGCTTTTACGAGGTTTTGCGCATCTATCTTTATGACAGCAAGGTCGGTCTGCTTATCATATCCCATCAATTTTGCAGTATATCGCTCATTGTTATTGAGAACTACCTCGATGAGCTTAGCGTCCTCTATAACGTGCTCGTTGGTGACGATATAGCCGTCCGAGGAAATGATAACTCCCGAGCCCTCGCCCGAAGCGGTTGTGTCTGTACCCGAGGAATAGACTACAATTCCTACTACAGAGGGGCTTACCTTTTCGTATACTCGTTCACCCGAAAGTGTTGACGTGTTGTCTACATTGCCGGAAACATTTGTAGGCTTGTTGTTGATTACAAGCTCGGGTGCCTTGATAGTAGTGGAGCTCGTTTCGGCAACAGAGTCTGAAGTAGTAGTATCAACGTCGGCAACCAAGGCATTGAGCCCTGCAATACCAAAAGCTATCGAACAGATGAACAGAACACAGCACAAAACAGTGGCAACTATCTTCAAACCGTTTTTGTTTCTCGGTTTTCTGGGTCTGTTGGAATAACTCCCGTAATCGTTGAGATTCCAGTTGTAACCGTTCTGCTGTCTATATTCGTTTTGCTCTTCGTAGTTAGTTCTATACTGTCCGCCAAATTGATTGTATCCACCGTATGGGGATGGCGGCGGAGGGGGTACTTGATTGGGCTGAGGCTGTTCGGGAGTTTGGTTCTCCTGTGGAGCGTTCTGCTCTAGGTTCATTTCATTGTTATTTTCATTATTATCGTACATAAACGACCTCCGCATTTTTGTTTGAAAAAATTATAAATTGAAAATATTAAGATAAAATAAACTTCATATTAAAATTATTCACACTATTTGTGGTGATTTTTTGTCTGTGAAGCAGGAAGCGTGAAGCAAAACTCAGTATATTTTCCCTGTTCACTTCTCACACGGATATCTCCACCGTGTAGCTTTACTATCGATTTTGCTATATGCAGACCGAGTCCCACACCGTGCTTATCCGAGCTTCTGGATTTGTCGGTTTTATAGAATCTGTCAAAAATATATCTGCATTCTTCTTGAGATATGCCGTCACCGGAATTTACTACCGATATATAGGTAGTATTTTTATCAATTACATATCTAAACTCAATATATCCGCCAACATCTGCAAATTTTACAGCATTATCTATCAGATTATAGACAACCTGATGAACTAGTCCTTTATCGGCATCTACCATAACTTTTGTGTCTATATCAAGGCCGCGGATATCGAGCCTCTTTTCCTCTATCTTCTTTTCAAAAGGAAACAGCGCCTGACAGACAACGTCATTTACGTCGAAAGAAACAACATCAAGCTTGTTTTCGCCCGTTTCTATCCTTGCAATATTGAGCATTGAACGAACAACAGTAGAAAGACGTTTTGATTCATCTAACACTATGTTAAGATAGTGCTCGTGCTGTTCGGGAGGAATAGTTCCATCTAGTATTCCCTCTACAAAGCCGATTATTGCCGTCATAGGAGTTTTTAGTTCGTGCGAAACATTGGCAACAAAGCTTCTGTGAGAGGATTCGAGGAGCGCCAAATCCTCCGCCATATTATTGAAAGAAAGTGCAAGCTCACCGATTTCGCGATCGTCTGAAACCGATATTCGTTGTGTAAAATCACCTTTTGAAAAGCTTCGGGTCGCTTTTACCATCTGGCGTATCGGCCGCACAAGTTGCGCAGTAACTGCATACACCAAAACAAACGCGATGAACAAAATCATAAGTACACAAGCAACAACGGTTTTAGTAAACTTGTTTGTAAGGTCGGTCATAGATTTTGCCGACGAGGAAACAAATATAACGCCTATAGTGGTATTTCCATTTATCTTTACGGGCATACCAACCGTGTAATATGGGCTTTTGTACATACCATCCAGTCTGCCCATTTCGCTATACTCGCCCTTCATTGCGTGTTTTATAACATCGGTTGAAACAGTGTACGTTGTGTGCACACACGAGGAATCGTGAGAACAAACGAGGGTTTTGCCAGAAATATCGGTAAAGAAAATTTCGGTGCCAGATGCTATTGCAAGAAGCTCGTATCCGTTGTGAACGGTTTGATAGTTAATAAAATCAAAGGAATTAGAGGCATAGTTTGCCACGGTGATACTTGCAGCGTTTTTAGCGTTTTTACTGAGCAGAGCATACTGCTCGTCGCGGAAATGCTGTGTCGAAAAAAACAGCAACGCTACACCTAAAACGACTAC
Organism: Oscillospiraceae bacterium; assembly: GCA_045536425.1. GTDB lineage: Bacteria > Bacillota > Clostridia > Oscillospirales > Ruminococcaceae > UBA11540. The sequence goes on from JAZSNN010000015.1 coordinate 288,655, forward strand.
GCTGAGAGTCACACAGGCAACGCAGATTAAAAAATATTTTGAAAAAATACTCTTCTGCCCTCTCATGATTTCACCAAAACTATTCCTTTACATCAAATTTGTATCCTACACCCCAAACTGTTTTGAGAGACCACTCTTCAGAAACTCCTTCGAGCTTTTCGCGAAGTCTCTTTATATGCACGTCAACAGTTCTGGAATCGCCGTAATATTCAAATCCCCATACTTTGTCGAGAAGCTGGTCTCGAGTGAAAACTCGGTTGGGGTTGCTGGCAAGGTAGAACAAAAGCTCAAGCTCTTTCGGCGGAGTATCAACAACCTTATTTGAAACCTTGAGCTCATATTTTGTCATATTCACAATAAGGTTATCGTATTTCACTTCTTTTACAGCCTCACTAACAGCCTCGGAAGCTGTGGAATGCATACGACGCATTACCGCCTTTATTCTGGCTATTATTTCCTTTGGATCAAAGGGTTTGGTAACGTAGTCATCAGCACCAAGTTCAAGTCCAAGCACCTTGTCAAAGGTTTCACCCTTTGCAGTTACCATAATTATCGGGCAATCGGATTTTTTTCTCACCTCACGGCAAACCTGCCAACCGTCGAGCTTTGGCATCATTATGTCAAGCAGTATCAGATCGGGCTCCTCGGTTCGAAACTTTTCAAGTGCTTCTTCGCCGTCATTGGCGATAACTACTGTATATCCGTCTTTTACGAGATACAGTCTCAAAAGTTCGCAAATGTTCTTATCATCATCACAAACAAGGATTTTATTGGTAGCCATTGTGCGTCCTCCTTCTTGTCCATCATACTTTTATAATAATATTATATACTAAACAAAGCGGGAATGGTGAACTTTTTTTGAAGAATATTGTTAAAATCCGTTAATATATGACAAAAAGGGACTGCCTGGGCAGTCCCTTTTTCTTTTTGGCTATATCAGACAGCTCTCGTTACTTTGTTAGAACGCAAGCAACGGGTGCAGGCGTAAATGTGGCACGGAGTACCGTCAACTACTGCCTTTACTCTTCTTACATTGGGTTTCCATGTTCTGTTAGAACGTCTGTGAGAGTGTGAAACCTTTATTCCGAATGTAACACCTTTTCCGCAGATATCGCATTTTGCCATTGTCTGCACCTCCTTGATAACAACTTTCTTTAAGTCAACACACCTATTTTAGCAAAAAGAAATCATAAAATCAATAGTTTTCGCAAAAAAAAATAAATTATTTTCACTACTATTCGCTAAAACTGTTGACTTAAAAGGAATATAAAGGTAAAATATATAGTAATGTTTATATAATTCGGAGGCTTTCTTATGCTTTTAAATTCTGAAAAAACAATGGACAAGATTGTCGCCCTCTGTAAAGGCAGAGGTTTTGTATATCCCGGAAGTGAAATCTACGGCGGACTTTCCAACAGCTGGGACTATGGTCCTCTCGGTGTAGAATTCAAAAACAACATCAAACGTGCTTGGTGGAAAAAGTTCGTTCAGGAATCCCCCTACAACGTTGGTCTTGATGCAGCTATTCTTATGAACCCTCAGACTTGGGTGGCTTCGGGACACGTTGGCGGATTCTCCGATCCTCTTATGGATTGTAAAGATTGTAAAACCCGTCACAGAGCCGACCAGCTTATTGAACAGCAGTCCGATGCCGTTCCTAACGGTTGGACAAACGCTCAGATGATGGAATTCATCAAAGAAAACGGCATTAAGTGTCCTGATTGCGGTAGCACAAACTTTACCGACATCAGACAATTCAACCTTATGTTCAAAACATTTCAGGGTGTTACCGAGGACGCAAAGAGCGAACTCTATCTCCGTCCCGAAACAGCACAGGGTATATTCGTAAACTTTGCTAACGTGCAGAGAACAACCAGAAAGAAGCTCCCCTTCGGTATCGGACAGATTGGTAAATCCTTCAGAAACGAAATCACTCCCGGTAACTTTATCTTCAGAATCCGTGAGTTTGAGCAGATGGAGCTCGAGTTCTTCTGCAAGCCAGGAACAGACCTTGAGTGGTTTGCTTATTGGAAGGACTACTGCAAAAATTGGCTTCTCAACCTTGGCATCAAGGAAGAAAACATAAAGATGCGTGATCACGATCCTGAGGAACTTTCACATTATTCTAAAGGAACTACCGACATCGAATTCCTCTTCCCGTTCGGATGGGGTGAGCTTTGGGGAATTGCCGACAGAACAGATTTCGACTTGAAACAACACATCGAGCATTCCGGAAAGTCCCTAGAGTACTTTGATCAGGAGGCTAACGAAAAGTATATTCCCTATGTTGTCGAGCCCTCTCTCGGTGCAGACCGCGTAACTCTCGCGTTCCTTTGCGAAGCTTATGACGAAGAAACTGTTGGCGAGAACGACACAAGAGTTGTTCTTCACCTCCACCCCGCTCTCGCACCTTTCAAGGCTTGTGTTCTTCCTCTTTCCAAGAAGCTCAACGAGTCTGCTCAAAAAGTATACGCTATGCTCGCAAAAGACTTTATGATTGATTTCGACGACGCAGGCTCTATTGGCAAGCGTTATCGCCGTCAGGACGAAATCGGCACACCTTTCTGCATCACCTACGACTTCGACAGTGAAGAGGACGGATGTGTTACAGTTCGTGACCGTGACACTATGGCTCAGGAGAGAATTCCGATAGAAAAACTCACCGAGTTCATCAGAGAAAAACTTGAATTCTAAATTTTTTATCGGCGTAGTTATCCTACGCCGATTTTCACATTCAAACTCTATTGAAATATTGTATCTTTTCGTATATAATCATATCTATAATCTTTTTAACGGAGGGTCCGTTTTGTTTAAAATTGTATGTAAAAAACAACTGAATGATCAGGTGTTTATGATGAAGTTTTACGCGCCCTTGATTGCAAACAAAGCAAAGGCGGGACAGTTTGTCATATTTAGAATAGATGAACTAGGAGAAAGAGTACCTCTCACCATTGCTGACAGTGACAAGGCTGAAGGTACCGTTACCATAATTTATCAGGTTGCTGGAAGTTCTACAAAGATGCTTTCGGAGCTCAACGAAGGCGACTCCATACTTGACCTTGTAGGTCCGCTTGGAAGACCTACTGAAATCGAAGGTGTGAAGAAGGCTATCGTTGTTGGCGGAGGAGTTGGATGTGCTATTGCTTTCCCCGTTGCAAAGGCGCTCTTTGAACAAGGTGCGCAGGTAGACGTTATAGCCGGATTCAGAAACCGCGACATCGTGATTCTTGAGGAAGAGTTTAGAGCTGTATCCAATACACTTACCATAACTACCGATGACGGAAGCTATGGAACAAAGGGATTTGTTACTGATGCACTCAAGAGCATTCTGGACAAAGACCCCGACTATGACCTAGTAGTCGCTATTGGTCCTGTTCCTATGATGAAATTTGTTTCGCTCACTACAAAACCCTATTCCGTTAAAACCCTAGTCAGCCTCAATCCCATTATGATTGATGGAACGGGTATGTGTGGCGGTTGCCGCGTTACTGTTGGCGGAGAAATCAAATTTGCTTGTGTTGACGGTCCTGATTTCGACGGACATCTCGTGGATTTTGACGAGCTTATGCTCAGAAATCGCTTTTATAAAAAGCAAGAAGAACACAACTCAAATCACCACTGCCGTCTTTACGGAGGTGCAAACAATGGCTAATATGTCGCTCAAAAAAGTAGCAATGCCCGAGCAGGAGCCTACCGTAAGAAATAAAAATTTTAAAGAAGTTTCCCTTGGATATACAGAAGAAATGGCGGTTGAAGAGGCTACGCGCTGTCTCAACTGCAAGCATATGCCTTGTGTTCAGGGCTGTCCTGTAAACGTCAAGATACCCGAGTTCATCTCAAAGATTGCACAGAGAGATTTTGACGGCGCATATGAGGTCATCTCGCAAACCAACGCTCTTCCCGCTGTATGCGGAAGAGTGTGCCCCCAAGAATGTCAGTGTGAGAGCAAGTGCGTTCGCGCTATCAAGGGTGAAGCGGTCGCAATCGGAAGACTCGAAAGATTTGCCGCAGATTACAATATGGCTCACGGCAAGGAAACTGTTTCCAAAGTTACCAGTAACGGACACAAGGTTGCCGTTATCGGTGCAGGTCCTTCCGGTCTCACCTGCGCAGGAGACCTCGCTAAAAAAGGCTATGAGGTTACGATTTTTGAGGCATTTCATACCGCGGGCGGTGTTCTTGTATATGGAATACCCGAATTCAGACTCCCAAAATCCATAGTCAAAAAAGAAGTCGAAAAGCTCGAAAAGCTCGGTGTAGAGATAAAAACCGATATGGTTATCGGAAAAATCCTGTCCATTGATGAGTTGATAGAAATGGGTTATGAAGCTATTTTCATCGGTTCCGGCGCCGGACTTCCAAACTTTATGGGCATTGAAGGCGAATCGCTCATCGGTGTATATTCTGCAAACGAGTACCTCACCCGCACAAACCTCATGAAAGCGTACCTTGACGAATATGACACGCCGATTATGGAAAGCAAAAGCGTCGCAGTCGTAGGCGGTGGAAATGTCGCGATGGATGCCGCGAGATGTGCAAAACGCTTGGGTGCGGAAAAGGTATACATTGTTTACCGCCGTTCAGAAGCAGAAATGCCTGCACGTCTTGAAGAGATCCACCACGCAAAAGAGGAAGAAATCGTTTTGTGTGAGCTCACCAACCCCATTCGTATTTTGGGCAACGAAAACGGCGAGGTTGTTGGTATGGAATGCATAAAGATGGCTCTCGGAGAACCCGACGAAAGCGGCAGACGCAGACCCGTTGCTGTTGAAGGATCGGAATTTGTACTAGACGTTGACACCGTAATTATGTCTATCGGCACCTCCCCTAACCCTCTTATCCGTTCAACAACAAAAGGACTTGAAACAAACAAGCGCGGTTGCTTTATAGTTGATGAAAAGATGGCAACCACCAAAGATGGAGTATATGCGGGTGGCGATGCTGTAACCGGTGCTGCAACCGTAATTCTGGCTATGGGTGCAGGAAAAACCGCTGCTACAGCTATTGACGAAAAGCTTTCCACCAAGAAAGAGGAATTATAATGAAGATTTTGTGTAAAATCTCGCTTACGATGTCCATAATATTTCTCGCCATCACAATTCTTATAACGCTAATGTGTTCATTTTTTAATTACTATGTTATTATTGGCAGTTTGGGAACGGGTCATCTTCTTTCGATTCTTACAGCTTTTAACATACTTTTCTTCGTGATTTATATTTTGACAAAACGTATAACGAAAAACTTTTTCATCAGTCTTTCTATCGTTTTTTTAGTCTTGGCAGAGGTAATTTTGCTTTTGATGGGATTTTCCCCGAATTATAAATACAGCACACATATTTCTAACGACAATACTCATACGATTGTAGTCGAGGAAAAGACAACTAACCACGAAATCACAATCCGCTTTTACAAAAAGATTTTCACGGTAGTATACAAGCCTGTTCACCACGCTACATTTGTCGGCGACAAAAAGGACATGTATGAACTTGGAAACTATACTATAGCGTTTGATGACAAACACACGAGAATTACCGTCCCTCTTGCTAACGAAGCAGCATTTTTAGTTCCGCATTCAAAATAAGCTATTGTCCTCTGAGAAAATCAGAGGACTTTTTTTGCTTTTAATTTAGCAACAAGTTCTTTTCTAATATTATCCACTTTTTCAAAATCAACACAAGGAATATAACAGTCTTCGAGAAGATCGTGATGTTTTTTTGCATTTTGCATTGACCTTATTGCCTCGTCCAAAAGGCTCGCTGAAGCCTTTTTGTTGAAGGAAAGGTACTGTTTTCTCTCGTTGAGTCTTTTTAAATCTGTAAATCTAGATGCCTTTACACGTTTTTCTATTATATTTACATTTATTTTATGGAATTTGTTAGAGGTTAAGAACCCTATTCTCAGTTGCGGTATTATTATATGTTCGAGTTTTTCATATGGTGCAGTTATGCAATATCCGCTGATTATATCTAGTTTTTTCTCTATCGCCTTATCTCTTATTCTTTTCAATAGGTATTGTGAAACCGCGCCTATGTCATCTTCTATCAGATAAACCTTGTCACAAAGAGCTTCTATTGTAATGTTGTACATCTTTACACCTTTTGGCGTTACCGCGCTGAAAAATCTAACGCTTTCTCTGCCGTTTTCTTCTATCACCTTTGCAAATTCGCGCCTTGTAAGGTTGTTTAGGTATCGATCTATCTTTTTGTAGTCGGTGCAGGGGTCTGCCACCTTTCTGTTTTCATTTAGCAGCGATGCAACTGCCGAAAGATAGGCGCAGGCTTTTCTATGATAGTCGGTGTATTCCTTTACGTGTTGCTTTATCTTTTCAGCATTTTTTTCGAGCTTTTCCTCATTCCAAGACGGATAGAGATTCACAAGTGTTTCAAATGCCCCCGGATACTTAGGTTCCATCGGATGCGGAGGCGTACCGTCCAAAACTGCAAACCCTTTTTCTTCGACAATAACAGCATCTAAAGAGTCAGGGTCTGAAGAACAGTGTATTCTTTCTACAAAATCTCCGTTTTTATAACTATCATCGCCTATCCTCTTCATCATTGAAGACTTTCCTGTTCCCGCTCCACCCTTTATAACGTATATCTTTTTTAATTTTTTGTTTTTTGAAAGCTGATCATACCTTGATACAAATCCTATTGGTGTATTTGCTCCAAGAAAGAAATCTATATATTTACCGTTCATAATTCCCTCCGTTTTGCAGATGTTATTTTATGCTATTCATATTACTTTTTATTTGACACACGAAGTATTATTCTACATGTTTTTAGCATAATAAGCATATAAAGGAGGATGCGTATGATAGAATTGAAAGGTATTTCAAAAATATATCAAAGCGGATGCTGTGAGGTCAGGGCGCTTGACAATGTCGACCTTTCTATTAGTAAAGGGGAGTTTGTAGCCATCGTAGGCAAATCCGGTTCCGGAAAATCTACCCTGATGAATATACTCGGTACACTCGATTCCCCTACCCGCGGAAAATACCTGTTGGATGGTGTAGACGTTTCCTCTTTTTCAGATTCTAAGCTCTGTTCAATTCGCGGCAGCTCTATAGGTTTTATTTTTCAAGGATTCAATCTGATACCAAATCTCAGCGCAATGGAAAACGTTGAAATGCCCCTATTATATCGAGGGTTTTCCCGTACTGAGCGAACAAGATTGGCAAAATGTGCACTGGAAAAAGTGGGACTTTCCAAAAGGTTATCACATCTTCCCTCCCAAATGTCAGGCGGTCAGCAGCAGCGCGTTGCAATTGCACGGGCAATTGCGTCTTCCCCTCCGATAATTTTGGCTGATGAGCCTACAGGAAATCTGGATTCTTCGTCGGGCGAAGGGATTATTAACATACTAAAAAGCCTGAACTCCTGCGGCCACACAATAATTATGATCACTCACGATATGTCAATCGCATCTGAAATTCCGCGTGTAGTACGCATTTCGGACGGAAAAATGACCCACACACAAATTGCCGACTAGGCAGCTTGTGTGTGGGTCTTATTTTGCCTGAGAAGATAGCCTATACCGTTATAAACGGTTTCATTTTTCCGAAGATTGCTTCGCCGATTCCTTTCACCTTCATCAAATCCTCAACGCAGGTAAAATTACCATTAGTCTCGCGGTATTCGATGATTCTCTGTGCCAAAGTGGGGCCTATTCCGTCGATTTCGCACAGAAGGTCCTCTGACGCGGTGTTGATATTGATAAGCTCAACACGTTGAGAAGATGAGGTATCCGAAGAAGCCACAAAACTTGTTGTACTCTCGTTATCGCGAATATTTACCGAAATGGTGTTAGCATTTGCAATTGCTATCTGTCCGACGGTAAGCACGATGAAGACACAGGCTATGACTATTAAAACAGCTGTTTCTTTCAAGTTACACCTTACTTAGTACCAAAGATTCTGTCGCCTGCATCGCCAAGACCGGGAACTATATACATATGGTCATTGAGGCAGTCGTCCAAAGATGCCGCATATATCTGAACGTCGGGATGGCTCTCGGACAGCGCCTTTATTCCCTCGGGAGCGGCGATGATGCACATAAATTTGATATGCTTTGCGCCCTTTTCCTTGAGCATACGGATAGCGTCTACAGCAGAGCCACCTGTTGCGAGCATAGGATCAAGAACTATTACATCACGCTCGTGAATATCAGCGGGAAGTTTGCAATAATATTCTACAGGCTTTGCGGTTTCGGGATCACGATAAAGTCCGATGTGTCCTATCTTTGCAGAAGGAACAAGGCTCAAAACGCCGTCTACCATTCCAAGACCTGCTCTGAGAATCGGTACAAACGCGAGTTTTCTGCCGGAAACTACCTTTGTCTTTGCTCTGCAGATAGGAGTTTCAACCTCGACCTCCTTCAGCGGAAGGTCGCGTGTTGCCTCATAGCACATAAGCGTTGCAATCTCTTCAACAAGCTCTCTGAACTGTTTCGTGCCGGTGTTCTTGTTTCTGAGAAGTGTGATTTTGTGCTGTATAAGCGGGTGGTCCATGATAAAAGGTTCCATAGTATTTATACTCCTCTCGTTTTGAAAGAATTATAGATTTTCAAGTTCGGTTATCTGGTTGACTCTTCTCTCGTGTCTGCCGCCTTCAAACTCGGTGTTGAGGAAAACGTCAACGAGCTCTATCGCAAGTCCTGCACCCACAACTCTGCCGCCAAGGCAAAGTGCATTTGCGTTGTTGTGAAGTCTGGTATACTTTGCGCTGAAATAGTCGGAACAGCACGCCGCTCTGATTCCCTTTATTTTATTTGCAGCCATAGAGATTCCTATTCCTGTTCCGCAAAAAAGAAGTGCCTTCTCGCATTCTCCGCTTGTAACGCTCAGACAAGCCGCCTTTGCCATCTGGGGATAGTCACACGATTCGGTGCTGTATGTACCAAAATCCTTGTACTCAATGTTTTTACTATCGAGATAAGCCTTTACCTCTTCTTTTAGTGCAAATCCGCCGTGATCAGCCGCAATAGCAATCATATTCAACTCTCCTTAACCCATTTTCGCAATACGTTCTCTTTCCGCTTGGGGAAGTCTCAAGTACGAAGGGACTAGTTCCTCTGCGGTAGCTGCATTGCCTTTTGCGAACATATCCTCAGCAACGGCAGCAACAGATGAGGCTCTTTGAAACCTCACGTTTTCTGCAGCAAGAAGAACGTTGTTGCAGGTGTCTTTTAGTTTATTATAGCACATTTGGGCGCCATCGCCAACAAAAATAACAGGTTTTTGATATTTTTTTACATTTTCTTCGAGCTGCAAGAGCGAAATCGCTTCGTCTTCGGTAACTCTGGTGTACTTTTCGCCGTCAAAATCAAACGTAGCAGTATACACCTGCGAACATCTTGCATCCATTACTGCGCAGATTCTGCCCACTGTTGAAACGTTATGACAAAGCGCTTCAAGTGTTGAAACAGGAGCACATTTTTTCTGTGTTGAAAAGGCTAGTCCTTTTACAAGAGAGATGCCGATTCTGAGTCCCGTAAACGAGCCCGGCCCCACCGAAACAGCAAATCCATCAATCTCATCAACAGACACAGCACACGCCTTTAGCATATTTTCCACCATAGGAAGCATTGTTTGGCTATGTGTGAGTTTTGTATTTATGAAGGATTCGGCAATTATTTTACCGTCCTCGACAATAGCCGTCGATGCTGCCTTTGCAGAAGTATCAACCGCAAGTATCTTCAAAGCGTTCATCCCCCGTTATCTCTATTTCTCTGGTGTTTTCATCCACTCTTTTTATAGTTACAAATATAGTGTTTTCGGGCAAAGCGTAGGTTATGTTTTCGCTCCATTCTACCGCCAAAACAGCATCGGTATCGAGATAATCGAAAAATCCCGTAGAATAGAGGTCGTCCATTGAAGTTATCCTATACATATCGAAGTGGTAGAGCGTAGTGTCATCAGACCTATATTCATTGACGAGAGAAAAGGTCGGGCTACATACTTCACCCTTTAGTTTCATTCCAACAGCCAGTCCGCGCACAAAAGCGGTTTTTCCCATTCCCATTCCGCCAACAAAAGCGATGCAGTCACCATTTTTTATATTTTGCGCAATTTCAGCGGCAATTTTTTCGGTTTCTAAAGTTGAATGTGATATAAATTTCACGGTTTGTCCTCTTTTTGATTAGCATTTATATAAGTATACCACATTTTTTCAATTAGCAACAGTATAAAATGACAAAAAGCGAAGTATTTTGCACAATACTTCGCTTTTTGCAACTTTTTATTTTCTGGGGTCGCATTTATCGAACTCGGGATTGAAGGCGTAGAAGTTTTTGCAGTTCATTCTTTCGTTAGAAAGTCTCAAAACTTCTCCAAATCTCTGGAAATGTACTATCTCTCTTTGACGCAGGAATTTGATCGGATCTCGTACATCGGGGTCGTCGGCCAGGCGAAGAATATTATCGTAAGTAGTGCGAGCCTTTTGCTCTGCCGCCATATCTTCGGTAAGGTCGGTGATGACGTCGCCTTTTGATTGGAAATATGCCGCTGTAAAGGGTACTCCCGCTGCGGAAACAGGGTATATTCCTGTGGTATGGTCAACAAAATAGGTGTCAAATCCGCTCTTTTTTATCTCGTCGATAGTGAGGTCTTTTGTAAGCTGATAAAGGATTGCACTCACCATTTCAAGATGAGCCATCTCCTCTGTAGCAATATCGGTAAGCGCTCCTATTGCCTCGTTGTATGGCATTGTATAGCGCTGACTGAGGTAACGGTTTGCTGCCGCCATTTCGCCGTCGGGACCTCCGAGCTGGCTGATTATAACCTTTGCGAGCTTCGCGTTTGGTCTTGAAATCTTTACGGGATATTGCAATTTCTTCTCATATATCCACATATATTAGTTCGCCTCCCTTTCCCACGGCCACGGACCTTTTATCCAGCACCACTTCTGCGTATTATTGTGCGCGTCATTCATTACCAGCGGACCGAACTGTCGAGTATACTCTTCTACCGCGTTGGTGCGCATCTCATAATACTTGTGAAACAACTCTAGCGCCTCACAGCAGTCGGGGTGGGTGTCTAGGAAGAGACCAAGTTCGTACAGAACAAAGTCACATATTCTTATTCTTTTTAGGCAGAGTCTTCGTTTTTCGTTCATCATCTTCTTACCTCCGAGCCTAAAAACGGCTTATCAAGTTCCTTGAATAGTGTTCCCGCGCAAAATGCAGTTTCGGGACTGTAGAGTTCCTGAAACTTTTGCATCGGCACATATGCCATTGCTATCGGCAAACACGACAGCTTTGTTTCGTCACATTCATACGAACATGCACCGCACAAATCTTTTGTCATGGTCTATTGCTCCTTTTTGAATTTTTGGGATTTCCAATACCATATTATTCTTTTCTTCGTCATTTGGTTATTGAAAATGGGAGCGATTTGTGCTATAATGAATTTGTATAGTATTTAAAGGAGGGACAGTGAACATATGGTATCGTTGATTGTCGACCTCGTTGCAGTTACTTTAATTATAATTATGGTTATCGTTTCGGCAAGAAAAGGCTTTTTGTCGGGATTGGTTTCTTTTGTAGGTTGGTTGGTATCTGCTTTTGTTGCACATACCTTTTGCACCGTTATTGCGGACTACGTTTACATAAATTTTATAAAATCTAAAATATATAGCGCTGTGTTTAATGCGCTTTCAAACCACACCCCCTCCATTTCATCATCATACTCCGATTTCTTTGAGTCGTTACCTGAGTCGTTGCGCACCCTCTTGGGTTCGGTAGATCCCGAGACTCTCAACGAAATCTTCAGCGACCCCCAGCGCACCATCGAAAGCGTTTCCTTGCAGATATGTGAAGACGTTATCGGTCCGGTCGTTATGACGTTGCTCGTCGCTTTGTCCTTTATCATTATATTTTTACTTTGTATGCTCATCGTCAATCTCCTCGCCAGACTATTCAAGGGTGTTAGAAAAATACCTATAATAGGCCCTATAAACACCTTTTTGGGTGGCGTTATCGGCGTGGCAGAGGCGGTTATTGTAATTTACGTTATCAAAATCATTATTGAGTTTGTTACAACCGCGGCAGGCGGAAATTTCTTTGGTCTTGCGCCGGATGATTTTTCAAACTCGTACATATTCAAAATTCTCGACTTTAATTTCAGAGGCTTATTATGACCATTCCAAACATTTTATCACTATTTAGAATTTTTTTAGTTCCGCTGTTTTTGATTGTTTATTTAACAGGAGATGAGCAGCCGTATTTTATAATATCTGCTTTGATTCTGCTTGTTTCGGGAATTACCGACGTATTGGACGGATTTATTGCGCGCAAATTCAAAATGACAAGCGAACTCGGAAAGATACTCGACCCGTTTGCCGACAAACTCACACAGATTGCTATTCTGGCAGCTCTGGTTATAAAGCATCCCAAGCTTTTATTCATTGTTGCGATTTATTTTGCAAAAGAAATTGCTATGCTCGTCGGCGGAATTATTATCCTCAAAAACAAAATACCGATGGCATCGTCAAAATGGTTCGGCAAAATCGGTACTTTTTTGTTCTACGTCGCCACACTTGTTATCGTTGCGTTCCCCTCTCTTCTTACCGAGGACGGAATCTTGATGGTTATCGGCGGTGTCACCCTTTATATGCTGTTTACTTTAGCTATGTATGTACCTGTGTTTTTCAAGCTTAAAAAGAAATCAAAATAATCTTAATTTTATGTACATAACTATAGTGTATGATATTTGTACGAAATAAACGTTACTCAATATCCTCGTGATATTGAGTAAATTTGATTATTGGCAACTGATTGGATGTGTATATATGGTATGTTCCAAATGTAAAAAAAGAATGGCTGTTGTCTTTATGAGCGGTTTTGAAAACGGCAAACAGGTGGACAAGGGCTATTGTATGATATGCGCAAAAGAGCTAGGCATAAAGCAGGTTACCGACCTTATTGACAAGATGGGGCTTTCTGACGAAGATATTGAAGCGATGTACGGTCAGGATGCTGATGCTTTTTCAGCTCAGATAGAAGGTGCAGACGGTTTTGAAATGGGTGGTGCTATGCCAATGCCATTTATGAATACTGCTGCCTCTGGCGGTGAAAAAGTCGAGAATGATAAAGGCGCTACCGACAAAAAAGAGAAAAAAAGAAAATTCCTTGATAACTACTGCACAGACCTCACAAAGAAGGCTCGTGACGGGAAGATTGACCGAATCATCGGACGCGACAAAGAAATTTATCGCGTTTTGCAGATTCTAAACAGAAGAACCAAAAACAACCCCTGCCTTATTGGCGAGCCCGGTGTTGGTAAAACTGCTATTGCCGAAGGAATCGCTCTGAGAATGGCAAGCGGGGACGTTCCGCCAAAGCTGATGGATAAAGAGCTTCATCTTCTCGACCTCACCGCTCTCGTTGCGGGAACTCAGTTCAGAGGTCAGTTTGAAAGCCGTGTAAAAGGTCTTATTGACGAGGTCAAGGCTGAGGGAAATATTATCCTCTTCATCGACGAGGTGCACAATCTTGTCGGAACGGGCGATTCTGAGGGCAGTATGAATGCAGCAAACATTCTAAAGCCTGCTCTTTCCCGCGGTGAGATTCAGGTTATCGGCGCTACAACATTCAACGAATACAGAAAATACATTGAAAAAGACGCAGCTCTTGAAAGAAGATTTCAATCGGTAGTTGTGGAAGAGCCTAACATCGAAGATTCTATCGATGTTTTGTTAGGTGTAAAGCAGTACTATGAAAACTTCCACAAGGTAGAAATTTCTGACAAAATTGTTCGCGACTGTGTGGTACTATCCGAAAGATACATTACAGATAGGTTTTTGCCTGACAAGGCGATAGACCTTTTAGACGAGGCTTGTTCCTGTGCGTCGCTCAAAAACAAAGAGCTTGCAGAGTATGAAAAGCTTTCCGCACAGCTCTACGACCTTGAGCAAGAGGAAAAGAACATTCAGGAAAACCCCGACAAAGAGGGCGGAATAGATTATGAGCGTATTGCACAGATAAAAGCCGAGGCTCTGAGAATAAATTCCCGTCAAGACGAGCTTCGTGACAAAGCCTTTTCGATGAAGGTTACAGACGATGATGTTTCAAGAGTTATCGAGCTTTGGACAGGGATTCCCGCTTCGAAGATAAAAGAAAACGAACTCGGGCGAATTGCAAACCTCAACAAAGTGCTGAAAGAAAAGGTAATTGGTCAAGACGAAGCCGTCGACCTCGTTTGTGCAGCAATCCGCCGTTCCAGAGCACAGATAAGTCCGAGAAAACGACCCGCATCCTTTATATTCGTAGGCCCTACGGGTGTTGGTAAGACTGAGCTCGTCAAGGTTTTGGCAAAAGAGCTATTTAATACTGTTGACCCGCTTATTCGTCTTGATATGTCGGAGTTTATGGAAAAATTTGCAGTGTCGAGAATCGTCGGTTCTCCTCCCGGATACGTCGGATATGACGAAGCAGGACAGCTTACCGAAAAGGTCAGAAGAAAGCCGTATTCCGTTATTCTTTTCGATGAGATTGAAAAAGCGCATCCCGACGTTATGAACATCCTTTTGCAGATACTTGACGAGGGACGCATAACCGACGCTCACGGAAGAACTGTAAACTTTGAAAACACGGTCATCGTTATGACCTCAAACGCAGGAAGTAATCGAAATGACGCTTCGGTAGGCTTTGGAAAATCGCAGACAGAAATTGCAAAAGACAAGGCAACAAAGGCACTGAGGGAGTTTTTGAGACCCGAATTCATAGGCAGAGTTGATGAAATTGTCGCTTTTTCTCCCCTTTCTGACGAAGATTTTGCGAAGATTGCAAAGCTAATGATTGAGGAGCTTCGCGAGCCGCTGATGCAGAAGGGTATCCGTCTTGATTATACCAATGCGGTGCTCGATTTTGTTGTAAAGAAGGTTGACTCCAGAAAGAGTGGTGCAAGAGAACTCAGACACGTTATCAGAAAGCACGTTGAGGACGCTATTGCTTTCGAGATTGTCAACAACGCAGACAATCTGCCCGTAGTGGTGAAGCTTGACGTTCAAGACGATCAAATTGTGCTCGAGCCTTTTGACAACTTTAATTAAAATTGAACCGTGCAAGGAAATTCCTTGCACGGTTTTGTTTGTTATTTGAGTTTGAGAAGTTGTTGAACCAGTTCCGTATCCATAACCTCGTCGTACATATCGGGGCCTGCTGTGTGGCCGAATATTACTCTGGGCTCGGTTGTAATTGCATAGTTGTGACCTGCGAAAGCCTGATAGATTTCCTGACCTACTCCGTCGCCGTCACGCCAGTCAACAGCGATTTCCGCCGTAACGTACTCTGCCCATTCTTCTTCCTTTATCCAGCATTCGTAGCTTGCGCAAACAGCTTTGACATCCCCGCCGTTTACAAGATCCAGCTTGGGACTCCAGAAGTGAAGAACTGCTCCTTCTACCGCGGTGTTACCTTCGCCTCTTCCGTATTGACCCTTGAGCATCGCGCCTGTCATTTTTATCTCATAATGCCCGTCAACAAGTTTTACCAACTCGTCATCAAGCTTTGTCGGGGGCACGCCGTTCCACTCCAAAGTCCACGGGAGGTAGTAGAGGCTGTTTGGCTTTGAGGGGGTTTCCCACTCTCCCTCTATGTACCAGCCTTTTTCTTCTGTATAATAAATCAAGGTTGTACGTCCAAGGCAGATAGTAAACTCTGCATCGTCGGGAATGGTTTTTTCAACGTTAGCGTAAATAGCGCCAATAGTAAGTGCACTTATAAAGCGGTCTTCGGCAGGTGACATATTACCTGCGTTTATACGGGAGTTGCCCATAAAATTTACGCGTTCACTGGGCTTGCACATATACACGTACAGCGGGTCGTTGAATTTGTCGACGGGAAGGATTCCGTGGAGTCCGTCGTTTCCGTAACGCTCACCGTCAGGTCCGATTTGATCGCCGTGCCAGCTAACCTCTTCGTTAAATCCTGCCCATTTTATTGAGCCTGTTCCAAGGCAGGGCTTTGAGAGGATTCTGTAGAAGGTTTCTTCGTCAACGAGGAAAAGCATATCATCGATATAATATCCCTCTGCATCCTCGGGAAAAAACTCATTGTGGTCGCCATAAACCTTTTTTGTAATAGGATCGACATATACGGTTTTCTTGTCCGCACCCGCTGCCTTTGCATCATAATACTTGATGCCGTCTATCTCCTTTATGATAGAAACAACGGGTTCCTCAGACGAGGTTTCTTCGGAAGAAGCTTCTTCGGAGGATTCAACAACTTCATCAGACGAAGTGTTCTCGCTTGTTTCTTCAATTGACGTTGTTTGTGAGCTTTCCGTATCAGCATCAGGCGTCGCACAGGAAGCTAAGAGAGTTGTAAGCGCTAGAAAAATTACAAGTAGTCTTTTCATCTTTCACCTCAAACGTGTTGCCTAAGCAAATTTTTCTTTTATATAATTATACACAAGCTATTGTAGTAAATCAACAATTTTTGGAAATAAATTTCGACTTTTTATGTGTTTTTGAACGGATTTTTCCCCACATAAGCCGGATGTTTCGTCAAATTGAAAAAAAAGAGGCACTTGTCAAAAAAATCTAATGTGAAAAACGCAGAAATTGCAATTTTTTGTTGCTATGTTTTCTCTTCTTGTGATATAATAAATACGGAATTTGATTTTTGGAAGGAGTCCACAAAATGAAAAAGCTATACGAAGGAAAAACAAAGAACGTTCTTCTCGACGAAGAAACCGGCATTGTACATCTTCTTTTCAAAGACAGCGCAACTGGCGAAAACGGTGTTTTCGATCCCGGCTCCAACACAGTCGGCGGAAGTGTTGAAGGAAAAGGAAAAATCGGTCTTAAGGTTTCCAACTATTTCTTTGAGTTGATGGAGAAAAACGGTATTCCTACCCACTATCTTGGCGGCGACGTTGAGAAAGGTCTTATGAAGGTTAGAAACCTCACTGTTCCCCCTCTTGAGTTTGTTCTCCGTTATTTTACCGCAGGCAGTATGTGTCGCCGTTTTGACCTTGAGGAAGGCATTGTTTTCAATCCTCCTTACACCGAGGTTACACTCAAGAGTGATGCTCAGGGCGATCCTCTTATCAGCGAGCGTCTCTGCATTATGAAGGGACTTCTTTCTGAAGGACAGTATGACGAGGCTTTGGATATCGTTGTTCGTGTTGGCGAAGTGCTCAAAAAAGAACTCGCAAACATCGGTCTCACACTTATCGACTTCAAAATTGAGGTCGGTTATGACGCTGACGGCAAGATGTACGTTGTTGACGAAATTACTCCTGACATTTGGCGTGTCCGTGATGAGAACGGCAACATTCCTAATCAGATCGATTGCTCTAAGCTCATCTGCGAAAAACTCGGACTCTAATTCAAATATTAAATCCCCGACCGGTTGGTCGGGGATTTTTGTTTAAAATCGATTGATATCATTTGTTTTGTGTGATACAATAAATTTGAATTTCAAGGAAAGGAGCATTACGATGCTAGAATATATATGCCACCCAAAATGTACCACCTGCCAAAAGGCGAAAAAGTGGCTCGACGACAACAATATCAAATATGAACTTCGCGACATAAAGGCAGAAAACCCTTCTTTTGACGAACTTTCACTTTGGCACAAAAAAAGCGGATTGCCTTTAAAAAAATTCTTTAACACAAGCGGTTTGCTTTACAAGTCGATGGAGCTAAAAGACAAACTGCCAACTATGACAGAGGCAGAAATGCTCGAGCTTTTGTCAACTGACGGTATGCTTGTTAAAAGACCTCTTTTGATAGGTGACGACTTCGTGCTTGTCGGATTTAAAGAGTGCGAATGGAACGCGAAAATCAGATAACTATTACATATAAAAAGAGTCTGTTGAAATCAACAGACTCTTTTTATTGAGATTTCACCTTAAAATCGCGACCGCTGACTACAGTCCAAAATGGATAAGCCATTTGTTTTCTTTTATGGCTTTGGTGCAAAGGGTTTGGAGGTCGGCGAGTTCTGGAATTGAGTTGATTACGTTGGCAAATGCTTGGATTGAGTTGGGCGGGATGATGGTAACTCCGCAGTATGCGAGCCCTTTACCCTTGACATCGGTTGTATGCCAATAAAAATCGATATCATCAAGCTCCGATACAACAGCTTCCAAATAGTCGTCATCTACAGAAATACAGTTATATTTCTGTGGCTCATACTCATCGTACCTTTTCCCCTTTTCAGGAGCGTTTTTCATAATTCCAAACTCGTGTTTTGCCATTTAAAGCCCTCTTTATCCGTTGATTTTTGCGATAACCTCGTCGACATTGTAGGTAGCGTCAAGTTTGAGATTGCACTCCAAATCATCGTACATTCCGTGCTTTGCTTCCAACATCTTCTCGACGGGTGGAGGCAGAATTCCTCTCATTCTCTCCTTGAAACGTTCTTTGATTGTATCCAAATCGGCTGTTAGGACAATTCTAAAAGCACCGTTAGGAAGCAAATCGACGTGTTCTTTTTCGGTGATTATGTAGATTATATTCTCCCCTGTTGTTGCCTCTTTTAGCATCATTTTGAACTTTTCCATAGCGACAGAGGGATTCTTTTCAAGTCTTAGATAGTCCTTGCCCGAATAAACTTTTGCGTGTAGTTTCTCGTTTATTTTGTCAGCGAGTGTGGATTTGCCCACACAGTTTTCACCAATGATTGCTATTAGCATTTTTAACTCCTTTTATCTGCCCAAATTTTGTTCATAGTTTTCCCCTGATTTATATCTCAAAATCGTACTCGTTGTCGATGAGGATATAGTTTACGTTGTGTTTCTTTGCGAGTTCTAGGTTTTGAGCGTTATCCCGCAAGGTTTCTCCGAGGGTGCATTCGTCGGCAACGCGGTCTTCGATTGCATTGGCGTACTTTTTGACGTCCTCAAAGTGATTTTTGATATACTTCTCGCTCATAACGAGGCAGTAGTATTTAATATTCTCAAGATATTCGGGTTCAAAATCCTTTGCATAGTCAAAAGGAATGTAACAACCCTCGACAATCAAATTTTGCTTGTTCTCTATCGCGGTTTTTATCATTTCTCGCACAACGGGCCAAAGGTAGGTGGTAAGCTCGTTGTCATCGCTCATAGGTGTGAGGCTTGTATATCCTGCACGAATTAGCCCCATCTTCAAATGGTCGATCGAGAGATAAGGATATTTATACTTTTCGAGCAGTTTTTGTGCGGTCAAGGTTTTGCCTGTGTGGGACGCACCTGCAATTAGAATTATCATATTACACCTCAAGTTCACATTAATATCAGGCGGCTGTTTGTTTTTTGGATTACCAGCGTTTCATATTCTTCTCAAACTTTTCTTCGTATGCTCTCTTTAGTTCGTCGGCGGTTATGTTATAGCAGAGCATTACGTCGTTGTAGTACATAAGGACATCCGCCATCTCTTCGACCAAATCTTTTCTCAAATTTTCGTCGGCAGACGCTTTTGTTTATTCTCATTATAACACACAACAATAATATTTTCTACATTGAAAAAGGTGTCGCGAGGACACCTTTTGGTTTTAGTATGAGAACTATATCTTCTTTTTCATAAGGCCGTGTTTATTACAATAGAAATACAAAAATCCTCTGCCACGAAGGCTCAGGCGGGTTTCGGCGTTGCCCTCGGGGTAGAGTTTCACAAGCTGGAGCTTATCGCCCGTGACGTGTGCCACAAAGGAGATAAAATGCTCTTTTGTCATTTCGTGATGAATCGTTATAAAATATTCATCCTCAACCCGTTCGATGCTCGCGGTGTGGTTTTCGTCAGTTTCTTCTGCTTCGAGTGGCGGCAGGGTGATTCCGTGACAGCTGACAACCGTGTCGCCTATTGTGTGTATTATGTTCCCACAAAGCGGACAAACGTAGAATTTTGAACGCAATAGGTTTGCGGAGACGTTTTTGTTTGTGACCGCATCACCCGACATTAGTTCTATCACCGACACGTCGAGAGCCTTTGAAATCGGCTCGATCAGGGTTATATCAGGAAGGCCTTTGCCCGTTTCCCATTTCGAAACTGCTTTACTGCTCACACCTAATATTTTAGCAAGTTCTGCTTGGGTAAGTCCTTTTTTCTCACGAAGAGTTTTAATCGTTGTTCCCGTTATATATGCATCCATTGTTTCCACTCCTTATGAAATAATTATACCTTTTTGTAATGTTCGGTGCAACCTACTCTTCGTTGGTATTGCAATATGGTGATTTTCGTGTTATACTAAAAACGAAAATTTTTTCGATAGGAGCCTGATGTTGTGAGGAAGGTTTTGGCAGTACTTTTGACAGCAGCAATCCTTGCAAGCTTTTGTGCTTGTCAGCCGGATGCTTCAAAAACAGAAAGCCGTGAAACTATGAGTATTGATGATAACGGAGTTATCACAAAAACCTTGTCTGTAGCTAAGCTGGACACCCATATTAAAGGAACAAAAGTCCGCGACAGAGAAGTAAAAGATGGCACTCGTATGCTCATAAACGTTGACAACCCTCTGTTTTTGTTCCGTCCCGCTCAGCCTTTCAACTCGCTGAATTCATATTTTGCTACTTACGATGCTCTACCCGATGATTTGAAAGCCTTCTCTGCCATCTGCGTGGACAAAGGAATCAGTTCTTCAATAGACGAGCTTCTTAAAACGTATGAGGACATACTTAACAGAGCGGACAAGGAAAACATTCCCGTCTTTCTAATGACTGAGGTTTGGGATTCGGTAAACACACGTCAAGGCTTTACAGAGGAGCAACTCTGTGATCTTCTTGAAAGACATCCGAGTTTAATGGGATTCGTTCACGTCGAGCTTTCCTGTAACCCTCTTTCTCAGGAACAAATAGACCGTATGAAAACCACCATCAAGGCGTGTAAGGAATATGGCGCTCTCTTCATCTGGCAGGAAATGGAATACAAGTGGGAAAATCACACCAACACCTTCAACCGTGCTTTTGAGGACGAAGAGCTATATCAGTTGATGACCGAATATTCCCACAATATCGTGATTCAGGACAAGCACAATGGTCGTGGGAGACATTTCTCGGTGCAATCCTCCGCTATGGGTGCTTGGTTAGCAGGGGTTTGTGACAACTGGGGAGGAAACATCGAGGGTTGGATTTGGCAGGAGATCCCCCCGAACGACTATGAGGAGTCCTCTGTAGAAATTCACCAAAACAGTATGTCCAACAGATATCCCTCTTCCCTCTCCGGTGTTGATCTGTTTTGCGATGCAATCGGCGGTGCGACAGTCTTCTCAACCGAGGAGCTCAATATGTTCTACACCTCTACGGCAGATGGCATCAAATTTACCGAAGTCTTTTGGAGTGTTGTATATCCTACCTTCCAGCGCATTATAAACGGTTCTATACCTGAAAAAGAAGAGGTTCTCAAAAACATCAAGGTTGCATATCAATTTACCTCTCCCGAGGATGTCTATATGCAGGATGTTGAATCCGACCTCTTTATCGATACTTACGGAATGACCAGCCAATGGTTTATGCTTTGGTATGGTGGAGGAAACTCTAAGAAATGGCTTCCCATTACAGGAAGATATTATATAATCCCTCTATTGCCAAAATATACAGACGCTTCAACGGTTTTGCCAAACGTCGACATACTAAACGTTGACAATTACGAAGAGCTTTTTGGCTCATCGAAAAAAAAGCAGGCATATCTCAACGAAAGATATCCTGAAACCTATACAGGCGACGCGACACTTTTCTCGATCAACGGGCTGACATATATCTTCAACAACTGTGAGTTTGTGCAGAAGGTCGAGACTGCAGACTACTCTCTCAAAACAAGCGGACTTGATCTTTCCGCGACACTTGATCTGCACACCTATATGATCCTTGAAGACAATACCGACAGCGTTGATATTGAGCTTGTAAACCTCAGACTTGACACCTACGACGTTTCTGTCGGTAACGAATCAGACGGACAGTTCAGAAATTCCATTGTAAAAGGCAAAAAAATGGACAAAGAAAAGGACCGCCGCACTACAAAAATTGCCCTCACGGGATTTGAGGTGATTCCTGAAGTCAAGGTTTCGGGAAACAACAATCCCACTGCTGAGGTTGAATTTGACCCAAACACCAAGACTGCAACTATTACAATCGTTTCAAACGGAAAAGTGATTATCAACGTTGCAAAATAATATTTGAGCCCTGCTGCAGTGTTATCTGCGTCAGGGTTTTGTATTTCCAATATAGTACAGCGCTTGACAAAGATTTTGCGCTTGGGTACAATTAAAATATGACTATTGCTTGGGAGTTTTAAGATGACACAGGTGAAATATTTTTTCAAGAAAAATGATGCTTTTTACAGAGATATTCGCAGATTTGCAGATGACAAAACCGTGCTTACTAATCCCCACAAGGGTTGGTATCTACATTTCATCGACAACGGTGTGACAAGACCCACCTATCGAAACAGTGTGAGTTCTCCCGAAGATATTTTAAGCATCCCGGGTATGCCCTTTTTATACCTTCGCATCGACTGGAACGACATTGAAAAGGACGAGGGTGTTTTTGATTGGAGCTACATTGACGAGATAATCGACGTATACGGCTCAAAGGGATACAAGTTTATGTTTCGTTTTTGCACCTACGAGGGCAAAGAGTTCTCTGCTACTCCGAGGTGGGTATTTGAAAAGGGTGCGAAATACAATACTTTCGGTGATGCTGCCGAGCCTGTATACGATGATCCGATATACAAGAAATACCTCGACCGATTTATAGCAGAATGTGCCAGAAAATTCGACGGCAAGGATTTTATTGAAACGATTGACATCGGCACGTTCGGTACTTGGGGAGAGGGTCACACGGAACAAGGCTCATATGAAATCTACCCCTTCGAAACGCTGAAATGGCACGTCGATCTACATACAAAGCATTTTAAAAATACACAAATCATTGTCAACGACGATATGATACGTCATATTTCCAACCTCAACGACGAAGAGAGCATACGCCTTGCCGAGTATTGCAAGGAAAACGGCTTGGGTATTCGCGATGATTCGATAAACGTTGAGTATTACGTTAAAGTAATGGGTTTTGACACTCTTGTCGCTCCGGAGCTTTTTGATTATTTCAAGGATTCGGCTCCCGTCGATTTGGAGTTTGAGCATTACGGTTGCTCAGGTACACCCGAACGCTTTGGCGACGGGCTCAGACATATCGAAGCGCTGAGAAAAACAAACGCCACCTATGCTGGATTCCACGGACACGCTGATCAGTGGTACTCAGAACGAAAAAACATGCACGATTATCTTGCAAATCGTCTCGGGTATTGGTACTTTATAAACGGACTCTCCCCTATTTTGCTCAGTGGGTCAAATCCCGTTTTGACTCTCTACGTTGAAAACAAAGGCTTTTCGAGAGCGTATCGTGCATACACCTTTAGGGTTGAGTTAGAGGACGAGAACGGAAATCGCACAAGAGTTTTCGAAGACGCTGCAGAAAACGAAAACTGGCTACCATACGAAGAAATCGCTTGTCATTTGAAACTTACTCTCAATGGTGTCGGTGCAGGTACATACAAGCTATTCGTGGGATTGTTTGAAGGTGAAACGCCTATCAAGCTTGCAATAGAGAAAGAGCGATACAAGGACGGATATTACCTGCTCAATGCGGTGACGATTGAGTAAACGAGCATTTGCCATTGATTTTTAATTGCTATTATGCTATCATATAGAAAATTCAATATTAATTAAACTGCCACCGGGTAGTGAAATGCTGAAGCATTCGTTTGCACGTCGTTAGGTCTTTGAAGATGTGTATACGAATGCTTGTTTTTTAGGAGTGTTTTAGTTGAAAAACTATTTTTCAAAATCAGAGATCATTTTATGGAGCTTTTCCGCATTGTCAATAGTGGCTTCTTTCTGTATATTCGACCGAGTAAACTATCTGACGTTGATCGCTTCGTTGATTGGAGTTACTTCGCTTATTTTCAACGCAAAGGGTAACCCTTTCGGTCAGTTGTTAATGGTAATTTTCAGTATCATATACGGAATTATCTCGTACACGTTTAACTATTACGGCGAGATGATAACGTATCTTGGGATGACAATGCCAATGGCAGTATTTGCGCTAATATCGTGGCTGAGAAATCCATATAACGGCAACAAGGCAGAAGTGAGGGTCAACACAATAAGCAAAAAAGAAACGATTTTTATCTGCCTTATTACAGCTTTTGTAACACTACTGTTCTACTTCATATTGAAGTATTTTGATACTGTTAATCTCCTGCCTAGCACGTTATCTGTCACCACGAGCTTCCTTGCAGTGTATCTCACTTTCAGAAGAAGCCCTTATTTTGCTTTGGCTTATGCGGCTAACGATGTTGTGTTGATTATACTTTGGACTCTTGCAAGCATAGCGGATAAGCAGTATCTTTCCGTAGTTGTGTGCTTTGTAGCGTTTCTTATAAACGACGTTTACGGTTATATCAATTGGCAGAAGATGAAGCTCAGACAGAGTGAAAATAGATAGTAAAAATTTAGTTTAAACAGCTTGTATCACAACTTTCCAAGCATTGAAAAAAGTGTGAAAATATGATAAAGTAAACCTAATGGTAAAAAACAATAGGGTGATGAAAATGAAAATCAATGCAAAAAACATGAAATGGACAAGAGCTCCAAAACAACACTTGATCACAGAAGATACTGTTGAGATTATAACAGAGCCAAATACCGATTTGTGGCAAAGAACGTATTATCATTTCAGAAATGACAATGCTCCTGTCTTACAAATGGAAACGGACGAGAAATATTTTTCCTTTGTGGTTAGGACAGAGTTTGATACCAAGGTTCGTTATGACCAAAGTGGAATTGTTATGTATCTTAACAGCGAAAACTGGCTCAAGGTATCAGTTGAGTACGAAAACAAAGAGATACAGCGGCTTGGCAGCGTTGTAACAAATAACGGTTATTCGGATTGGGCTTCTGTTGATGTAGATGCAAAAATCAAGTCCGTATGGTTTCGTCTAAGTCGCAGAGATGATGATTTTTGCATTGAGAATTCAACAGACGGTGTGAATTTCAGTCAGATGCGTATCTGTCATATGTTTAACGTGAAGGATACAATCCGATTTGGTATTTACGCTTGCAGTCCCGAAAATTCATCCTTCAAAGCACGGTTCACAGATATGGAAATCACCGAGTGCAAATGGCTTGCACACGACGGTCAACAACCTGATATGTAATAAGTAAGTTCGAATTTTCCGAACCAATAGCAAAAATCGCTGAGGTTTGTCCTCAGCGATTTTTTGTATAAGATATGGCGAAGGAATCAAATCTCCCTGAGTAGAATCATTCACAGACTTCAATCAGAAAACTAACAGGTCTGAAACCGTCGTTGCAGGAAATCATTGCGGATTTCTTGTTTTTCATCCAACCGTTGTAGAAATCTCCGCCGCCGTGAGCAAGTGTCATAACGAACGGCGAAAGACTATCCCACGCACTATCGCAAAACCCTTCGGGCTTCTTCCAACCTTCGCAGTAAAAGGCTTGTCCAACCTGCATATCGCACGCGTGCTCAAGAGGATTTTCATATTTCTCAATCAAATCATCATACCATGCTCTGCGCATAACAGTAATTTTAATTCTTGACATAGTTCACCTCGACTGGTTGATTGTTACACCTATCTATGAATATACATTCTTGACATTTCCTCGTCTCCGTCGCCTTGTACCATGCAGAAGAATTCCCAGCCGTATCTTTCATAAAAGCCTGTACGGTCGGTGAGAAGATATACGGGCGAAATACCTTTGGATTTCATGTCGTCAACTGCAAGATTTAGAAGGTCTCCTGCGATACCTTGGCATCGGTAATCCTCGTCGGTATACACCGCACAGATGTTCGGCGATAGGTCTTTTCTGTCGTGAAAGTCGTTCTCGATAACACCCAACCCTCCGACGATTTTCTCCCCATCCAAGCAGAGATACCATCCGTATTCGGTTTTGTTATTCAGATAGTCCTCGATGCACGCAAGATAGGCTTCCTTCGGATGATGCCACTTTTCATGGAACCACTCCGCCACCATATCCGCAAGCTCGGGTCTTTGTCGCAAATTTATGTAGTTCATTGATTTTACCTCTTACAGTCCAAAGTGTTTTGCAATCTTCGCGCAAACTTCCTCACGAGTATCTAGCCCATTATCTTCCCTAACAACTGTGAAAAATCCACTATTTGCATACTCGTCATAGTGTTCCTTGCTATTTACTCGCGCAAGGCCCTCACGGTAGTTTTGGATTACCTTTTCGGGATTCTCGCAACTTTCAATTACGCTCAAAAGAAACTGTTTGTCGGGGTCGTTTCGGTCAAAGAATCGTTCTACGCTCATAGACCGCGGGGAAAGCATTACCGCAACGTGATTATAGTCAGATATCTCGTGAAGAATGTCTAACGGGATATTTGTATCCACGATTACCTTCTTGTCTTGAGATATTGCGATTAATTCTGCGACCTCGAACTCTGCCGCCTCTCGGCCTACCGCGTAAATCCAACGTTCGTATTCTTCGGGGGTGCGGGTAACGAACTCTCGCCAATCGGTGAGCATTTTGTTAAAACAGAGGTCGAGGTGCGTTTCGGGAGTCGCCACAGATTCAGACAACGCCATATGATAGTTTTCTGGGCAACATATCATATTATATTTTTCCGCAAGCATTTTCACCGCATTGGACTTCCCTGCATATGCAGTTCCCGTTATGAAATATACATTGCGCAAATAATATTTCAGGATATTATTTTCAATCTTCATTGGGTTCTCCTTGTGTTATAACAACTTGTCTGACTATCCCTTATTTGTTGTAGTCATACTTGCAGAACGGGCATTTAGGATAATCAAAATCATGCATCTTTCCGCATTTGGGGCACTGTTTCTGAGGCAGTGCTTCATCAGCTGTGTCTGCAACAAAGAATTCAATCTTTCTGCACTTAGGACAGGTGTAGATATCAACTTCCATTGCTCCTGCGAAGAGATTAGGCAGATCACCAAGTATCCACCCCGTCTGTCCAAGCTGGATTTTTTCAGTTTTTATGTGATTCATTTGTTCACCACAACGCAAACAATCTATCTTACGTCCCATACAATGATGCTCCTTTTAGTGCGATTTTCTTATTGATTTCAAAGCAAATGCAACAAAAAATCCAACTGTAATTCCTATAAAGTTACATATTAAATCGTCAATATCGAAGCTTTTTCCAAGCGTCAATTGAAAAACTTCAACTACAAGCGGAACAGCAATCGCTATTAAAAATATGTTTTTAGGTGATATCTTTCGAGTGATAAACGGGAGAAAGAATCCAAAAGATACAAACATCAAAAAGTTACCTACGAGCATTTCTTTTACCCAACTTCCGAGCACCAGTTCCCCGCTTAGAATTTTCACTATAGCCGGAACAAGATTAATCTCACCAATGCTAAAGAATGAGCCTAGTTCACCCCACCAACCGAAGAAAATACCGTCATATACTTTGAGCCAAAAGTTTGCAGGAAGAACTACAAGGCTGAGAAGCCCTGTTATGTAACAAGCAAACAAAGTTTTCATCATTTCTTCCGTAAAATCAATTTTACGACCCTTTGATTTGAGAAATAATATTCTAACTATTATGTAAACCAATCCCACAACGCAGGCTATCGGCAAAGCTTGAAGAAAATACGCCCATATATTTCCCGAGTTCATTATCATTCTTATTTTGTTATACATAGTTATCATAAAACCTCTAGTCATTTTATGAGTTTTCTATACTTTATTATAACATATATTAAATTTAAATCAATGCATAAAAAAAGAAAGCGGACACTTAGCCGTATCCGCTTTCTTTTGGCAGGGGCAGAAGGGATCGAACCCTCGGCACGCGGTTTTGGAGACCGCTGCTCTACCGGCTGAGCTATACCCCTATATTTTATTTTTATAGCACAAATCCGAACATTATGTTCGGATTTTTTGGTGGGCCTTCAGGGACTCGAACCCGGGACCTACCGGTTATGAGCCGGTTGCTCTAACCAACTGAGCTAAAGGCCCTTATTTTCATAAGGTGTATATAAAAATAGTTGTGCCGGCACCGCCCTATTTTCCCAGGCAGTCACCCACCAAGTATCTTCGGCACTGATGAGCTTAACTTCTGTGTTCGGAATGGGAACAGGTGGAACCTCATCGCCATTGGCACCGGCTATATCAACTATTTACTTACTATAAAGTAAGTTTATGGTGACTCGTATGGGACTCGAACCCATGTTGCCGGCGTGAGAGGCCGGAGTCTTAACCGCTTGACCAACGAGCCAAATGTGTGGTGCACCTCCAGGGACTCGAACCCTGGGCCCACTGATTAAGAGTCAGTTGCTCTACCAACTGAGCTAGAGGTGCATATCCACTTGTAATGAGAGTTTAGCACCCTCAAAACCAAACAAAGAATTCATACAACCAATTCAAATCTTTTTAGGTCAAGCCCTCGACCGATTAGTACTGACTAGCTAAATACCTCACGGCACTTACACTCTCAGCCTATCAACCTTGTAGTC
>JAZSNN010000013.1:0-31927 GCA_045536425.1 Oscillospiraceae bacterium
TTTTCTTTCATGGTTAGGACCTCCTTGATATATTTTTGTTGGGTTGGCGAACCTCAACTTCAAATATATCAAGGAGTTTTTATTATGTCCATAGCTAAAGCTCTCTTTCCCACTGGCAGAGCCAGTGGTTGCTCAACTAAAGCAAAAGAGTCTCGCTTTAAAGGCGAGACTCTTTTTACATTTCGTATCTGTTATAAATTTCTTTTACATATTCGCGAGGGGTCATCTTCATTCGTCTTTTAAAGGCGTAGCTGAAATAGCTCTGTGAGGTAAAGCCACACTCAAAAGCAATCTGTGTCAGCGAACTATTTGTAGTGGTCAAAAGGGTTACCGCCTTTTTGATACGCTGTTGCTCGACGTATTCGCGCAAGGTACACGCGAGTGCAACCTTGAAGGTGTTGTGAAAATGAATGGGGCTGACAGACATTGCCTTTGCTACGGTTTCGAGGCTCAAATCCTCGGTGAGATGCTCTTTTATATAAACCAGCGCTCTGCCGATAGTCGAGTTGCTGTTGGCGGTGAGCTCCCTTGTTCTCTTTGCGGTGTCGTTGTTGAGGGTATAAACAAGCTCTAACATGAGACTATTTAAAATCAGCTCGTCCTTTTCCGAAGGGGTGGTGTAGTGTTTTACGAGCCTTGTGAAAATTCGCTTATACGTTTCGCTCTTTTCGGTTTCGAAGTAGTCGGGCATATTCATCAAAAGGTCGTAGATTATGCCCTCGTGCACCGTCATATGCAGGTAGTAGCAGTTGAGCGGAAACTTCGTGTGGCGCGTCTGCCCAGGCTTTACACAGATAATTGTGTTGGGAGTGATTGGAAAGGACTGGGAATCAATATACGAAACTCCTCCATTTTCAATAGGCAGCTCTATCTCAAACATAGAGGTTTTTCGATTTTTGCTGACCGCAACGTTTTTTGCCGCAACCTGCGAATTGAAGATACCTGCCACCACAATCTCCGGTAAAACCACAACTATCACCCGCCACAAATAGTAAGATTTCTAATAAAAACAGTAAGAATATTATATTATTATTCTACAATTTATAATATTATTATATTATAATTCAACAATTATGTCAATTGTGAGGAAGAGTATGAAAGTAACATTTTTAGGTCAGGCAGGTCTTTTGTTTGAAAAAGATGGGTTTAAAATTATGATAGACCCCTATCTGTCCGACAGCGTTGTAAAGGTAAATCCAAAAAATTATCGCAGAGTACCTGTGGATGAAAGCTTGTTTGACATAAAGCCCGACGTTATGATTTTCACCCACAATCATCTCGACCACTACGACCCTGAAACTGCACCGAGATTTATCACTGCAGAGAGTGGTATGCTCGTTTTGTCACCTAGATCGGTTTGGGACGAGGTCAGAAAGATTGGCGGTAACAACAACTACGTCCTTTTCAACCGCCACACCGAATGGACAGAAAACGGTATTAAAATTACCGCGGTAAAAGCCGAGCACAGTGACATCACTCCTATCGGCGTTATCATCG
Organism: Oscillospiraceae bacterium; assembly: GCA_045536425.1. Lineage (GTDB taxonomy): Bacteria > Bacillota > Clostridia > Oscillospirales > Ruminococcaceae > UBA11540. The sequence continues at coordinate 1,498 of JAZSNN010000013.1, forward strand.
ACGACGGAGAGAAGAAGTATTACGTCACGGGCGACACCCTCTACAACGAGGAAATTTTCGAAGATATTCCCGACGATGTTTACGCGCTTTTCCTGCCCGTGAACGGTGTCGGAAACAATATGAACAAGGTAGACGCAGCTCGTTTTGCAAAGAGAGTGAACGCAAAGAAGGTCGTTCCTATACATATCGGAATGTTTGACGAAATGACAGCTGACGATTTTGTTTGCGAGAACAAGGTCATTGCTGAGATTTACAAGGAGATAAAGCTATGAAGGTAACAGACGTAAAAACTTTTACAGTCGATTGTTTCAGAACAAACTGGGTGTTTGTCAAGGTCTACACCGACGAGGGAGTAACAGGTGTTGGCGAGGCTACACTTGAGTACAAGGAAAAGGCTCTCATTGGTGCGGTCGAGCACATCAAGGAATATCTTGTCGGCAAAAACCCGCTCGACATCGAAAAGCATTTTCACGACATCTACCGTGACGCTTATTGGCGCGGTGGTGCGGTTTTGATGAGTGCTTTGTCCGCAGTTGAGATGGCGCTTTGGGACATTCTTGGAAAGCACCTCGGTGTTCCCGTTTATCAGCTTTTGGGCGGAAAGATTAACGACAAGGTCAGAATCTACGTCAACGGCTGGTTTGCCGGTGCGAAGACTCCCGCAGAGTTTGGCGAGAAGGCAAAGATTGCCGTACAGCGTGGCGTTACCGCTATGAAGTGGGACCCGTTTGGAAAGTCCTATCTTGAAATATCAAACAAGGATTTGAATACTGCACTCGAGTGTGTTGCGGCAGTAAGAGATGCAGTTGGTAACGACGTTGACCTTCTTATCGAGGGTCACGGAAGATTTAATGTTCCTACGGGTATAAAGATTGCAAAAGAGCTTGAGCAGTTCAAGCCGATGTTCTTTGAGGAGCCTACTCCTCCCGACAATCTTGAGGCTTTAAAGGCTGTTCGTGACAAGTCCCCCGTCGCTATCTCCGCGGGCGAGAGACTCTACACCCTCAAGTCCTACAAAGACCTCTTTGAGATGCGCGCGGCAGACTTTATTCAGCCCGACATTTCACACGCGGGAGGTATTATGGAGCTCAAGAAAATTGCCGCTGTTGCAGAGGCATATTACATTCCCTTTGCTCCGCATAATCCCTCCGGCCCTGTTGCTAATGCCGCTACGCTTCAGCTCGCGGCTTGTTGTCCTAACTTCTCCATCCTTGAAATCATGTACAGTGACGTTGAGTGGAGAAAGGACGTTACAAACGAAAGTCTTGAATACAAGGACGGCTACATCACTATTCCCGACAAGCCGGGTCTTGGCATTGAAATCAACGAGGAAGAGTGCCTAAAGCATCCTTATCAGGTACACACTTTAAGACACTATACAGGCGCTTTGACCGACATTCGCCCCGCTAAAACCGAGTTTTATTTTTAAGGAGATAAATTATGGAAAGACTTATTAAGGTTGGTAAAATTACCCCAAAGGCTTCAAAGGATATAAAGTTTTCCAAAATCGGTATAGGTTTTGAAAAGCTCGACCGTGACGTTTTTGACCCCGAAAAAGCCTATGATCAGCTTTCGAAGATCGGTGTCAAAAAAGCAAGACTTCAATCCGGTTGGCAACGCACCGAAAAAGAAAAGGGCGTTTATGAATTCGAGTGGCTTGACAAGGTTGTTGACAGCCTTATCGGCATCGGTATCGAGCCTTGGATCTGTCTTTGCTATGGAAATCAGCTATACAGCGAGCCCGCTCGCCAGTGGTATGGTGGAGTAGGTGTTCCCCCTGTCTGCACAGAAGAGGAAAAAACCGCTTGGGACAACTACGTCAGAGCGCTTGTAAAGCGTTACATTGGCAAGGTTCACTACTACGAGGTTTGGAACGAGCCTGACGGATTGTGGCGTCAAGGCTTTGGCGATAACGCGGCTGAGTATGCGGAATTTACAAGAGTTACTGCAAAGGCTTGTAAGGAGACAGACCCCACCTGTGAGGTTATCGGTCTTGCTCTCGCTTACAGAAGATGGTTTGCAGAAGGCTTTGCCGAGGCAGGCGGATTTGACCACATCGACGCTGTAACATTCCATATGTACAACACCGACGAGGAAACCTGGCTTAGCAAGCCCGCATTTATCAAAGAAATCATGGAGCAGCACGGCAAAGGACACCTCCCGCTCATTCAGGGCGAAGGTGGCACACAGTCCCGCTCCGACGGACACGGTGCATTAAAGGGCGGTGCTTGGACACCGACAAAGCAGGCAAAATACCTTCTCCGTCACTTTATCACAAACCTCGGACTCGATTTCAAGTGGGTTTCCTACTTCTCTTGCGTTGATATGATTGAGGCTCTTGACGGAACAGTTGGCGACCTCAATTCCTATCTTGATTACGGATATTTTGGAGTTCTCGGTGCAGATTTTGACGAAAACGGAAAATCTGTCGGCACATATTCGCCCAAGCCCTCTTACTATGCTCTGCAGAACCTCTGCAGTATTTTCGCTGAAGGTGCAGACGTTTGCGAACTTCCTGTGGAAGCTGAAATCCGTGAATCAATCCGCCTTCTCGACAACGACTTTGATTTCAGCAACACAAAGCACTGGGCATTCAAGCGCGGTGACGCTTATGCAGTATTCTACTGGGTATACAAGAACATCCTTTCCGAAACCTATGAGGGTACGGTTTCCCTCAAGCTCGGTGACGAGGTAAAGGGCAAGGATGTATATCTCACCGATTTGGTTGACGGTACAGTTTACAAGCTTGATGACAAGATGGTGGCAGAGGACGGTGTTCTCATAAACATTCCCGCTTTGGACGCACCTTTGATGCTTACCTTCGGAGATTTTTGTGATTGGGAGAGAATATAAATGAGTGCAGTATTTATTACAGGTGCCCAGACAGGCACAGGATATGGCATTGCTGAGCTTTTTGCAAAGCAGGGGTGGGACGTTTTTATAACCAGCCGTCGCGGTGCAGAAGCTGAAGAAGCGGCAAAAAAACTCACCGACGACTATGGCGTTTTTGCAAAGGGCTATGAGTGCAATATCAGAAACGAACAACAGGTAATCGACATCTTCAACGACATCGACAAAGAGGGCAAGATGGTTGACACCGTTATCCTCAATGCCGCTAACATGGGATTCAATCCCAAAGACCCTGCAGCAGGTCAGGATTTCTGGACTGTTCCCGTTGAAGATTTTCAGGAGGTTTTTGAAACAAACCTCGTTTGGAACTTTACAATAGTTCGTCAGGCGGCGCTTCGTATGAGAGAAAAGGGCAAAGGCTCGGTTATCTTCATAAGCTCTAATACAGCATACAAAGCTATCCCGAATCGCGCGGCATACTCCGCTTCTAAAGGCGGCATCAACGCGCTCACGAGAGCTCTTGCGGTTGACCTCGGAAAGTACGGCATCCGTGTAAACGTTCTTCTTCCCGGCACTATCAAGACAGCTCGTTGGGTAGAGATGGGCAACAAGCAGATCGTAAACGGCACGCTGACACCTATTGGTGACATCTCTGACTTTGAGGATCTCGCAAACGCTTGTTGGTTTTTTGGCACAGATATGTCCAAAAACATCACAGGCACAGAGCTCATCATCGACGGCGGTATGTCCTGTCAGCTTTATCCGCAAATCCTCAATAGTCTCAAAAAAAGAGCTATGGATGAGGGTTGGCTCTAATATCGGTTTAAAAACGAGCGAAACTTTCAGTTTCGCTCGTTTTTTTATCATCTGTTATCTTTATCGACCTCGTTCGTGATTTTGCAAGAAATTGTTGGCACTTGTTTTGTGGATTTTTTAACCAAATGTCATAAATGATTGCAGTATCTTGCAAGACCTCTTTTGCTTTGGCAAAAATACGCGTTTTTCGACAAAAAATCACGGGAAACAATTGCCGAAAATCCTCTTGTAATGCAGGTTTTTATGTGTTAAGATTTTAGCACATCAAACACAACTTCAGGAGGAAACACAATGTCAACGGCTATTAAAGAAAAGGTTTTATTGGTGGAGGACGACGGCGCATTTATCACAAACTGCGAGCGCATTTTGCAAAACTCACCCCTATCGGTCCTATCCTGTGAAAAGGACCCCGCAAAAATTATCAGTTCGATCTATACTAACAATCCAAAGTTCGTGGTTATGGATCTGGTTCTTTCGGGCTCGGACGCCATCGGCGTTATGCAGACCGTCAACTCATCAACTATCAGCAAAAAACCGATGTTTATTATTACGTCGGGCTTTGACAGCAACGTTCTGCAGCAGGAGCTGAAAGCCGCGGGTGCTTTCTATTTCTTTTTAAAGCCGCTTGACCCTATTCTGCTTTGCGAAAGAATGATAGATTTTTTGGGCGCGCAAAACGCTGACTCTGCCGAGGCAGTAACAGGCAATATAGATATCGAGGGTATTGTCACCGAGATAATCCATCAAATTGGAATCCCCGCTCATATAAAAGGTTATCACTATCTAAGAGAAGCGATACTGATGTCGATCGGAAATTCCGAATATCTCCACGCTATCACAAAACAGCTCTATCCGAGCGTTGCAAAGCGGTTTAACACCACTCCCTCGAGGGTGGAAAGAGCTATCCGCCATTCTATCGAGGTCGCGTGGGACAGAGGCGACGTTGACGTGCTGAATTCTTATTTCGGATACACAATCCACAATCTCAGAGGTAAACCCACAAACTCGGAATTCATTGCTATGATAACCGACAGAATGAGATTAAAGCTCAAAAAAGCTGTCTGAAAGCAGAAACCGCAGGACAAAAGGTCCTGCGGTTATTTCTTATTCGTCTTTGGGTTATCCGTTCTTTCAAGGAGATAATCGACGGAAACATCATAAAAATCCGCTATCTTGATTAGCGTCGCAGTGGGAATGTCAATATCCCCTCTTTCATAGTTGCTGTATACTCGTTGACTGCAGGAAAGAATCTTCCCTAACTGCGTTTGTGTGAGGTCTTTGTCCTCTCGCAAATTGCGAATGCGTGGATAAAAAGGCATACCCATCTCTACTTTCTACATATCGTCATTTACATTATATCTAGAAAGTTTTTCGCTATTGACTTTTAGCGGAAAATTCGCTAAAATTGTCTTAATAGTTTCCATAAGGAGGATTTTTATGAAGTCTAAAAGTATAGTGGCGATAATTTTGGCAATCGCAATAATTTTGGGAGTTGCAATAGTTCTGGGGGTTGCGTCGTTTTGGTCCACTCCTGCTTCCACAACTGTGGTTAAAGACGGTTTGTCTGCTTACGAATTGGCAGTACAACACGGATATAGCGGAACTGTTCAGGAATGGCTTGAGAGTCTTAACGGAAAATCTGCTTATGAAATAGCAAAAGAAAACGGCTATTCGGGCACAGAGACAGAATGGACAGCTTCCCTCAAAGCTACTTCGGGCAAAGACGGAGTGGGTATAAAAACCGCATCGTTTAATTCAAAGGGCGAATTGGTATTAACCTTGACTGATGGAACATCCTTGAATGTTGGTAATGCTGTCGGTGCAGACGGTAAGGATGGCAAAGACGGTTTAAACGGTGCCGATGGTGTTAATGGCAAAAACGGCAAAGACGGTGTCGGTATAACCGAAGCAAGTATAAATACAGACGGTCAGCTCGTTCTCACTTTTTCTGACGGAAAATCCGTTAATCTTGACAAAATTGTGGGTATGAACGGCAAAGACGGAATAGGTGTTTCTAATTCCGAAATTAACGAGCTTGGTGAACTTGTAATTACATATTCTAACGGTCAAACTGCAAATCTTGGTGTCGTTGTCGGTGCAAAGGGCGAAAAAGGTGACAAGGGCGACCAAGGTGCTACAGGTGAAAAGGGTGCCGATGGCGTTAGCATCATTGCGACCGAAATTAACGCAAACGGTGAGCTTGTTATAACCCTTTCGGATAACTCTGTTTCCAACCTTGGTGTTGTTATCGGTGCAAAGGGTGACAAAGGAGATAAGGGTGACCAAGGCGACAAGGGTGCGCAAGGTGAAAAAGGTGAAAAAGGTATACAAGGTGAAAAGGGAGATAAGGGTGCTGACGGCATCAGTGTCACAAACGCAGAGATAACCTCCAATGGCGAACTCGTACTTTATTTCTCCAACAACCAACGTGCAAATCTCGGCAACGTCATCGGCGCAAAGGGTGACAAGGGTGATAAAGGTGACACAGGTGCTCAGGGCGAAAAAGGTGACACCGGTGCGCAAGGTGAGCAAGGTATACAAGGCGTTCAAGGCGAAAAAGGTGACAAGGGCGATGACGGAGTAAGCATTGCCAAAACCGAAATCAACTCCAAAGGCGAGCTTGTTATAACCCTTTCGGATAACTCCGTTTCCAATCTCGGCGTTGTTGTCGGTGCAAAGGGCGAAAAAGGCGATAAAGGTGACACGGGTGCGCAAGGTGAGCAGGGTATCCAAGGTGAAAAAGGCGATAAGGGTGACAAAGGTGATAAGGGTGACCAAGGTGAGCAAGGTGAAAAAGGTGACACCGGTGCTGCTGGTCAAGATGGCGATGACGGTATCGGAATTGAAACAATAATGGTTGATAACGGTAACCTCAAGATAACCCTCACCAACGGAACAAACCTCGACCTCGGAAACATTAAAGGTGAAAAAGGCGATAAAGGTGACACAGGTGCTACAGGTGAAGCAGGTGTCGGCATCGCGTCCACAGCAATAAACGAATATGGTGAGCTTGTTATCACCTATACTGATGAAACCGAAGTAAATCTCGGTGTTGTTATCGGTACAAAGGGTGACAAGGGTGACAAAGGCGAGCAGGGTGTCCAAGGTGAAAAGGGCGATAAGGGCGACACAGGTGCAGACGGCATAGGTGTAGAATCTATCGTCGTTAACGAACAAGGTCAACTCGTTATCACCTATACCGATGAAACTGAAGTAAACCTCGGTGTTGTTATCGGTGCAAAGGGTGACAAGGGAGATAAAGGCGACAAGGGTGACCAAGGCGAGCAAGGTATTCAAGGTGAAAAAGGTGATACCGGTGCACAAGGTCCTCAAGGCGAGCAGGGTATCCAAGGTGAAAAAGGTGATACCGGTGCACAAGGTCCTCAAGGTGAGCAGGGTATCCAAGGTGAAAAAGGTGATACCGGTGCACAAGGTCCTCAAGGCGAGCAGGGTATCCAAGGTGAAAAAGGTGATAAAGGTGATAAGGGTGACAAGGGTACCGGTGTTTCCAGCGTTTCTCTTGTAAACGGTCAACTTGTTATTACCCTTTCGGACACAACCTCTATCAACCTCGGCAACGTCATCGGTGCAAAGGGTGACAAGGGTGACACAGGTGCTCAAGGTGAACAGGGTGTTCAAGGTGAAAAAGGTGACAAGGGCGACCAAGGTGTTCAGGGTATCCAAGGAGAAACAGGTGCTCAGGGTCCCAAGGGTGATACAGGTGCAAAAGGTCAAGACGGTGAAGACGGTGTAGGTATCTCCGACGTTGTACTTACCACAGAGGGAAACCTCAAGATAACCTTTACCACAGGAACTACCACCGACCTCGGCAACATCAAAGGCACAGACGGTGAAGATGGTGTTGGAATTGATGAAATCTTTGTTCAAGACGGAAACCTCTATGTAAAGAAAACGACCGATAGCACCGCAGTTAACCTAGGCTCTATTAAGGGCGAAAAGGGTGACAAGGGTGATACCGGCGCACAAGGTCCTCAAGGTGAACAGGGTTTACAGGGTGAACAGGGTATCCAAGGTCCAAAGGGTGACACAGGTGCTCAAGGTCCTCAAGGCGAACAAGGTATACGAGGACCACAAGGTGAACAGGGACCAAAAGGTGAACAGGGTCCCCAAGGCGTTGACGGAAAATCCGCCTATGAGCTTTACTGCGAAGCTTATCCCGAGTACACAGGCACTATGGAAGAATGGCTCACTAGTCTTAAAGGTGAAAAGGGTGACAAAGGCGAAAAGGGCAATTCCGGTGCCTCTGCCTATGATATTGCCGTAAAGAACGGCTTTGAAGGATCTGAAACCGAATGGCTTGCATCTCTGGTAGGCAGAAGTGTTGTTAAGACAGAGATGGAAAACGGAATGTTGAAAATTACCTACAGCGATGGTGCAACAGATTATATTGAAATTGAAGGCGAATCTGCAGAAGATGCTATTTCGTATTATGTTTTCACAGAACTACCTGATGGTACATATAGTGTTTCCCTGCATCCTACTGTGCTAGAGGTTGTAAACAATCACATCGATATTCCCTCTCACTATAACGGTGTTGCCGTCACCGTTATCGAAGAAAACGGATTTGCAAATGCAAAATCGATCAAGTCAGTAAATATACCAAACACAGTAACAACCATCGGAGGCAATGCCTTTTCTAGTTGTTCTAGTTTGGAAGAGGTTGTTATCCCTAGTTCTGTAACAACCATCGGAGAGTATGCGTTTTCCGCTTGTAGGAAGCTCAAAGAAATAGTGATTCCAAACTCTGTCACAACAATCGGCGGTTACGCGTTTGAGGGTAACTGGGACCTAGAATATGTTTCATTGCCGAACAATTTAGCGACTATTGAAGGATTTACTTTCTACAAATGTAGTTCCTTGAAAAGCATAACGATTCCCTCGTCAGTCACAAAAATCGAACCGGGTGCTTTTGTTAGCAGCGGTTTGAAAAACGCTGTATTCGAAAACAATACAAACTGGATACACTATTTTAAAATTAAAACTGGCATCTATGAAAAAGCTTCAATTGATTTAAGTGACACGAGTAAGGCAGCAGAATATTTGACTGACGATACTCAAAAAGCTCTTTCCGCTGTGTTCGCCTATAGAACGTTTGAACGTAAGTAACTAGAGACGTGGTGCTACTTAAAATGGTATATAGCCTTAAAAGAGGAGAGCTGAACAATGCTGATATGGGCAGATAACGAAAAGGAAATAGTCGAAATCCCAAAAAGTCGTAGAAAATTCTTTGAAAACGGCAAAAACAAACTATCAGATGACGAATATGAGTTTTTAAAGGATTACGTAAATCAACTGATAGATAACGTTGTTGCAGAGAAAAACGAAGACAAAAGGTTTTTCGTACCCGGTTGGCAAGCTCCCGGAAGCTGGGAAGGTACACCGCTTAATGTAATATGGGAAAAAATCTTCCCAAACGATGCGGATAGTTGTGCACTATGGTATGGGTTGTTAGTTATGGAAATTTTGATTGATAGAAGCGAAACCCATGAAGAATGGAAAGCAATCAAAACGAACTATAACCGAAATTTTGACCAAATGACATACTGGATAGAAGAAAAAGTGAGTTCGCAATCAAATGACAAAAAAGCCGACCTTTATGGTCGGCTTTTTATCATTTATTGATATTCCACACTTCTTCGAATTCGTTGATGTTGGGGCGGGTCATGAGGTTTTGGACGGTTTGGTTTACGTCGGCGTTTTCGTAGAGCACCTTGTAGATCTCTTCGATTATCGGCATTTCCACCTCATAGCGTTTTGCTAGCTCATAGGCACTTTTTGCTGAGATATAGCCTTCGACGGTCATTCCTATCTCTTTTATCGCGTCCTTTGCGGGTGTTCCCTTTCCTATGAGTATTCCCGCTCTGCGATTTCGCGAGTGCATACTCGTACAGGTCACTATCAAATCTCCTATTCCCGTGAGTCCCGAGAAGGTACTCATTCTCGCGCCCATTGCGATACCGAGCCTTGAAATCTCCGCCATTCCGCGTGTCATAAGCGCGGCTTTTGTATTATCGCCAAAGCCGAGACCATCAACTATTCCTGCGGCAAGAGCGATGATATTTTTGAGCGCTCCGCCAAGCTCTACACCCACGACGTCGTCGTTACAGTAGATTCTGAGTCTATTGTTCATCAAAAGATGCTGTGCATACACGGCGGCATCCTTATCAACACTCGCGGCAACCACGGTGGTTGGCATTTCGAGCGCGATTTCCTCGGCGTGTGAGGGGCCCGAAACTGCGACGATTTTGTTCTCGGGCAGTTCCTCGGAAATAACCTCCGAGAGTCTTTTCAGGGTTTCGGGTTCAAAGCCCTTTGCGACGTTTATGACCACTGCGTTTTTATTTATCTTTTCTGCGACGAGGTGTGCTGTTGCTCTCACAGCAAAGGACGGCACTGCAAATATCACCGCATCGGCATCGGCAGTACAGGAGATATCGCTGGTGAGGGTTATCTCCTCTGAGAGTTTTATATTTGGAAGAAGTTTTTTGTTTTCGCGGTCTTTTTTTATAGTTGCTATCTCTTCCTCAAAGAGCGACCAAAGGGTTGTATCGTGGCCGTTTTTGTGGCAGAGCACCGCGAGTGCGGTTCCAAAACCGCCCGAGCCCAAAACAGTTATCTTTGCCATAGTACCTCCTATACAACAGCAGGCAGAGTGAGCACGGATATAACCATTGCAACGATGAACACACCTGCTATTACCGCTGCCGCTGAGCCTATTGCAAGGGCGCGGTTTGTTCTGCCTTCTCTCGAAAGAGCGGTTGTGTATTCATTTGAGTTTCTATCGACGTTACCGAGCTCTCTTCGAACTTCCGCTATCTTTTTATACACGAAATTGGTGTACAGTTTATTTGCAAATATTCCGCTTATTGTAGAAACGCCCATATAAACGTATCTTGCGATATCCGACACCCACATCAGCGCGTCGAGTCCGTTATAATTTAACATATACGGATCGCCCATCGCTATCACATCGGGGTTTCTCATAAAAAGATGGTATACAAAAACAAACGCAGGAACCATCGAAAGTATATAAAGCGCGAGCATAAGAGCGCCCATTACGTACATCTTACGGTTGAAATAGTACATAAAGTTGAAGAAAAATGCCGACCAGTTCCACGACGCTTTTTTGCCGGTTTTTTTCATATGTCTTATTCTCGGTACGTAGTAAAACGAGTTATCACCCACGAACAGAGCGAGTTCCTTTGCGGTCACTCCGTCAATCTCTTCCTCGGGATTTACTCCGCCGTAGGGTGTAGTGAAAGCAGTAATATCTATCGGCGGTATGCCGTACGGGTTATATTTTGGCGCTTCATCTTCGGACTTTGGCTCCCTCATGGGATATCCGCAAACCTGACAGAATATTCCGTCGGGAGGATTGGGTGCCGAGCATTTGGGGCATTTCTTGGGGTCGTTTTCCGCCTTTGCTTCCTGTTCTTCATGGCGGTCTTTCCACTGTTTACCCAAAGCGTGTTGCTCTTCAAAATGGCATTTACCCTCAGACTGATAGCACTCTCTATGATGCGGCGCACCGCAAATCGGGCAAACGACTACGTCGTCGCCTTCTGCAAATTTTTTATTACAAACGGGACATTGGACATTATCGTATCTACTCATAATTTCCTCCGAAGCTATGGTGTTAGGTTAATTATACACCATTTTCCAGGCAAATAAAAGGACTTTTTGTGAACAATCAAATTTCTATTGCATTTTTTCGGTAAAATCGGTATCATATTACTGTAAGGAGTGATATTTTTGCTGACCTTTAACGATATTAAAAACAATCCTCAGATTAAAACATATATAAGAAAAGCCGACGAGGCACTTGAAGTTCTCGGGTTTACCGAGCACAACGCGGCTCACGTTACAAAATGTGCCGAAACTGCGAGCGGTATTCTCAGAGATTTGGGATATGACGAGCGCGTGTGTGAGCTTGCGAAAATCGCGGGATATATGCACGACATCGGAAACATCGTAAACCGCATTGACCACGCGCAGAGCGGTGCGGTTATGGCTTTTCGTATTCTGGACAAGCTAGAAATGGACCCCGAAGAGATTGCTACCATCGTTTCGGCTATCGGAAATCACGACGAGTCGACCGCATCTCCCATAAACGCGGTTGCGGCAGCGCTCATCCTCGCCGACAAGAGCGACGTTCGCAGGTCGAGGGTGAGAAACACCGAAATTGCAACCTTTGACATTCACGACCGTGTAAACTACGCGGTTGTAAAGAGCAACCTGCATTTTGCAGACGAGATGACTGCTATTGAGCTCGACCTCGAAATCGACACCGAAATAGCCTCGGTTGTGAGCTATTTTGAGATATTCTTAAACCGTATGCTTTTGTGCAAGCGCGCGGCTGAGTTTTTAAAGCTTCGTTTTGTACTCAACATCAACGGAATGAATCTTCTTTAAAGGACTTTTGAAATGACCTATAATGAATGCTTGACATTTATACATTCTCTCGACCGATTTGGCTCTGTGCCGGGGCTCGAGAGAATTTCGGAGCTTCTCAATCTCTTGGGAAATCCGCAAGAAAAACTCAGATTCATCCACGTCGCCGGCACCAACGGAAAAGGGTCGGTGACGATGTATTGTGCCTCGGTGCTGAAAAAAGCGGGGTACAAGGTTGGCGCGTATATTTCGCCGTATGTCGTTGATTTTCGCGAGAGGATTCAGCTTTGCGGCGAGTACATAAGCGAGGACGACCTCTGCGAAGTTATCGGGGAGATTATGCCCCACTATGAGAATATGAAATCACGCGGGTTGCAGATTACCGAGTTTGAGCTTATCACCGCGGCAGCGTTTTTGTATTTTGCGAAGAAAAATTGCGACGTGGTTTGTCTTGAAGTCGGTTTGGGCGGACGGTTTGACGCGACAAACGTTATCTTATCCCCTATCGTGAGTGTTATCGTTTCCATCAGCTTTGACCACGTGAATATTCTGGGGGATTCGCTGGAAAAAATCGCGTTTGAAAAGTGCGGCATCATAAAACCCACCCGTCCCGTAGTGACCTATCCCGAGCAGGACGAAGAGGTTTTGGCTGTTATTATGGAAAGCTGTGCGGTGAAGGGGTGCAGATTGACAGTACCTAATTTCAATTCCGTACAAATTCTTTCAAATGAGCTTTTTGACACACGTTTTATCTACGACGGCTTTGAGATTTCGCCAAAGCTTTTGGGAAGCCACCAAATCAAAAACGCAATTACCGCAATCGAGGCTCTGAAGATTGTTCGAAGTGCGGGATTTAGTATAACAGACGAGGACATTTCGTCGGGTATCAGCGATACCGTTTTTCCCGCTCGAATGGAGATAATGTCAAAAAAACCGCTCATCATCGTTGACGGAGCGCACAATCTCGCGGGAGCACAGACCTTGGCCGACAGCTTGAAAAAACTTCCTACAAAGCCTATCATTATTATGGGTATGCTCGCTGACAAGGATTTTGAGAGTGTTGTGGAGTTGATTGCGCCTCTTGGCAGTGAGTTTGTTGCGGTGACACCGAACAACCCGAGAAAGCTCGATTGCAAGAAACTTGCAAACGTCGCGATGAAGTACACAAAGGCTACCTACTTTGAAGAGTACAACAATGCGGTGGAATACAGCATTGAAAGGCTTGAAAAAGACCAGGCGCTCGTTGTTTGCGGCTCGTTGTACCTTGCGAGTGATATGAGAAGCGTTTTGAACACCTTTCTTGAAAGGCAGTAGTATATGTACAGTGCGACCTATATTATAGGAAAAGAGCACGATGGAATGACCATAAAGGATTTTCTCAAAAAAATCCACGGCTACTCCACCCGTCAGATAATACGCATTAAAAAAGACGTGGATTCCATCCGTCTAAACGGTGAACACGTCTTTGTTGTTGTGCGCCTGAAAGAAGGCGATGAGCTGAAAATACGTCTGCAAGATGAGGCAAAGGAGGTTCCTCTATTTGAAGTGGAGGTGCCGATTGTTTTTGAAAATGATGACATTATCATATTCAACAAGCCTCCCTTTATGCCGTGTCATCAATCAAAGCTTCATCCCGCAGACACTTTGCAAAATTATTTTGCATATCTGATGAAACAGCGCGGAGAAAACATTACATTCCGTTGTCTCAACCGACTTGACCGTGACACCTCGGGATTAGTTGCCTGTGCAAAAAATCAGCTGACCGCCTCGCTTTTGGGCGGGAAACTTCAAAAAGAGTACTGCGCAATAGTCAGCGGCAAAGTCGATGACAAGGGCAGGATCGATGCACCTATCGGCAGAGAGGACGAGTGTGAAATAACCCGCAAGGTTATGGAAAACGGGCAGAGAGCAGTCACACATTATGAATGTTTATGCAAAAACGATGCATATTCATTTGTAAATATACATTTAGAAACAGGGCGCACACATCAAATCCGTGTTCATTTTTCGCACATAGGTCATTCGCTCATCGGTGACGAACTATACGGCGGCGACCATTCAATTATGGACAGACACGCGTTGCATTGCCGTAAGTTGACCTTTTCTACCCCGAGCGACCCCGAAGAACGTGTTGTTGAGTGCGAAATTTATGCAGATATGCTCAAAACCCTCAAAACAAGCGGTCTTTTATGTGAAAATACATAAAATTTAAAATTTTTTGTATTTTTTTACATTTTCCTATTGCATTTTTGCAAAAAGAGTGTATAATTATAAATATCAGCACTTTGGTGCATATATTTTGGAGGAAAAATCATGAAAAAGATTATTGCTTTGACACTTGCAGTTCTTATGGTTGTCGCTTGCTTTGCAGGTTGCGGCGCTAAGGACGTAACACTCAAAATCCTTGATACAGAATATGCTGTTGAGGATTACGCTATCGCTCTTAACAAGGCTGACGAACAGCTCCTCGCTGACGTTGATGCTGCTTTGAAGGACCTCATCGCTGACGGTACTGTTCAGAAGATCGTTGACAAGTACATCTCCGGTGTTGAAAACGACCTCGTTTTCCAGCAGGACGTTGAGGGCAAGGAAGAAATCAAGATGGGCACAAACGCTCAGTTCCCCCCTTATGAGTATATTGAGGGTGGAAAGATCATCGGTATCGATGCTGAGGTAGCTGCTGCTATCGCTGACAAGCTCGGCAAAAAGCTCGTTATCGAGGATATGGAGTTTGACGCTATCATCGCTGCTATTCAGTCTGACAAGGTTGACTTCGGTATGGCCGGTATGACTGTTACCGAGGACAGAAAAGAGCAGGTTAACTTCTCTACCTCTTATGCTACAGGCGTTCAGGTTGTTATCGTTGCAGAGGGCTCCGAGCTCACAACAGTTGATGACCTTTTTGCTCTCAAGGCTGACGGAAGCAAGTGGAAGGTTGGCGTTCAGACCGGTACTACCGGCGACCTCTACTCCACCTGGGACCTCGAGGAACCCGAAGAGGGTGAGCCTACCGCTGTTGTAGAGAGATACAGCAAGGGCGCTGACGCTGTTCAGGCTCTTATCACCGGCAAGGTTGACTGTGTCATCATAGACAACGAGCCTGCAAAGGCTTTTGTGGCTGCTAACAACAAGTAATTTACTTTAGTTTGTGAGATAGTCCCCGTTTTTCGGGGGCTATTCTATTGATTTTCAGAGAGGTGATCTGATGCAGGAATTTTTTAGTTCTGTAAAGGATTGGTTTTTGATGGTTTGGGACTCTATCGTTCTTATGTGGAACGATTTTGCAGACGAATTTGTCCTGAACTTTGTGGTAGACAACCGTTGGAAATACCTTACTGACGGTCTTTTGACCACCCTTGAAGTTACCTTCTTCGCTCTTCTTTTGGGTATCGCTATCGGTGTTGTTGTGGCGGTCGTTCGTTCGACACACGACAAGACCGTTGATGATATGAACCCCGGTATCGGAAGGTTCTTTTTAAAGTTTTTTGACAAGGTTTGCCGCGTGTATCTCACCGTTATCCGCGGTACTCCCGTTGTCGTTCAGCTGATGCTCATATACTATGTTATCCTCGCGTCGCTCACAAACAAGGTGCTCATTGCTTCCCTTGCGTTTGGTATTAACTCGGGCGCATACGTTGCTGAGATAATCCGAAGCGGTATTATGTCCATCGACAAGGGTCAATTTGAGGCAGGAAGAAGCCTTGGATTCAACTATGTGCAGACAATGTGGCACATTATTATTCCGCAGGCGTTTAAAACCATTCTCCCCACCCTTGCAAACGAGTTTATCGTGCTCATAAAGGAAACCTCGGTTGCGGGTTACGTCGCTTTGCAGGATCTCACAAAGGGCGGAGATATCATCCGAAGCCGTACATACTCGGCATTTATGCCACTTATCGCAGTGGCGCTTATTTACCTTGTTATCGTTATGTTCTTTACCTGGCTTGTGGGCATCCTTGAGAGGAGGTTGAGAAACAGTGACCACTGATAAAACTCTCATAAAGGTTGATAATCTGCAAAAATCATTTGGAAAGCTCAACGTTCTCAACGGAATCAACGAGGATATCAAAAAAGGCGACGTTGTGGTTGTCATCGGCCCTTCGGGCTCGGGAAAATCGACGTTTTTGCGTTGTCTGAATCTCCTTGAAAAGCCTACGGGCGGTGCTATATACTTTGACGGTGAGGACATTCTTGCAAAGTCCTGCAACAAAAACAAGCTCCGCGAGAAGATGGGCATGGTGTTTCAGCACTTTAATCTGTTTCCTCACCTGACCATTCTCAAAAACATAACCTTGGCTCCCGTTGAGCTCGGACTTATGAGCAAGGAAGAAGCAAACGAGAAAGCTATGGCACTTCTGAAAAGAATTGGTCTTCAGGAAAAGGCAAAAGCCTATCCCTCACAGCTCTCGGGAGGACAGAAGCAGAGAATCGCTATTGTTCGTGCCCTTGCGATGAACCCGCAGGTTATGCTCTTTGACGAGCCTACTTCCGCACTCGATCCCGAGATGGTCGGAGAGGTTTTGGAGCTGATGAAAGAGCTCGCAAAGGACGGAATGACGATGGTTGTCGTCACTCACGAAATGGGTTTTGCGCGCGAGGTTGCTACCCGCGTGGTATTTATGGACGAGGGGTTGATTCTGGAGGAGGCTTCTCCCGAGGAATTTTTCTCAAATCCCAAAAACCCAAGACTCCGCGATTTTCTTTCAAAGGTTCTTTAAAAAAGCTATTCCCCGATGGATTTTCCATCGGGGAATTTTTTAATCTTTGGATTTATAGTAAAGCATACAGTGACAATAGCCTTCAAAATCGGGGTCGTTTATCTGCTCTCTGAATTCCTTGCAGATGCATTTAAACTCCTCGGTTTTGGGCAGACGGCAGGGGCAGTAGCCGTCGCGCATCTTTAGTCCCTCTTTTATTTTCTTTACGACTTCCTTGTCTTCGTTGAATCGAACTGCCATTATTCAGACACCTCAACTGTCAAAATGAGAACGTCAACTCTAGGCTTGGAGTTTGCGTTTACGTCAACGTTTGCGATAGCTTCAACAACGTCCATTCCCTCGATAACCTGACCGAAAACGGTGTGCTTTGTATCGAGCCAATAGGTTCCGCCAACAGCCTTGTACTGCTCAACTGCAGCCTTGGGCCAGCCTGCGCTTTCCATCTGCTTTAGGATATCAGCCTCAACAGAGCTGTTCTGTACGATAAAGAATTGACTTGTGTTGGAGCAAGTGTCGCCTGTATTTGCCATTGAAACCGCGCCATAGAAGTGGAAAAGCTCGAGGTTTACTTCGTTTTTAAAGGGCTCGCCCCAGATGCTGTCTCCGCCGTAGCCTGTGCCTGTGGGGTCGCCTGTCTGAATCATAAAGTCCTTGATTACTCTATGGAAGGTGACGTTGTCATAGTAGCCTTTTTTTGCAAGACCGATGAAGTTTTCTACCGCTTTGGGTGCTTTTTCGGGGAAAAATCTGATCTTGATATCACCCATTGTGGTCTTTATGGTAGCGATGGTTTCATTTTCTTTGAGTTGTGAAAACTGCAACATTTCTTCATTTCCTTTCTTTAACAGCTCGTCGCCCGTTACCCTTTCCTCTGAGCAAGAGGCTATTGTAAGTGTCACGAGAACGAGACAGATTAGTCCTATAAGTTTTTTCATTTTTCTTCTCCATAGCTTATGATTTCAATTTTTTCTATCTTAACATCGGTCAGAGGTCTTCCTGTTTTATCTTCGAGCTCTACCTTGTTGATAGCGTTTACTGTTTCGATTCCCTCGAAAATCTGTGCAAAGACGGTGTGTCTTGCGTCGAGAGACGGTGCTCCGCCGTTGTTTTGGTACTGTTCTACCAGCGACTCTGGGTAGCCATATCTTTGCATACTCTTGATGGTGTTATCGGGAACAGTTACGTTACCCAAAATCAAAAATCGGCTGTCGCCCTTGCCCGTTTCGGTGCTGATAGCGGATACCGAGCCCGAGAAGTGCCAAAGTGCATCGGTACACTCATTGTCAAAGGGTTTTCCCTCGTTGAAGATACTTTTATACCCGATCCCCTGATTGTCGGGCGAGCCACCCATAAAAGCATTGTTAGGGTCGACGCAGAACACGTAGCTTTCGTTGTAGTAGCCTTCTTTTGCAAGGGTTATAAAATTTTCAACTGCATTTGGTGCATACTGCGGGAAAAACTTCATCTTGAAGGTTCCAAACGAGGTGGTGACTACCGCTATCTCCTCCCCTTCTTTTGGAAGAGAAAGCTGTGTTTCAAAATCGAAGAGCGTTTCGTCTATCTCGGTTTTCTGCTCCTCGAATAGAGCGCAGGAGGTAATGCTCAAAAGCATTATCAGCGCTAATATGACCGCGGTGATTTTTCTTGTCATCGTTATCATCCTTCCGCTTTTATTATCTACTAACAAGTATACTCTAATAAAGCAATAATTTCAATAACATTTTGTGAACTCACAGCGTCAAAGCGAGATAAAGTGTTTTTTCAAGTCTTTCATAAATGCTGTCAAGGTCTTGTATCGGCAGGGGGTTTTTGCCTTTTCCGATCTCGATTGTAAAGGCTGGGCGGGACAGCTTTTCGATAAACCAATCCTTGAAGCCTCCGTGAGATGCGAGTCCGTCTTGGGTTGAAATCTTATATCCGCTCGACTGTGCAAGAAGCTCTGCCATCAGTCGCGAACGGGTAGGAGTATTTTTGCCGTACTGATAAAAAATTTCTTCTCCCTGCGAATGAAAGGCAAAAGCAGTCTGCACGTCAAAAAGCCTACAGATTGAGGCGAGAGCTTTGGTTTCGGGCTCACTGAAGGGATATTCTCCGCCATAGCGTGTGGGTGACGGCGAGATTATACCGGCGTTTATTTCGAGCTTTTTGAGGGTGTTAAAGCCTGCGTCAAAGTTATGATTTAGGTCGACACCGTTTGCATTTGCCTGCCATTTTGAAAGGTCGCCGTTTGATATCATTTTTACAAAGTCTGCGCGTTCTTTTGCGCCCTTGAGTCCGTTCAAAACTATTTCCACTCCGTCGGGATTCAAACACGGGATTATTATAACTCCCCTGTTTTCGAGGCGGGACAGCACCTCTTCCCTTTTTGAAAGGTCAAAGCAGAATCTGAAAAGCAGTAGTGTGGTCAGCCACTCGAGCGCGTGGACCCCTCCGACAAAGAGTGTACTGCCTCTGAGTTTCCCCGCTCCTAAAGCGTAGATATTTCTACCGAGAACGCTTCGACCTATCGAAAAAACCTTGAACTTTTCGCGCTTTTTCAGTTCAAAAACAGAGGCGCAAATCCACTGATAATCGGGTGGCGAGGGTAAAAACGATGTTTCTTCCTTCAACGGTATCTTCCCCTTTTGTTTTTTATGTTAATTTATACAGTTTTTGGGGTTGTACTTATTACATAACAGTTGAAAAATCAAAAGAATATTGGTATAATGAAATGTGAGGTTTATAGCATATAAAACCGCCTTTTTGTGAATAATATTTCAGGTAGAATATTTTCGGAGGCGCTTTATATGTCTGATAACACAAAAAACGATGAAAAGGGCATTGACTCCCGCTCAGAACAGATTATCGAAATGGGTTCGGTGACCTCGGCAAGAGGGAAATACGTTATCCATTGTCTGAGCATTGTTGGACAGATTGAGGGGCATTTCATTCTCCCGCCACAGAACAAAACCACAAAGTATGAACACGTTATTCCACAGCTTGTAGCGATTGAACAAGACCCCGAAATTGAAGGGCTTATCATTGTTCTCAACACCGTCGGAGGCGACGTTGAAGCGGGACTCGCGATTGCAGAGCTGATCGCGGGAATGAAGAAGCCGACTGTGTCGCTCGTTTTGGGCGGAGGTCACTCTATCGGTGTTCCGCTTGCGGTGAGCGCGAGGTGCTCGTTTATCGCACCATCGGCGACAATGACAATACATCCCGTGAGGATGAACGGACTTGTTTTGGGAGTTCCGCAAACCTTATCTTATTTTGATAAAATGCAGGAACGCACCATAAACTTTATTGTCCAAAACTCAAAGGTTGATGCCGACAGACTCCACGCGCTTATGATGCAGACGGGCGAGATGGTTATGGACGTTGGCACTATTATCGACGGTGAGCAGGCTGTCAAGGAAGGAATCATCGACAGGCTCGGTTCTCTTTCCGATGCGATCGAAGAACTTTATTCTATGATCGAGGAGGAAAAGGATGTTTCTGTACACGATGCTGAGCGCTGAGCAGGTTTTCCCGCTCGAGCCCTGCGAGATGAAGACGACAAAGGTCGAAAACGATTTTTTTGAGTGTTACGAACAAGGTGGCAAAACCTATCTTTCGAGGGTGATTTCCACCGACCCCAAAAAATTTCTCGACAAAAGATACACCATTGGCGGAGAGTTTTTAGGTTGACTTTCCGCAATACATATAAAGGAGACAGCGTATGTCAATTTTTGAGGCGTTAATTCAGGGCATAGTTCAGGGCTTGAGCGAATTTTTACCTATATCGAGCTCGGGTCATCTCTCGCTTTTGCAGTATTTCTTTGGCATCAGCGGTGAGGCAGCGGCAAGCTATTCCATACTTTTACATTTTGGAACGCTCGTTGCGGTATTTGCCGCTTTCTACAAAACCATCTGGGCTTTGATTTTGGAATTTTTCAAGATGGTAAAAGACATCTTTACAAAGAAGTTCAGCATCAAAAACGCTTCTCCCGAACGAAGAATGGTGCTACTCATTATCGTGGCTGAGATTCCGCTTTTATTCTTCTATTTTCTCAGCGATTTTTATACAAGGCTTTCTGCAGACACCGACATTGTGGTCGAGGGATTCTGCTTCCTTCTCACCTCGGCACTTCTTTTCATCTCCGACCGAGTTGTAAAGGGTAAAAAGACAGCAGCGGATATGAGTTACAAGGACGCACTCATCATCGGTACTGTTCAAGGTATCGCTCCCCTACCGGGTCTTTCCCGCTCGGGCTCGACAATTTCCACGGGTCTTATGTGCGGACTCACGAGAGAGTATGCCGTTTCGTTTTCCTTCATTATGGGCATCCCGCCCGTACTGATGGCAAACATTTTGGAGATAAAAGACCTTTTGGGTGGCGAATTTGACGGTGCTGTCGCTCCGCTCGAGCCCATACAGAGCATCATC
The DNA here is from genome assembly GCA_045536425.1 of Oscillospiraceae bacterium. Classification (GTDB taxonomy): domain Bacteria; phylum Bacillota; class Clostridia; order Oscillospirales; family Ruminococcaceae; genus UBA11540. Next base: position 22,702 of record JAZSNN010000013.1, read on the forward strand.
GGCATTGTCGTGGCGGCGGTTGTAGGCTTTGCTTCGATAAAGATGGTAAACTTCCTCGTCAAAAACGACAAATTTACTATATTCGCGTGGTACACGCTCGTGCTCGGTCTTGTGACCGTTATACTGGGAATCATCGGTCTTGTAATCGGTCATCCCGTATTCACCTTTAGTGTTTGAGAGGTATAAAAATGGCTAACAAAAAAAGAAGAAGTACAAAAAAGAGCGAATCCAAAGCTAACACAAACAAAAAGGAGCTCGACGAAAAGCAGCTCAAGTATAAAAAGCAGGTGAAAGCCATTGTCGCATTTGCGGTGGGTGTATTTCTGTTCTTTTTGAGTATTCTCGATTTGGGAAGCTTTTGGGGATTTATGAGAAACTGCCTGTTTGGTATGTTCGGCTGGTGCGGTTTTCTCATTGCTCCCATCGTTATCTACATATCGGTCATTGCGGCTTTTGACCGTCCCGGTGCTTCGACACTTGTAAGAACACTCGGCGGTGTCGTGCTGGTGCTTCTGCTGTCTGCCTTGACGCAGGCTTTTTCCTCTGTCGATATAACAACTACCGGTTTTGCAGATACCTTCAAGGTACTGTTTGAATCGGGTGTTGCGCTAAAGAGCGGCGGTGTTGCGGCTGTACTTATCGGTTGGCCTCTCATCAAGCTTTTGACCAAGGTTGGCGCCACCATCGTTATGATAATTTTGGTGTTTGTGCTTCTGCTCATAATAACGGGCACAACACTTTCCGATTTTCTCAGAAAAGCAAGCAAGCCCGTTCGCAAGATACAGAGTGAGTATCACGAGTTTGCTGAAAAGCGCAAGCAGGCAAAGTTTAATATCGACGTTCCTATAGACGAAAACAAGCCTGACGAGCTTCCCCAGCATCCCGTAACCTCCAACAAAACAAAGCTCACCGAGGCGGCAGCAGGGCTCACCAAGGTAGCTAGTCTGAAGCCGGTTGACGAGGTTGAGGACGATGCCGAAATCATTCCCTCAGCCGAGGACATAAACAGACCCGCTCTGCAGATTGACGACATCGTGCAGAAGGTAGTTTCCAAAAAACAGCCTACCCCCGCTCCTGCGACCAACCCGCTCATTGCAGCGGCTGCAGCAACCCGCGAAATTCCCGAGGACAAGCTGGTAACCGTCACCGAATTTGACGAAGCTGCCGAAGCGGAAAAGCAGATGACCCGCGAGGAAGTTGAGGAGCAGACAGGTGCTTTTGTACAAGAGGTTATCGAAAACATCGAGGAAAAAGCGGTTTACCACTTCCCGCCGATTTCCCTTCTCACCGAAGCCGACAACGTTAACGAAGAAAACATCGAGCAGGAGCTTCGCTCCAACGCTCAGAAGCTTGTTGAAACCTTGCAGAGCTTTGGTGTGCAGACTAGAATCACCGACATCTGCCGCGGTCCTGCGGTTACAAGATATGAGCTTCAGCCCTCTGCAGGTGTTAAGATAAGCAAGATTACGGGACTTTCCGACGACATCGCGCTAAATCTCGCGACTTCGGGTGTTCGTATCGAGGCTCCTATCCCCAACAAAGCGGCTGTAGGTATCGAGGTACCCAACAAGAACGTCAGCATCGTTCGTATCCGCGATATCATCGATTCCAACGAATTTGTAGATGCAAAGAGCGATTTGTCCTTTGCAATCGGTAAAAACATCGACGGTAAGATTGCAATCGGTGACATCTCCAAGATGCCACACGTACTCATTGCGGGTGCTACTGGTTCGGGTAAATCGGTCTGCATCAATTCTATGATTGTGAGTCTTTTGTACAAATCCTCACCCGATGACGTTCGACTTCTTATGATAGACCCGAAGGTTGTTGAACTCGGTGTTTACAACGGAATTCCACATCTTCTTGTTCCCGTTGTCACTGACCCGAGAAAAGCCGCAGGTGCTCTAAACTGGGCGGTTACAGAGATGCTCAACCGTTACAAGCTGTTTGCCGACACCGGTGTTCGCGACCTCAAGGGCTACAACAAGCTTGCAGAAACCAAGGACGACATCAAGGCGCTTCCGCACATCGTTATTATCATCGACGAGCTTGCCGATCTTATGATGGCGGCTCCCAACGAGGTTGAGGATGCTATCTGCCGTTTGGCACAGATGGCTCGTGCGGCGGGTATGCACCTTGTTATTGCAACGCAAAGACCCTCTGTTGACGTTATCACAGGTGTCATCAAGGCTAACATTCCTAGCCGTGTTGCGTTTGCGGTATCGTCGCAGGTCGACTCCAGAACCATCATCGACGCGGGCGGCGCTGAAAAGCTTCTCGGACGCGGTGATATGCTCTACTATCCGATGGGAACATCAAAGCCCATTCGTATTCAGGGTTGTTTTGTTACAGACTCCGAGGTAGAGAGTGTCGTTGAATTTATTAAATCCGGCAAGGCTGCCGATTATGACGAGCACATCAGCGAAGAGATAAACCGTCTTGCCGCTCAGGAAAAGGCAAAGAATACCGCTCGTGACAGCGACGGTGCTGATTCAAGCGACGAGGACGAGATGCTCCCGCAGGCTATTGAGGTTGTCGTCGAGGCAGGGCAGGCTTCTACCTCTTTGTTGCAGAGAAAGCTGAAGCTCGGATATGCAAGAGCGGCGAGAATCATCGACCAACTCGAAGGTCGCGGTATTGTAGGTCCCTTTGAGGGCGCAAAGCCGAGACAGGTACTTATCACAAGACAGCAATGGATCGAAATGACTATGAGAAATGCCCCCGAAGCAACGGGCGCGTTTGAGGAATAAATCAGGAGGACCCTATTATGAGAGACGAAACAAAATGCCTGCACGCAGGCTACACACCCAAAAACGGCGAACCCCGCGTGGTGCCGATAGTACAGAGCACCACCTATGTATACGATTCTACAGCAGAGGTTGCGGCAGTGTTTGACGACCCCACAAAATCGCTCATCTATTCCCGTTTTGAAAACCCCACAGTTATGGCGGTTGAGGAAAAGATTGCGGCACTTGAGGGTGGCGTTGGTGCTATGTGCACCTCGTCGGGTCAGGCAGCTTCGCTTTTGACCATTCTCAACATCTGCAAGGCGGGCGACAGCATTATCAGCGTTGCTGAGATTTATGGTGGAACATTCAATCTTTTCGCATACACCTTTAAAAAGCTCGGTATCGAGTGCATCTTCGTTGACAAGAACGACACCGACGAGAACATCAAAAAGGCGTTCAAGCCAAACACAAAGGCTTTCTTTGGCGAGACCATTGCTAACCCCGCTCTTTCTGTTCTCGACATCGAGCGTTTTGCTAACATCGCTCACGAAATGGGCGTTCCGCTCATCGTTGACAACACCTTTGCTACACCTGTTCTCTGCAAGCCTATCGAGTATGGCGCAGACATCGTTATCCATTCCACAACAAAGTATATGGACGGACACGCTTTGCAGGTTGGCGGTGTTATTGTTGACAGCGGTAACTTTAACTGGGCAAACGGAAACTTCCCCGAATTTACCGAGCCTGACGAGTCGTATCACGGCATTGTTTACACCGAAAAATATGGCAAGGCGGCATTCATTATCAAAGCTAGAATGCAGTTGATGCGCGACTTTGGTGCTTATCCTTCTGCACATTCCGCTTTCCTTCTCAATCTCGGACTCGAGACCCTTGCGGTCAGAATGAAGCAGTACTGCGAGAACGCGCAGACCGTTGCTGAATTCCTTGAAAATTGCGACAAGGTCGAGAGTGTCACCTATCCCGGACTCAAGAGTGACAAAAAGAACTACGAGCTCGCGCAAAAGTATCTCAAAGGTACGAGCGGTGTTATCTCCTTTGTTATCAAGGGTGGCAGAGAGGCTGCTATGAAGTGGATGGATTCCCTCAAACTCGCTTCCAATCAGGTACACGTTGCAGACATCCGCACCTGCGTCCTTCACCCCGCAAGCGAGACACACAGACAGCTCACCGACGAGCAGCTTGTCGCGGCAGGAATTGACGCAGGAATGGTCAGACTTTCCGTTGGTCTTGAGAACATTGATGATATTCTTGCAGACCTCAAGCAAGGCTTTGACACTATATAATATTCAAAAGAAACGACGGTGCGGTCAAAAAGACCGCGCCGCTTTTGTTTAAATAAAAAACACATCCTTTAGTTTATCAAAGAAGTTCTTGCGTTTCTCGTAGTTTTTGTCGTCCTCGCTGAGCGCTTCGAACTCTCTGAGGGCTTCTTTTTGTTTGGAGGACAGATTCTTGGGAACCTCGATATTGACCTTTACGTACTGGTCGCCTCTGCCCTTGCTATTTAAGTACTGAATACCCTTACCCTTGAGTCTAAAGGTTGTTCCCGCCTGTGTGCCCTCGGGTATCTGATATTTAACCCTGCCATCGACGGTGGGGACAGTGAGCTCAGCACCGAAAACCGCCTGTGTGAAGGTTATCGGGATGGTGCACCAAACGTCGTAGCCATCGCGCTCAAAAAGTGCATCGGGACGTACAGAAACTGTTACCAAGAGGTCTCCGTAGCCACCGCCGTTTGTTCCCGCTTCGCCTCTACCGCCGATAGAGATGGTCTGTCCGTCGTTGATACCAGCAGGGATGGAAATCTCAAGCGTGTGAGATTTTCTCATTCGACCCGTTCCCGAGCAGGTGGGACAAGGATTCTTTATAACCTTTCCTTTTCCTCCGCATCTGGAGCAAGCCTTTTGGGTCTGCACCATACCAAACGGTGTTCTCTGGGTCATATTGACACGACCTGTACCGTGACAATCGGGGCAGGTTTCGGGCGAAGAGCCAACTGCGGCACCCGAACCGTTACAGGAGGTACATCTGTCAACAGACGGATAGGTTACCTCTTTTTTCACACCGTGAGCCGCTTCCATAAACGAAACGGTAACATTGATATTGATATCCCTACCGCGTTGCGGAGCGTTGGGATTCTGTCGTCTGGAGCCGCCGCCAAAGCCGCCGAAAAAGCTACCGAAGATATCACCGAGGTCGTCGAAATCGAATCCGCCCATTCCGCCAAAGCCACCATAGCCGCCACCGCCACCCGCGTTGTAGGACGGGTCAACTCCCGCGTGGCCAAACTGGTCATAGCGGGCTCTCTTTTGTGGGTCGGAGAGGATTTCGTAGGCTTCGCTTACCTCTTTGAACTTGGCTTCGGTTTCCTTGTCATTTGGGTTTAGGTCGGGGTGATACTGTTTTGCCAGCTTTCTATATGCTTTTTTTATTTCATCGTCTGTGCTTGTCTTGGAAACGCCAAGCACGTCATAAAAATCTCTTTTCTCTGCCAAAGGTATGCCCTCGCTTTTAAATGGGTATAGGGCACACGCATTTGTGCGCCCTTAAATCCCTTAGTTGTTATCGTCTACGTCCTTGTACTCTGCATCAACATAGTCTGCACCTGCGTTATTTCCCGCATCTGCTCCGGGCTGTGCCTGCTGCTGAGCCGCTGTTTCCTGATAGATTCTTGTGCTGATTTCATAGAGCTTCTTCTGGAGGTCTTCCATCTTAGCCTTGATATCGTCTGTATTATCGCCTTTATTAGCTTCCTTGAGAGCATTAAGCTTTGTTTCAAGCTCGCTCTTCTCGTCAGCCTTTATCTTATCGCCGAGGTCGGTGATGGTCTTTTCGGTCTGATATACTGTCTGGTCAGCGTTATTCTTGATATCAATAACCTCGCGGCGTTTCTTATCCTCGGAAGCATACTGCTCAGCTTCCTTGACTGCCTTTTCAACGTCTTCCTTGGACATATTGGTGGAGGATGTGATGGTTACCTTCTGCTCCTTGCCTGTGCCGAGGTCCTTTGCAGAAACGTTTACGATGCCGTTAGCGTCGATATCGAAGGTAACCTCAATCTGAGGAATTCCGCGGGGTGCGGGAGCGATACCGTCGAGTCTGAACATACCGAGCGTCTTGTTGTCGGCAGCCATCTCACGCTCACCCTGAAGAATGTGGATATCAACAGAGGTCTGGTTGTCAGCCGCTGTGGAGAAGACCTGACTCTTCTTGGTGGGGATGGTTGTGTTTCTATCAATAATTCTTGTGCAAACTCCGCCGAGGGTCTCAAGACCGAGGGAGAGAGGTGTTACGTCCAAAAGGAGAAGTCCTTTAACTTCACCTGCGAGAACGCCACCCTGAAGTGCTGCGCCAAGTGCTACGCACTCATCGGGGTTGATACCCTTGAAGGGGTCTTTTCCTGTGAGGTTTTTAACTGCTTCCTGAACTGCGGGGATTCTCGAAGAACCGCCGACGAGAAGGATTTTATCAAGCTGTGCGGCGGTGAGTCCTGCATCGGAAAGCGCCTGACGAACGGGGCCCATTGTAGCTTCGACGAGGTCTGCTGTGAGCTCGTTGAACTTTGCTCTTGTGAGGGTGATATCCATATGCTTGGGGCCTGTTGCATCTGCAGTGATGAAGGGAAGGTTTACAGCGGTCTGGGTCATACCGGAAAGCTCAATCTTAGCTTTCTCAGCAGCCTCTTTGAGTCTCTGCATTGCCATCTTGTCAGAAGAAAGGTCGATGCCGGAATCCTTTTTGAACTCGCTGACGAGGTGTTTCATAATTCTCTCGTCGAAGTCGTCACCACCGAGGCGGTTGTTACCTGCGGTTGCAAGAACCTCCTGCACGCCGTCGCCCATCTCGATGATGGAAACGTCGAAGGTACCGCCGCCGAGGTCGTATACCATAATCTTCTGCTCGTTTTCTTTATCAATGCCGTATGCAAGTGCTGCTGCGGTAGGCTCGTTGATGATTCTCTTTACCTCGAGACCTGCGATTTTACCTGCATCCTTTGTTGCCTGACGCTGTGCGTCGGAGAAGTAGGCAGGAACTGTGATAACAGCCTCTGTTACTGTCTCGCCGAGGTATGCCTCTGCATCAGCCTTGAGCTTTTGGAGAATCATTGCAGAAATCTCTTGGGGAGTATACTTTTTGCCGTCGATATCGACGTTATAGTCAGAGCCCATGTTTCTTTTTATAGAGATAACTGTTCTATCGGGGTTGGTTACTGCCTGACGCTTTGCAACCTGACCGACAAGTCTTTCACCTGTTTTCTGAAATCCTACTACCGAAGGGGTTGTTCTCGCACCGTCGGCGTTTGGAATTACGACGGCCTCGCCGCCTTCCATTACTGCTACACAAGAGTTTGTTGTACCCAAGTCAATACCAATAATCTTGCTCATAATCTTTTCTCCTTTTATATAAATGATTTATTTTTTATTAAACAGCCATCGGCTGTCAGTTTGCTACCTTTACCATTGCGAAGCGGATAACCTTATCGCCGAGTTTATAGCCCTTTCTGAGCACCTCGACAACGGTGTTTTCCTCAACGCTATCGTCATCGACGTGCATTACAGCATTGTGCTCCTCGGGGTCAAAAGGCTGACCGACGGGGTTTATCTCGCTGACGTTGAGGGCTTTTAGGCTCTCTAACATCTGGTTGAATATCATTTCCATTCCCTTTTTGAAGTTCTCGTCAGCGCACTCACTCTTGAGCGCGAATTCGAAGTTGTCAATAACGGGAAGCATTGTCTGCACCGCAAAGCTTATTGCATCGGGATAGATGGATTCTTTCTCTTTCTGGGTGCGTTTGCGGTAGTTATCGTATTCTGCCATCGTGCGAAGGAGTCTGTCGTTTAGCTCTTCGGCTTTCTTCTGCGCTTCTTCGAGCTCGTTTATCTCTTCGACAGCAGTCTCTTCGGTTTGTGTCATATTCTCGTTTGTTTCTGCCAAGGTCTTTTCCTCCTATTTAAGTCCGCCTTCGAGTCTTGCTTTTGGACGGAAAACTCTCGTTACCGTTTCCTCGGAGTCGGTTATATCTTCCTCTATATCAAAAATTTTGCCCATATTCATAGCAAAATACTCAAGGCAAGGAAGTATTCTTTTATAATCCTGTCTTATCGGTCCTAAAACTCCAATCACTCCGCCCGAGCCATTTGGAAGCTTGTATTCCTGCACCAGAATACTTGCGTCCTCCAGCTCTGCTCTATGGCATTCCTTGCCGATACGGACGGTTTTTGAACCGATTTTAAAGAGGTTTTCTACCTCTTTTTCGTCATCGAGAAGCTTGAATATCTCATAGGCCGAATTTCTAAGATTCTCAAAGGACAACAGATTTAAATCTCCACAAAGGTGGATATTCGTCTTTAAAAGACTACACACAAGCTCGTATATAGCGGCGAGAAGCGGTGTGAAGAGAAGTATATTTTCCTTTGCGCTCATCGCGGTCTGTTGCATAAAGCTCTGTGTGAGCTCGCCGAGCTTCATTCCCTCGACCTTTTCGGTGAGCCAGTTTGAAAAATATTCCATAGCTCCCGCGTTCATATCATAGCCGAGTCTGAAGTTTTTGCTATGAACATCGCCGTTTGCGGTAATTATCACCGCAACCACGTTGTATGGCGACACCTTTATCATCTCTATGCGACTGATGCGCTCGTTAGCAGGGGTTGGTGCTGTTGTGACAACAGCGCAGCCTGTCATTGTGGCTACCGCCTCGGAAATCTGTTCGAGAAGTCCCTGCATATCTACCGCGCGAACATCAAAGATATTGTCTATCCTTGCTTTCAGCTCGTCGTCGGGTTCTACGGGGTCCATCAAAAGATCGACGTACAGTCTGAGTCCGCGCTGTGACGGAATGCGTCCCGCTGAGGTATGGGGCTGTTCGAGAAGTCCAAGTTCAAAAAGCGACGCCATCTCGTTTCGAATAGTGGCAGGCGAAACACCCAAATCGGATATCTCCGCAAGGCTCTTTGAGCCAACGGGCTCCCCTGCCCTGATATACTCTTCGACTATCGCGGTCAGAATCTTCAGCTTTCTTTCACCGATCTCCACCGTTTTCACTCCTTACGATTAGCACTCTTTGGTGTCGAGTGCTAACTACAATAATAATGTACCACTAATCTTCAGTTTTGTCAATACCCTTAACAAAAAATTCACTCTTTTTTCTCAGTTTTACAAAAAATTGCCCGTCACCGATAAGGTGACGGGTCGGGTTATTTTCTATTCGTTTTCGCTTGTGGTTATCGGTGCCGAGGTGTAGTAGTCGGAGGTTGAAGTGGGAAGTTTCTTTTTCTCAAGGCGTTTTTGTGCGTAATCTCGGGTCAGGGCGTAGAGCACCGAGAAGAAAGGCACACCTACGAACATTCCTACAAATCCGAACATTCCGCCAAACACGATGATGGCAAACATTACCCACAGTGCAGGAAGCCCCGTACTGTCTCCGAGTATCTTGGGTCCGATGACATTTCCGTCGAGCTGTTGAAGTACCACGACGA
>JAZSNN010000037.1:0-5676 GCA_045536425.1 Oscillospiraceae bacterium
TGAAGTTGTGCACCTGTTCGTATGTGAACCCAAACTTTTCTCCAATTTCTCGCTTTGTTAGCCCTTGTGATTTCAGTTCTAAAATTTCCTGTTCATAGCCCTTGATATGTCGATAACTTCTTGGCATAAATATTCCCCCTATGGTAGTTTCTTTTATTCTACCATAGGGGGTTCTATTTTTCTATTGTCCGTTTTTACTGGACTTGTTCACTCTGCAGGTGGTTTTTTCATAACAGCTTGAAGTGTTTTTTCCTACTTTCGATAACGCCTTCTTGTCTGAGCTTTCCGATTTCAACCGAAAGACCGCTACGGTCAACCTCGAGATAATCCGCAAGCTCCTGACGGTCAAACGGTATCTCAAAGCTGTCAGATCCTGCCTTTTTGGCTTGTAGCATAAGATATGTCATCAGCTTTTCTCGGGTCGTGCGTTTCGAGGTAACCTCAATTTTCTGATGAAACATCAGCGTTTTAACAGCAAGGTCTTTCATAAGATTGAATATCAATTGCTGGTGAAAGTCGCAGTTGTTTGAGCAGGTGTGCAGAATGTGGTCAGAGTTTATGAGCATAACCTCGCAAGACTCGTTTGCTATTACCGTTACGGGTATCGTGCCTACCTCTGCACAGGCAAAAGCCTCTGCAAAAACCTCGGACGGTGAGATTTCGGAGAGAATGCTTCTGTTTCCGTAGAAATCGATCTGTATTATCTGTGCACTTCCCGAAAGCAAAACGCCCACGTACTTAGCGGGTGTCCCTTCTGCAAAGATAGTGTATTTTTTATCAAAAGAAACCACCCTTGCGCCCAAACAATTGAGCATCAGCAAAAGCTTTTCATCCTCTATTCCAAAGAATAGGGGACATTTTTTTAAAATTTCCAAATATTTTTTCAAAAAAGTTCTCCTTTTGTTGAAAATTCAACATACTTCTTGGCTTTATTATATTATAATTAAGACATAAAATCAAGGAGAAAAACTGATGAAAATAGCATTTTTTGATACAAAACCATACGACAAACCGTCGTTTGAAAAATACGGCGCAGAAAACGGCATCAAATTTAAATATTATGAAACAAAGCTCAATGAGGATACAGTCGACCTTGCAAAAGGCTGTGATGGTGTCTGTGTATTCGTAAATGATACTGTAAATGCAGAGGTTATCGACCGTCTTTGCGAACTCGGCGTAAAGGTGATTGCACTGCGTTGTGCAGGGTTTAACAACGTGGATATGAAATATGCTTTTGGAAAAATTCACGTGTTAAGAGTTCCGGCATATTCTCCGTATGCGGTGGCAGAGCATACGATGGCGATGCTCCTCACTTCAATTCGGCGTATTCATAAAGCTTATATCCGCACAAGAGACTTCAATTTCAGTCTCACGGGTATGACGGGATTTGACCTTTACGGTAAAACGGTTGGTGTAATCGGCACAGGGCGCATAGGCAGAGTGTTTATCGACATCTGCCGTGGCTTTGGAATGAAGGTTTTGGCATACGATAAGTTTCAAACTGAGGGACTTGCAAACGGCGACACAATAAAATATGTTTCCTTAGACCAACTGTTTGAGGAGAGCGACATAATTTCTTTGCATTGTCCTTTGAACGAAGAGACGTATCATATTATAGATGAACAATCCCTCGCAAAGTGCAAACGCGGAGTAGTAATACTCAACACTTCGAGAGGAGCTTTGGTTGATGCCGAGGCGCTTTTGGCAGGAATCAAGAACCGTAAAGTAGGCGCTGCCTGCCTCGATGTCTATGAGGAAGAATCTGAACTGTTTTTCGAGGACTTTTCGGGACACATTCTTGAGGACGATATACTTGCAAGGCTTATTTCAATGCCCAACGTTATAGTCACGTCGCATCAGGCGTTTCTGACAGAAGAGGCACTTTCAAATATAGCGGAAACGACAGTGAAAAATATTGTAGACTTTTTTGAAACTAATCAATGTGCCAACGAGCTTTGCTACCGTTGCGGAGTAGCAGAGGATTGTAAGAGCGGAAAATGTTTTTAATCAGGAGGAAGTTATGTTAAGAAAAATTATAAAGATAGACGAAGAAAAATGCAACGGATGCGGCGCTTGTGCAAAAGCGTGTCACGAGGGCGCAATAGAGATGATAAACGGAAAGGCAAAACTCACACGTGAGGATTACTGCGACGGACTCGGCGATTGCCTTCCCGCTTGTCCGACAAATGCAATAACCTTCGAGGAACGTGAGGCTCCTGCTTATGACGAGGATGCTGTGCGTCAGGCAAAGATGCAGAAAATCGGTGTCAAACTCCCTTGCGGTTGCCCCTCAACACAGTCAAAAACGATTAAGCGCGAAGCCCCTGTGCAGAGCAAAACAATGACAGTTACAAGTCAGCTTTCGCAATGGCCCTGCCAGATAAAACTCGTGCCCGTAAATGCTCCGTACTTTGAGGATGCAAACCTTCTCATAGCAGCAGACTGCACCGCTTTTGCGTACGGAAATTTCCACAATGAGTTTATCCGCAACCACATCACATTGATAGGTTGCCCCAAACTCGACGAGGGCGATTATGCCGAGAAACTTACACAGATAATTGCAAATAATAATATAAAAAGCGTAAAAATTGTCCGTATGGAAGTGCCCTGCTGCGGCGGTATAGAAAATGCTGTAAAACGCGCATTACAGGCGAGCGGAAAGTTCATTCCGTGGCAGGTCGTAACAATATCTACAGACGGAAAAATTATTGATTAAGCACTTGAAAGATTGAAAAAATAGAAGTATAATCTAATTATTAAAACAATAGAGGTAAAAAGCAGTGTATATTACAGACGACATAAAGTATATCGGAGTAAACGACCACAAAATTGACCTTTTTGAAGGTCAGTATAAGGTTCCAAACGGAATGGCGTACAACTCATACGTTATAATTGACGAAAAGATTGCGGTTTTCGATACTGTTGATGCCGCTTTTACACACGAGTGGCTTGATAATCTGCAAAAGGAACTGGCAGGAAGAAAGCCCGACTATCTCATAGTTTTGCATATGGAGCCCGACCATTCGGCAAGCATAGTGCATTTTACAAATGCATATCCCGAGACGAAGATAGTTGCATCGGCAAAGGCTTTTGCAATGATGAAAAATTTCTTTGGCACCGATTTTGCTGATAAAAAGTTGGTAGTAGGGGAAGGGGATACACTTGCGCTCGGCAAACACAACCTCACCTTCGTTACCGCTCCAATGGTGCATTGGCCCGAGGTGCTTGTGGCATATGACTCTACTGACAAGATTCTCTTTTCTGCCGACGCTTTTGGAAAATTCGGCGCACTCGACGTTGAAGAGGGCTGGACAGACGAGGCAAGACGCTACTACACCGGTATCGTCGGAAAGTATGGCGCACAGGTGCAAACTCTTCTCAAAAAGGCTTCAACACTGGATATTCAAAAAATCTGTTCGCTGCACGGCCCGATACTCACCGAAAATCTCGGCTATTACCTCGATCTCTACAACAAATGGTCTAGTTATCAGCCCGAAGAAGAGGGCATTGTAATAGCATATACGTCGGTCTACGGCAATACCAAAAAAGCAGTGCTCGGCTTGGCAGACAAGCTCAGCAAAAACGGATGCCCCAATGTAGTGACCTACGACCTTGCAAGATGCGATATGGCAGAGGCAGTCTCGGATGCCTTTAGATATAGTAAACTTGTTCTTGCAACCACAACCTACAATGCTGACATCTTCCCGCAGATGCGCGAATTTATCGCACATCTTACAGAGCGTAACTTCCAAAACAGAACGGTAGCGCTCATCGAAAACGGAAGCTGGGCACCTATGGCGGCAAAGGTTATGAGAGAAAGCCTTGAAAAATGCAAAAACCTCATATTTGCAGAAAACACTGTGAAAATTCTCTCAGCGCTAAACGAAGAAAGCTCACTACAGCTTGATGCACTCGTTAAAGAACTCTGCGAGTGATATGAAGGCCCCGAAAATAACGGCAGATTTTGAAGAAAAATAAGGAGGACAACTATGAACGCAAAGGTACACGAGCTTTTAAACGACCAGATAAATAAGGAATTCTATTCTGCATATTTATATCTGGATTTCTCAAACTATTTTAAGGCGAAGGGTCTTGATGGTTTTGCAAACTGGTATATGATTCAGGCACAGGAAGAAAGAGACCACGCGATGCTCTTTTACACCTATCTGCAGAATGAAAATATGTCGGTAACACTCAAAGAGATTGCAAAACCCGACAAGGTTTTCGAAAACAATATGGACGTTCTTCTTGCAGGCCTTGAGCACGAAAAATATGTTACCTCGCTTATCAACAATATCTACAGCGAGGCATATGATGTAAAAGACTTTAGAACGATGCAGTTTTTGGATTGGTTCGTCAAAGAGCAGGGAGAAGAGGAAACAAATGCAAACGACCTCATCTCAAAGATGGAACTCTTTGGCTCCGACCCTAAGAGCTTGTATATGTTAAATCAAGAACTTGCCGCGAGAGTGTATAGCGCTCCTTCGCTGGTACTTTAAAAAATTAACGGAGGTAAAAAACTATGAAAAAATATGTATGTGACGTATGCGGATGGGTATACGATGAGGCTGAAGGCGATGCAGAACTCGGCATTGCAGCAGGAACGAAGTTCGAGGATCTTCCCGAAGACTTTGAGTGTCCTCTCTGCGGAGTTGGTAAAGATAGCTTCAGCGAAGAATAAGTTTTCGGTTCCCACAAATTTTGTGGGAACTTTGTTCTAAGGAGATGCTTTTATGAAGATGGTGCTGTTGACCGCTCTAGGCGTAGGTGGAGCGACCATAATAGGTGCAGTTATCGGTTTTGCTTTCAAGAAAATATCCCACAAATTTTCTGATATTGTGCTGTCCTTTGCGGCGGGAATAATGCTTGCTGCGGCAGTTTTGGGACTTGTGCTTCCGTCGCTTGAATATGGCGGTGAATACAAGCTTCTCATTACAACAGCGGGAATATTTGTTGGAGCCTTGTGTCTCAATTTGATTGATAAACTAGTGCCTCATCTACACAAGATGGTGGGCGCCGATATCGAACATCACGAGGGTAACACAGATTTAAACAAAGTGCTTTTGTTTGTTACAGCAATTGCGATACATAATCTCCCCGAGGGCATTGCGGCGGGAGTCGGATTTGGCTCCGGCGATACTTCCCAAGCCTTGATAATTGCAGGCGGTATAGCACTTCAAAACATCCCCGAGGGAATGGTTATCATAGGTCCGATGCTCGCGGCAGGAGTAACACCGAAAAAGACGTTTCTATGTGCTTTGGGAACAGGACTTGTTGAGGTTGTGGGAACGCTAATCGGATATTTTGCAGTAAGCGTTGCGTCGGTAATTCTACCTTTTGCACTAGCCTTTGCAGGTGGAACAATGCTGTATGTAATCAGCGACGAAATGATACCCGAAACCCACGCACACGGCAACGAACGCGGCGCAACCTATGCGTTACTAGTCGGCTTTTGCATAATGCTGATAACCGATGTGTTGCTGGGATAAGATAACAAAAAAGCGGCACCCCAATGCACTTGGGGTGCCGCTTTGTATTAGTTGAGCAACCACTGGCTCTGCCAGTGGGAAAGAGAGCTTTAGCTATGGACATAATAAAAACTCCTTGATATATTTGAAGTTGAGGTTCGCCAACCCAACAAAAATATATCAAGGAGGTCCTAACCATGAAAGAAAA
>JAZSNN010000031.1:0-129024 GCA_045536425.1 Oscillospiraceae bacterium
CTAATGTTCCCGTTGCACCCGCTGTGGTACAGCAGGCGGCACCTGCCGTGGCACCGGTAGCACAGGCACCTATTGCCCAGGCTCCCGTTGCCCCCCCAGCACCCACCGGAGCGCCTACCCACACCCTGGAAATGGTTGCAAGAGCCGGCACGGCACTTGTAGATGCCGGCAAAATGGATGCACTTTGTGGCCTGCTTGCCAAGTACGGGGTTGAGGCTCTTACCGCATTGGATCCCGCACAGTACGGCAACTTTGCAAACGATTTGAGAGCCCTCGGCGCACAGATTTAAGGGGGGGGTAAGATTATGCCGACACCGGAAAAACACGCTCTGCTGTCTGCATCCTCTGCCTCACGCTGGCTGCATTGCACAGCCGCCCCTCGATTTGAGGAGCAATTCCCGGAAAAAACCTCGGAATACGCAGAGGAGGGCCGACTTGCCCACGCTATTTGTGAGCTCAAGGTAATTAAAAAATTTACCACGCAGCTTACACCTCGTACTTACACCACCCGCCTTAACAAACTCAAAAAGGATCCGCTGTACACCGATGAAATGGATAAAACATCGGATCTGTATGTTGAGCACCTTACCGAAAAGGCTATGACCTATGACAGCACGCCCAGCGTTGCCGTTGAGGTGCAGGTTGATTTTGCCGAATATGTACCGGAGGGCTTTGGTACCTGCGATTGCATTATGATCGGCGGCGATACCCTCAACATTACCGACTATAAGCACGGCAAAGGCGTGCCTGTATCGGCAGAGGGCAACGCACAAATGAGGCTTTACGCCCTCGGTGCTTTGAAACGCTACGCACCTATTTACGGCAACACCATTAAAAAGGTGTGTATGACCATTGACCAGCCCCGCATCCAGGATGAGCCCAGCACCGAAACCATAACCGTTGAGGAGCTGCGTGCTTGGGGTGAAAGCATCAAGCCTGCTGCCGCCAAGGCATATATGGGGCTCGGTGAATTTTGCCCCGGTGAGCATTGCCGTTTTTGCAGAGGCAAGGCACAATGCAAAGCCCGTGCTGCCATTAACACAGCCCTTGAGGAGTTTAAGGACTGCGTACCGCAGAACGGTGAAAAGCCGCCCCTCTTTGGCCAGGGCGTGCTTACGGATGAGGAGATCGGTGATCTGCTTGTAAGGGGTAAGGAGCTCGTGGCCTGGTATAAGGATCTTGAGGAGTACGCACTTAACGCCCTGCTTAACGGTGGTACCATCCCCGGATGGAAAGCGGTAGCGGGCAGGAGCAACCGTACATTTACGGACACGGATGCAGCCGTTGCGGCTGTTATCGCTGCCGGGTACGATGAGGCCCTTGTTTATGAGCGTAAGCCCAAAACCCTTACCGAGCTTGAGAAACTTATGGGCAAGGCTGAATTTGCAGCCAAATTGGGTGCCTATGTGGTTAAGCCTTTGGGCAAGCCCACCCTTGCACCTATGACCGACAAACGAGAGCCTTACAGCCCTGCCGCCGCCGATTTTGCGGAGGTGGCAAACAATGGATAACACACAGCTTACCGTGCTTGTAGAGCGTTGTGTTATGCAGATCAACCCGGATCCGTTTTTCGATAACAGCACCCTGGCAAACATCCGTAAATTATTCCGTTATGTTTTCCAGGAGCCGGACCGTAACACGGAAACCATTGCAGCCCTCGGCGGGTACCTGCCCGCCAAGGTTGCAGAAACCAAAGCGGCTTGGCACCAGGCGGGTGTTGACTACACCAACGGCTTTGTAGATACCAAATACAGGTATGAGCTTAAATGCCGTGAAAAGCAAGCCATTGAGCGTGCCAACAAAAAGCTGCTTGCCGCTGTAAAGCGTGCAAAAGCCAAGCACGAAAAATATGTAAAAATTTTGGCTGCCTTTGAGGCTGCCGCAAAATAACCAAGGAGGCATAAAATTATGCGTTTCAATGAGAACATCCCCCCCCCGTATGAGTGAGGCCCGCAAAAAGGCAGAGGCAAAAAACGCCGCCTGTGATTTTCTGCTTGACCTTATGCTTGAGAGCGATATGCCGGAGGAGCGTAAGGTTGGCCTGCACATTATGAAAGCAGCAAGAAACCTGCACGAGGCTATCAGCAATATTGTTGGTGAGTATGCGGATCCCACCAAAGAGGTACCGTATGAAACCGCCAAGCAGGTTGCTGAATACCTCGGCCTGGTACACACAGGCATTATGCAATTTATGGAAACCCAAAACAACCAATGTACTGAATGAAATTTATATCAAAGGAGATCAAGAGTATGTATCAAAACATTGCAACCAAAGTATTAACCGGTGAGGTACGCCTTTCCTATGTCAACCTCATCACACCCAGAGCCGCACAGCAGGGCGGTGAGCCTAAATACAGCGTAACGCTGCTTATTCCCAAGAGCGATAACGCCACCAAGATGGATATTGACAACTCCATCCGTGCGGCGTATGAGGAGGGCGTAAGCAAAAAGTGGGGCGGCGCACATCCCCAGCCCAAGGTTATTGTGCACGATGGCGACGGTTTACGCCCCTCCGGCTTGCCTTTCGGTGAGGAGTGCAAAGGCTGCTGGGTAATTACCGCATCCACCAAAAACAAGCCCCAGGTGGTTGGCATTGATAATGTCAACTGTGAGCTTGCCCCCAACGATATTTACAGCGGTATGTATGCCCGTGTAACCCTTAACTTTTTTGCCTACGATACGGCAGGCAGCAAGGGCGTTGGCTGTGGCCTCGGTAATGTTATGAAAACCAGGGATGGTGAGCCCCTTTCCGGTGGTGCATCCGCTGCCAGCGATTTTGCAGACTTTAACACGATGCCTGCGGCGGCTCCTGCCTATGGTGCACAGCCCAATTATGCGGCACCCGCAACCCCTACCTACCAGGCTCCTGCGGCTCCGGCCTACCAGCAGCCTGTGCCCCAGCAGTACGCACAGCCCGCAGCTCCCCAGCAGGGCGGCGTAAGGATCAACCCCATTACCGGACAGCCGATGTAAACGGGTACGGGATCTGGAACGGCATAACAAAACGCTTTGTGTTTGGTATAAACGAGCCCACCGAGCAAAAGGCCCTGCGTGCTTTTCGCTCGGTGGCCGGCAAAGCCTTTTATGCGTGGCGTTACACCGTTAAGAGAATACCCACGGGATGGGTAAACCCCAAAAACCCAAACTACCAAAGGAGGTAAAGAATTATGCACCACTTGAGCATTGACCTTGAAACATACTCAAGCGTGCCGATTGGAAAAGCCGGCGCCCAAAAGTACATTGCAAGCCCCGACTTTGAGATCCTGCTCTTTGCCTATTCCTTGGATGGCTCACCGGTTGTATGCGTGGACTTTGCCCAGGGTGAAATGCTGCCGCAGGAAATTGCAAACGCATTGACCTCCCCGGACTACATAAAGCACGCATACAATGCTCCTTTTGAGTGGGGCTGCCTTTCCAAATATGTGGGCAGGCAGCTCCCACCGGAGCAATGGCGTTGCACAATGTTCCACGGCCTTTACGCTGGCTATACGGCGGGCCTGGAGGCCACAGGGCGGGCGTTAGGCCTTGCAGAGGATAAACGCAAGCTCAATACAGGTAAAGCCCTTATACGCTATTTCTGCGTGCCCTGTGCCCCCTCAAAGGCAAACGGTATGCGTACACGAAACTACCCCCACCATAACCCGGAGCGTTGGCAGTTATTCAAAGAGTATTGCTGCCAGGATGTTGTTACGGAAATGGAAATTGAGAGGCGGCTTTCGGCAATACCCGTACCGGACTTTGTGCAAAAGGAATGGGAAACGGATCTCATTATCAACAGCCGAGGCGTGGCGGTTGATATGGAAATGGTTGAGGGTGCCCTGGAGCTTGGTGCTACGGTCCGCAACAGCCTTATGACAGAGGCAATGCAAATATCCGGGCTGAATAACCCCAACAGCGTAAAGCAGCTTGCTGCTTGGCTTGAGGAGGAAACCGGTGAGGAGGTTGCTGCCCTGCGTAAGGACACCGTGGCAAAGATGCTTGCCCGTGATGATAACAGCCCCCAGGTACAGCGTATGCTTGAGATCCGGCAGGAACTTGGCAAGACCAGTACCAAAAAATACGATGCCATTGAGGTGGCTGTGTGCCCGGATGGGCGTGTGCGTGGGCTCTTGCAGTTTTACGGAGCCAACCGCACCGGCAGATGGGCAGGCCGTTTGGTGCAGGTGCAAAACCTGCCCCGCACCTATACGGAGCCCCTGGAGCTTGCCCGTGAATTGGTAAAGGGCCGAAACCTTAACGCCCTCAAGGCCATTTACGGCAGCATCCCGGACACATTAAGCCAACTTATACGCACAGCCTTTATAGCACCGCCTGGGCACATACTCATTGATGCTGACTTTTCAGCCATTGAGGCCCGTGTTATATCGTGGCTTGCCGGTGAGGAGTGGCGCCTTGAGGTTTTCCGCACCCACGGCAAAATATATGAGGCATCTGCATCCCAAATGTTTGGCGTGCCCCTTGAGCTTATCAAAAAGGGCAACCCCGAATATGCCCTCCGACAAAAGGGCAAGGTTGCAGAGCTTGCACTCGGCTACCAAGGCAGTACCGGTGCACTTATCAATATGGGTGCTCTTGATATGGGCATCCCGGAGGAGGATCTGCCGGATATTGTAACCCGTTGGCGGGAGGCCAACCGGCGCATAAGGGATCTGTGGTACAAAATGGATGCCGCCGCCGTGCAGATTATCACCCAAGGTGGAGCCGTTGGCGTAAACAATGTGGTTATTGCCCGTGAGTTTAACTACGAGCAAGGCACCGATTGTATGACCATAACGCTACCCTCCGGGCGTAAGCTCTATTACATTGAGCCCCAAATTGGCCAAAACCAATGGGGCAGCCCCTCAATATCGTATATGGGTATGGACCAGACCACAAAAAAGTGGAAACGCATAGAAACCTACGGCGGCAAGCTCGTGGAGAATTGTGTGCAAGCCATTGCTCGTGATTGTCTGGCACAGGCCATTGAGCACCTTGAGGCTGCCGGCCTGCCCGTTATATTCCACATACACGATGAGGTTGTTATTGATTGCCCGCCCAATGCCGCCACCCTGGAGGATGTGGTTAAGATCATTGCACAGCCCATACCCTGGGCTCCGGATCTGCCGCTGGGTGCGGATGGCTGGGTTGGCCAATTCTTTAAGAAAGATTAAAAGGAGGATCGGCAATGCAGTATATGGGCGGCAAAAGCCGTATTGCCCGCAGCATTGCTAACATAATCAATGAGGTACCAAGGTGGAAAATCAAGAATAGCAACACCGTTGGCACAGATCCTCAACTCTGCGGGGGGGGGCTTGCTTTGTTAGTCTTTTCTGCGGTAGCTGCTCCGTTGAGAGCAAAATAACCGGTTATGACCGTATCATCCTAAACGATAAGCACGAGTATTTGATCTCAATGTTAAAGGGTGTACAGCAAGGTTACGAATTGCCGGAAACCATAACGGAGGATCAGTACCAATATATACGAGCCAATAAGGATGCAGATCCCGTGCTCACAGGCTTTGTGGGTTTTGGGTGCAGCTTTGGTGGCAAGTGGTTTGGCGGTTATGCCAGGAATAAGGGCGGCACCAATTACGCAGCCCAAAGCAAAAGATCATTGTTAAAAGATATGGCCACGCTCGGCGGTGCAGAGTTTATTTGTGGCGATTATCGCAAAGTACCGATACCGCCCGGAGCCGTTGTGTATGCGGATCCCCCGTATGCAGACACCACGGGCTATAACGGTGAGAAATTTGACAGCAAAGAGTTTTGGCGGGCAATGCGGTTGCTTGCTGACACCGGGCACACCGTTTACATAAGTGAGCAGACCGCCCCGCCAGACTTTGTATGCGTGTGGGAAAAGCCCTTTACCCGCACCCTCGACAGAAACAAGGGCAACCAATTTAAGGTAACAGAAAAGCTCTTTACCTATATATCACCATTACACCAAGGAGGCAGTACGGATGGCAAGCATACCACCCAAATGTATTAACTGTGTGCATCATAAAAAGAGCCAAAGCGTTGTGCAGGGTGTGGTTGTTTCCGAGTGCGATTATTGCGACTATATAGAGCATTGGAACGGCTACGCAAATACGCCGGTGCCGTACCCTTATTTTTATAAGCAAGAGTACCCGTGCCCTGGGCACAAGGAGGCAGTACAGGATGATACCCTTACCAAATAAAAAATACAGCGTTATATACGCAGATCCATCCTGGGCTTATCAGCAAGGTGGCAGAGGTGCCGCCAAGCACCATTACGATACGATGAGCACCGAGGCATTATGTAATATGCCCGTGCGGGATATTTGCACCGATGATGCCGTGCTCTTTATGTGGGCCACTTTCCCGAATTTGCCGGAGGCATTAAAGGTTATGGAGGCCTGGGGCTTTACCTACAAAACAGCAGCGTTTGTGTGGGTGAAACAAAACAAAAAGGCACCCACCCTGTTTATGGGTGGCGGCTCCTACACCAGGGCAAATGCGGAGGTTTGCCTGCTCGGTGTAAGCAAGAACACCAAGGCAAAAAGGTTTGTGGCATCGCACAGCGTGCGGCAGATCATTATAACGCCGGTACGCCAGCACTCCCAAAAGCCCGCAGAGGCACGGGATCGCATCCGTGAACTTACGGGGGGGGATCACTCGTACATAGAGCTTTTTGCCCGAAATACCACGCCCGGCTGGGATGTGTGGGGAAACGAGGTAAACAAGTATGAGCGTTAAGATCTACATTGCCGGCAAAATTACCGGCGATCCCAATTATAAAGCAAAATTTGAGGCGGCAGCCGAGGAGTACAAAAAAAAGGGTTACATCGTGCTTAACCCCTCCTGGATGCCAAAAGGGATGCAGCCCGCAGATTATATGCGTATCTGCTTTGCAATGATTGACACAGCGGATGTGGTTGCTTTCCTGCCTGGATATAGAACGAGCCCCGGTGCACAGCTTGAGCTGCAATACTGTTTTTATACCGATAAAACAACGCACCTGCCGCCGGAGCCCTTTGACGAAAACGGGGAGCCCACGCTTGAGGACTACAAAAAGGCCTATGAGCAAGCGGTGGTGCAACTCAACCAAATTAAAAAGCTCAACAGCTGCAACAACTGCCGTAATGTGGGCATCTGCCTGCACTTGCCCTCCGAGGGTGAGCCGGTGCGTATCAACTGCCCATTTTGGGCAAAGGAATTGCCCCGCAGTTACTACAAAAAGGGTGCTGTGCACCGCAGAATGTTTGAGCCGCCCGATAAGGAGGCAAAACCTTGAAACACTACGGCGATATTATGAAAATCAACGGAGCTGCTGTGGAGCCCGTCAATGTTGTTATTGGCGGCAGCCCTTGCCAGGATCTTTCCGTTGCCGGTAAGCAAGCAGGCTTGCAGGGTGAACGGTCCGGGCTCTTTATGGAGCAGCTACGGGTTATAAAAGAAATGAGGAGGGCTGACAATGCCAGAGGTAGAACAGGAAAAGACACCCGCCCAAGGTATATGGTGTGGGAAAATGTGCCCGGAGCTTTCAGCTCCAACAAAGGAGCTGATTTCAGCATCGTGCTCCAAGAAACAGCAAAAGTGGCCTGCGAACAAGCCCCCGCTGTTCCTATCCCTAAAAACGGATGGCCTCCCGCAGGATGCCTCACCGATGTGGGAGGACAATGGAGCATTGCGTGGAGAGTACTTGATGCACAGTTTTGGGGCGTGCCCCAAAGACGAAAACGCATCGCACTTGTCGCAGATTTTGGAGGCCTCACCGCACCCGAAATACTCTTTGAGCGCCAAGGCGTGCCTGGGTATATTACGCCGTGCGGAAAAGAGGGGCAAGGTGCTCCCGGAAATATTGAAACAAGCACTAATACAGCAAGCATCCAGGGGGGGGGCTTATTGCATACAAGGTAACTGCATCGACAGAGCCGACACCGCAGGATGCAACGGTAAAGGATGGACCGAGGGAGTAAGCTACACCCTAAACACCATTGACCGCCCCGCTGTGCTCCCTTTTGTATCACCCCTCCCCGATAATAACCCCATAATTTTTGAGCCCGGATCCTGCACCCGTGTTGGTGGGCATATATGGCAAGACGGAAAAGCACCCGCTTTGAGAGCCGATGCAGGCGATAACCGCCCAGCCATAGCACTTGAGCACCACCCTAACGATAGCAGGGTGAAAATATCCGAGGATGGAATTGTGCAAACCCTCAACGCCCGTATGGGTACGGGGGGGGGCAATGTTCCACTCGTTATGTGCCCTAATGTTTGAAAATTACCAATTTGCGAATTGGCGCCCAGGTTGCGGCACGCTTAAAGCAAGCGGTGGCGATTATGGAGGAGGGAGTGAAAATTTACTTGTACAAGTATCAATATTGGAACGGTGAGCCTGTGGTTGACACTCTCACCGCCCGTAACGCAGGGGGGGGGCAAAGGATGCCAGACAAACAAAACTTTAATTGCGTGGTAGGCTTTCACCTACTGCAAGATCCTATAAATGAAACCGACAAAACGCCCTGCTTATCAGCAGGCAGCTCAACCGGTGAGGCAGCCCTCGGTGTTGCCACGGAGTACATTGTAAGGCGGCTTACACCTTTGGAGTGTGAACGCTTGCAGGGTTTTCCGGATGGCTGGACCGATATAGGCGAATACACCGACAGCAAAGGCAAAGTACATAAAGAGTGTGCAGATAGTGCACGCTACAAGGCACTTGGCAACAGCATTGCCATACCGCCGTGGACTTATGTATTACAGCGGCTTTCTGTTTGCTGTGGTACGGAGGCAACGATGGCCAGCTTATTTGATGGCATCGGCGGTTTTCCTCTTATCTGGGAACGCATTAACGGCAAAGGCTCTTGCCTTTGGGCAAGTGAAATTGAGGACTTTCCCATTGCCGTTACAAAATACCATTTTCCGGAGGAGGTACCCGATGAGTAAAATACCTTACAGAAATAGTGAGGGCTACGCAGATCCTACGGCACACGCCGCCCTGGAGCCTATTGCCCAGGAGGAGGCAGCCCTTGAAAGCAAAGTAAACTTTTTAATAAAGGTGCTCAAATTCATTGCCAACGAGGCTGGGTTTGATGTAACCAACCGCATTGAATTATGCGACAGAAAAACCGGCAGGGTTTTTAAGTAAGCCCCCCCCGTGGGGTGGGCGGTAAGGAGTAACCGCTATGCTAAATGATAGAAAAATAACCATATCAGCCGGAGCAAGCCGCCGTGCCACCCTTTGGACCGCACAAACGCTGCTTATATCGGAGTTATGGGAAAAGCTAAAAGTGCCGGCAAGGGGCACGGAAACCCTTGCAGAATATATGAGCCTCAAAAAGGCTCAACAGGATGAGCTCAAGGATATTGGCGGCTTTATGGGCGGTACCCTTAACGGTCCACGCCGTAAAGCAAACAATGTTACCGGGCGTGATATTATCACCCTCGACCTTGACAACATCCCCGCAGGTGGCACGGATGATGTGCTGCGGCGTGTTGAGGCTCTGGGCTGTGGGTACTGCGTATATAGCACCCGTAAGCACCAGCCGGCGGCACCCCGCCTCCGTATTCTGCTGCCTATGGATAGGACCGTAACCGCCGATGAGTACGAGCCTATTGCACGCAAAATGGGTGAGTACATCGGCCTGGAGTTTGCGGATCCCACCACTTTTGAGGTAAGCCGCCTTATGTATTGGCCCAGCTGCTGTGCTGACAGCCAATATGTTTACCTCACCGCAGATAAGCCCCTGCTTTCAGCGGATGGCTTGCTTGATACATACGCCGATTGGCACGATATGACCACCTGGCCCGCTTTGCCGGGGCAGCAGGCGTTTACCAAGCTGGCGGTAAAACAAGGCGATCCGGAGGGCAAAAACGGCGTTGTGGGTGCTTTCTGCCGTACCTATGACATTTACCGTGCTATGGAGGAATTGATCCCCGGCATATATGAGCCCGTTGACACAATGCCCGGCAGATACACATACATTGGAGGCTCCACCACCGGCGGTGCTGTGCTGTACGATAATGGCAAATTTTTATACAGCCACCACGCAACGGATCCCTGCTCCGGCAGGCTCGTAAATGCCTTTGACCTGGTACGCCTCCATAAGTTTGCGGATGCAGACGATGAGGCACAGGCTGGCACACCCGCCAACCGCTTGCCCTCTTACGCTGCTATGTGTGAGTTTGCCACCGGCCTTGCCGATGTTGCAGGCCTTATGGCACAGGAGCGTTACGCAAACGCCGCCAAAGACTTTGAGGGCATCGGCCCCG
This sequence comes from Oscillospiraceae bacterium, assembly GCA_045536425.1. Taxonomy (GTDB): domain Bacteria; phylum Bacillota; class Clostridia; order Oscillospirales; family Ruminococcaceae; genus UBA11540. The sequence continues at coordinate 10,212 of JAZSNN010000031.1, forward strand.
ATAATGCCGATGATCCCGCCAACTGGATGGCCTTGCTTGAAACAAGCGCCCAGACCGGTGCAGTAAAAGGCACCATAAACAATGTGCTTATTATCCTGGAGCACGATCCGATGCTCAAAGGTAAGTTTGCCCTTAACCAATTTGCCAACCGTGGTGAGGTGCTGGGGGCTCTGCCGTGGGATCAGCGTACCAAACGCCGCCTGTGGGATGATAACGATAACCAGGGCCTTTATTGGTACATTGAAAAGGTGTATAAGATCACCGGCAACGGCAAAATTGATGGTGCACTTTCCCTCCATTCCAACCGCTTTGCTTTTAATGAGGTGCAGGACTACCTGGGAGGCCTCAAAGGCAAATGGGATGGCGTGCCCCGCCTCGATACTCTTTTCATTGATTACCTCGGCGCCAAAGATACAGCATACAACCGTGCTGTTACCCGCAAGGCTTTTGTGGCAGCTGTTTCCCGTGCTATTACGCCCGGCTGCAAGTATGACAATATGCTTATTTTGACCGGCCCCCAGGGCCTTGGTAAAAGTACCCTTTTGGATAAAATGAGCCGTGGCTGGTTTAATGACAGCATACGCACCTTTGAGGGTAAGGAGGCCAGCGAATTGCTCCAGGGCGTTTGGCTGGTGGAGGTTGCGGAGCTTGATGCTTTCCGTAAAACCGATATTGCCCGCATTAAGCAGTTTTTGTCTTTGAAAACAGACCGCTACCGCCCCGCTTATGGCAGAAATGTTAAGGAGCTCCCACGCTGCTGTGTGTTCTTTGGCACCTGCAATGAAACAGAGTTTTTGCAGGATCCCACCGGCAACCGCCGTTTTTGGCCCGTTGATACCGGGGAACAAAGGGGCACCAAAAGCGTGTTTAAGGATCTTGATGATGAGGTGGATCAACTGTGGGCCGAGGCAGTTATGCGGTGGCAGCTCGGTGAGCCGTTGTACTTAACCGGTGCCATTGAGGAGGATGCAAAGGCCAAGCAGGAGGAACACCGTGAGGCATCCAGCCGTGAGGGCATCGTGCGTGAGTTTATGGATCGACAGGTGCCCGATGATTGGAGCAAATGGCCTCTTGATAAACGGCGTATGTTCTGGGCAGGCGGTGTGCAGGGCAATGTTACCCTGGTGCCCCGTGATCGTGTATGTGCCCTTGAGATATGGTGCGAGGCTTTCGGCGGCTCCATTAAGGAAATGAAAAACGCCGACACCAGGGAGCTTAATGCGATTATTACAGCGGTAAAAGGCTGGAAAAAATCACCTGGCACCCTGCACTTTGGCCCCTACGGCACGCAAAGAGGCTTTGTGCATAAAGGCATCTAACATTTTGCTCTAACAATTTGTTTTTGGTGTAGGAATGTTAGAAAACTAAAATCTAACATTTTTACACGCAAAAACGGGGTTTTGTTTAATTGTTAGGTTATTTGTTAGACCGCAAAACCGCATAAAATAAGGCTTTTTATTGATTTTCTAACATTCTAACATTTTTTACTATTAACTATTAAAAATAGAGAGTTTGAAAGAAATAAAACCGCCTAACCCGCCTAAATGCGGGTGTATATGCGTGCGTGTGAGAAAATCGAAAAGGAGGCAATTTGCGATGCTTGAAAAAGAGGTTGAGCAATACCTTTGCAAAAAGGTTAAAAAAGAATTACAGGGCATTGCCTTTAAGTTTGTGAGCCCCGGTTTTAATGGAGTACCGGACCGCATCGTTTTAGTACCTATGGGGCGCATCTATTTTGTAGAACTGAAAGCACCCGGCAAAAAACTACGGAAATTACAAAAATGGGTTTGCGATCTCATAAGGGGGCTGGGCTTTGTGGTATTAGAGATAGACACCAAGGAAAAGGTTGATGCTTTTATAAGTGAGGTGCAGAGGAATGGAATATAAACCGCATAATTACCAGGTGTATGACATTGAAAGGGTTGTAAACGATCCTGCGGTTGGGTTGTTTTTACGGCCTGGCCTTGGTAAAACCTCAATAACACTTTCAGCCATAAACATATTGCGTTATTACCGCTGGAGCATCCGTAAGGCTTTGGTTGTAGCACCCAAAAAAGTGGCAGAGGGTACCTGGAGCAAAGAGGCTGCCAAGTGGGATCACCTGCAACACCTCCGTGTGGTTACGGTCTTGGGGAGTGCTACCAAACGCATTAAAGCACTTAACACCCCTGCGGATGTGTATGTTATTAACCGTGAAAATATCCCCTGGCTGGTTGACTATTACAAACAGGCGTGGCCATTTGATATGGTGGTGCTTGATGAAAGCACGAGCTTTAAGAACGGAAACAGCAAACGCTTTAAGGCCTTAAAGCTGGTACGCCGTTTTATGAAAAAGGTTGTGCTGCTTACTGGTACACCTACATCAAAAGGCCTTGAGGATCTGTGGGCACAGATCTATTTGTTGGATGAGGGTGCACGCCTTGGCAAAACCCTCACACAGTTTAGGCAGATATATTTTGATTGCTCCATACGGCGTAATGCCCAGGGTAAAGATTACCGAAAATACAACGCCAAAGAAAGTGCAGAGGCCGGCATACTCAATGCAATAAGTGATATTTGCATCAGTATGAAAGCCGAGGACTACCTGGAGCTGCCTGCTTGCGTTGAGCACGAGGTACCTGTTGTGCTTGACGATAAAACACTTGCAAAATACAAGCAGTTTGAGGAGGATCTACTGCTTGAGGTTGAGGAGGACACCATCACCGCACTTAATGCGGGCGTGTTGGTGGGTAAGCTGTTGCAGTTTTGTGCCGGAGCCATTTACGATAATGACAAAAAAGCGGTACACATTCACGATTGCAAAATTGAGGCATACCTGGAATTGCTGGAGCAGCTTAATGGTGAGCATTGTATCACCTTTTATGGCTTTCAACACGATAAGGATCGCATACTTGAGGCTTTGGCCAAAACCAACCTGCGTGTGCGTGTATATAACGATACCAAGGATGAGGATGATTGGAACGCCGGCAACATTGATGTGTTACTGGTGCATCCGTCAAGCTGTGCCTACGGGCTTAACCTGCAAGCAGGTGGCCGGCACCTTATATGGTTTACACCAAACTGGAGCTTTGAGCTTAATGACCAAGGCAAGTGCCGTTTGTGGCGCCAAGGTTCCCCCTATGACAAGGTTTTTGTGCATTACCTTATTACACAAGGCTGTGCGGATGAGGATGTGCTGGCGGTTGTGCAGGACCGTGAGGACACCCACAACACCGTTATGAATGTGTTAAAAGCACGAATTAAAAAAGCAAAGGAGGCGGCAATATGACACTCAAGGAATTATCACAGTTATATTACCTTAACCGTGAGATCGAAATGGATAAGGAAAGGCTGGAGGCTCTGCGTGCAAGAGCATCCGCACCGGGATCCCCGAACTATGACGGGATGCCGAAAAGCCCAAGCTATGAAAACAGGCTTGAGCGTTACATTGCCGAGATCGTTGACCTTGAGGCCATCATATCTGCAAAAATCACCCAATGCCAACACGAGCGTAACAGGCTTGAGCGTTACATTGCGGATATACCGGACAGCAACCTGCGTATGATCTTTACCCTGCGTTTTATCAATGGGCTTTCGTGGGTGCAGCTGGCTTTTAGCATCGGCGGTGATTGTACCGCAGACGGTGCAAGGATGGCGTGCAACCGGTACATAAAGAAAACCAACGAGCAAAATAATTAAAAATTTTCGTTTTGTTCGTTCTGTTCGTTTCATTTATGATAAAATATAAACTGCGGGTATTGACCGATAAGGCAATGCCTCCTTGGTGAAACAGCGGCGGGGCTATTCTCCGGCCCCGTTGTCTGTTTCTTTTTATTTTCTGTAAAGGAGCGTAAGCGTATGGCAAAAGGTAAATACGAAAAGTGGCTTGAGCCAGACGGCTTACAGCTGCTTGGTGCTTGGGCACGGGATGGCTTGACGGATGAGCAGATTGCAAAAAATATGGGCATATCCCGCAGCACTTTGAATGAATGGAAAAAGAAATTTCCGGACATATCGGACACCTTAAAAAGGGGCAAGGAGGTTGTGGATGTTGAGGTTGAAAACGCTTTGCTTAAAAGAGCCCTCGGCTATTCCACCACAGAGGTTACAAGGGAAAGAGCACTAAACCCCGAAACGGGCAAGGTTGAGCTTGTTGTTACCAAGGCAGTTACCAAAGAGGTACCGCCAGACACCACCGCCCAAATATTCTGGCTTAAAAACCGCCGCCCCGATCTGTGGCGTGATAAGCAAAATGTGGAGCTTTCCGGTGAGGTTGCCAGCAACCCGTTTGCAGGCTTGACTACCGAGCAGCTTATTAAATTGGCCGATGCCGGTGATGATGATTGAGCACCGCAGCCGTTAAGCTGGGCGCCAAAATAGAGCTTGCAAGGCGTGATTTTTGGCGATATTGTAACCTCAAAGCTCCAAACTTTTATAAAAAAGATCGGCAATTTTTGATTGATTTTTGCCACGATTTGCAGGACTTTTACCAAAGCGATGATGAGGTGCTTATTGTAAATATGCCGCCTCGACACGGCAAGAGCCGTACAGCCCAATGCTTTGTTGAGTGGATCCTGGGGCAAAACCAAACCGAAAAGATAATGACCGGCTCCTATAATGAAACGCTTTCCACCAGCTTTGCCAAAGGCGTGCGTAACAGCATTGCCGAGGAAAAGGCAGACGAAATGCGGGCCGTGTTTTCCGATGTATTCCCAGGCGTTAAAATCAAGCAAGGCGATGGTGCAATGAATTTGTGGAGCCTTGAGGGTGGTTATAACAATTACCTTGCAACCTCCCCCACGGGTACCGCCACAGGTTTTGGTGCATCCATTCTTATTATTGACGATTTAATTAAATCGGCCCTTGAGGCTAACAACGCCGATACACTTGAGAAACATTGGGAGTGGTTTACCAATACAATGCTTTCCCGACTTGAGGAGGGCGGCAAGATCATAATCATAATGACACGCTGGCACAGTTTAGACCTGGCCGGGCGTGCGTTAGATTTTTATACAGAGGCAGGTGCCAAGGTGCGGCACATATCGTACAAGGCCCTGCAAGACGATGGCACAATGCTGTGCCCGCAAATATTATCCCTACGCTCCTATAAATCAAAAATACGGGCTATGGGTGATGATATTGCATCCGCAAACTACCAGCAGGAGCCCATTGACATTAAAGGCCGTTTGTACAGCAGTTTTAAGACCTATGACAAACTGCCCACCGATGAAAACGGGCACTCACTATTTACAGCGATCAAAAACTACACAGATACAGCCGACACCGGCGATGATTACCTTTGCAGCATAAGCTACGGCGTTTATAACAAAGAGGCTTATGTGCTTGATGTGCTTTACACCAAGGCACCTATGGAGGTAACGGAGCCGAAAACCGCCCAAATGCTTAAAGCGGGTAATGTGGGCTGGGCTGACATTGAAAGTAACAACGGCGGCAGAGGCTTTGCACGGTCCGTAACAAGGCACTTGGCTGCCCTGGGATCCAACCGCTGTCACATAGAGAGCTTTTACCAAAGCAAAAACAAAGAGGCCCGCATACTTTCAAATGCCACCTGGGTTATGGATCATATATATTTCCCGGTGAATTGGAAAGACCGATGGCCGGAATATTACGAGGCAATGAGCCGGTACCAGCGTGAGGGTAAAAATGCACACGATGATGCACCAGATGCCACCACGGGTATTGCCGAGCGTATAAACAACGGCTCACATTACAGTTTTGATTAAAGGAGGCGGCAGCCGTGCAAGTGCTAAATTTTTACGATATGCCAACCAAAGTGCTGTTGATCGGCAAGATGGCTGCACATATCACTCCGGGAATGACCGACAAGGAATTTTTGGAGCACGAAATAAAAACCTGGCTAAAATCACCGGAACGCTTAAAGCAGCTGGAGGGCGAGGCTTACTATGACGGTGAGCAAGCCATCTTAAAGCGTAAGCGTACCGTTATTGGTGAGGATGGGAAACTCAAAGAGGTTGACAACCTGCCCAATAACCGCATCATTGATAACCAATACGCAAAAATGGTTGACCAAAAGGCAAATTACCTTTGTGGCCAGCCGTTTATTTTTGATACGAAAAATAAGGCTTTTGGTGAGGCACTTTCCAAGGTGTTTACCCAAAAGATCCGCAGGGCCATCCGCATTGCCGCTGAAAAGGCATTGACCGGAGGCAAGGTGTGGGTGTTCCCGTACTACAAGGGCACCAATGAGCTTGCCGTTGCTTTATTCCCTGCACACGAGGTGCTGCCCCTCTGGGCTGACACCGAACACACCGAGCTCGATTGTGCCGTGCACTTTTTCCCCGTGTATGTGTACGATGATAAGGGCAACGAGGATATTGTGTATAAGGTTGAGGTTATCCACGGCGGCGGCATTGATCGCTTTATATGGGATAGCGGCAGCCTGGTATATGATAACGATGCCCCCTCCGGCTCCTACATTACCGTAACAGACGAAAAGACCGGCAAGGTGCAGGGCTATAATTGGGAACGCCTGCCCCTTATCTGTTTTAAGGCTAACCACAGAGAGATCCCGCTTATTTGCCGTGTTAAGTGCTTGCAGGATGCCCTCAACCTTATGCTTTCCAACTTTGTAAACAATATGGAGGAGGATGTGCACAACACCATCCTGGTTATCCACAATTACGATGGTGAGGATCTGGGTGAGTTTAGGCGTAACCTGGCCACCTATGGTGCCGTTAAGGTACGCAGCTTTGAGGGATCCGATGGCGCCGTTGATACGCTTACCATTGAGGTAAACGCCGAGAATTACAAAACCATTATGGACTTGCTGAAAAAGGCCATAATTGAAAACGCCAAAGGCTACGATGCCAAGGATGAGCGTATGGGTGGCACACCTAACCAAATGAATATACGCTCAATGTATTCCGATATTGACCTTGATGCAAACAGTATGGAAACCGAATTTCAAGCCGCTTTTGAGGAGCTGCTTTGGTTTGTGCGTGTGCACCTTGCCAATATCGGTGCCGGTGATTTCACCAACGAGGATGTGGCGGTTATTTTCAACCGTGATATTTTGGTGAATGAAACCGAGGCCATTGATAACTTTGTAAAGCAGGGCGGCAGGCTTTCCAATGAAACGCTTGTAAAACAGCATCCGTGGGTTGACGATCCGGAGGAGGAGCTGGAGCGTATTGCCGGTGAGGATGAAAAGAAAGCCCAGGAGGCTTTGGCTGCGGATCCTTACCGTGCATCCTTTATGGCTACCGCCAGAAAAACGCAGGAGCCCGCTGCCGGTGATAAAACACCGGGAGGCGGTGGCGTAAATGAATAATGCAGAATATTGGGCACGCCGCTTTAAGATTATGGAGGATGCCCTAAAAGATCAAGCCCTCGATTATGTGGAAAACCTTGAGAAACAGTTTGATGCTGCTATCCGGGAAATTGATACACAAATGCGGGCTTGGTACCAGCGTTTTGCAGTAAACAACCAAATAACTCTTGCCGAGGCACAGCGTATGCTTACCACCGATGAGCTCAAGGAGTTTATGTGGACCGTGCAGGAGTACATTGAAAAGGGCCGAGAAATGGGGCTCACCGGTGCGTGGATGAAAGAGCTTGAGAACGCATCAGCACGGGTGCACATTTCAAGATTGGATGCCCTTAAATTTCAACTGCGGCAACAGGCAGAGGCGTTGACACAGGCAAGGATAAAAGCCACAACCAACGCCTCCAGCCTTGCCTATACAGAGAGTTACTACCACACCGCTTTTGAGGTACAGCGTGGCCTTGGCGTGGGTTGGACTATGCAGGCTCTTAATGAGGAGGCTGTAAAAAAAGTGCTTTCCCGCCCCTGGACCGTTGACAACCAAACATTTACGGCACGCTGTTGGACCGATAAGGTAAAGCTGGTGGAAACCGTCAACCAGGAAATTACACAAATGATGGCACGAGGTGCCGCACCGGATAAAGCCATTGAGGCTATTGCAAAGCGGTTTAGTACCAGCAAGAGCAATGCCGGGCGTGTGGTTATGACGGAAAGCGCCTATTTTTCAAGTGCAGCCCAAAAAGATTGCTTTGAGGAGCTTGAGGTTGAGCTGTACAAGATTGTTGAAACCCTCGACATTAACACCTGCGATATTTGCGGGGATCTTGATGGGCGTGTGTACAAAATGGTTGATTATGTGGTGGGCAGCACCGCCCCGCCTTTTCACCCTTGGTGCCGTGGATGCACCGCCCCCTATTTTGCAGATATGGAGGGCATCGGTGAGAGGTATGCCCGTGATGCTGAAACCGGGGAGCGTTACACCTTACCCAAAGAAACCACATATAAGCAATGGCGTAAAATGCAAGACGATGCACACGGTGCCGGTTTTGTTGACAAAAAACGCCGTATGAGCTATAATAGGAGTGCTGACAAGGGCCAATTTTCAGCTTACAAGGAGCGTTTGGGCTCCGAGGCACCCAAGACCTTTGCAGACTTTCAAACGCTCAAATATGACAGCCCCGCAGCTTATACCGAGCTTTGCGGGCAGTACAGATATAAGGGCAAGGTACCGGAGGCAACCGCCGCCGATTACAAGGCGTATAAAGCCATTAAGGCAACCGGCGTAACGGGATCCGTAAGAGTACCACCCAAACCCATTGACACCTCAACGCTCACCTTTAACGATGAGCACGCAGGCCGCCACGGCTGCACCCTGGAGGATGCCGTGGGCTATATCCAAAAAGCAAAGTGCTCCATCACCCGTAAGCGTTGGGATGGCTACCATACCAATTATTACAGCCTTGACGGAGCCGCCTATGTGGCAGACGAAACGCACAAAATAAAAACGGCCTTTTCAAGTGCCGATTTTGACGAAATGACACAGCGCATTATGGAGGTATTCAAATGAAAACAGTACATTGCCCCGTAAAGGGCGATCAAATAAACGGCGATGATTGCCTCCTTATCTGCGATGTAGCGGATAGGCTTATAAAGCCGGAGGCTCTGCCGGAGGGCATTAAGTGGGATGAGCAGCAATGCAGGGTATGCAAGGCTTGCAAGTACCACGCTGACATTGAGGATTAAGATCCTCACAATACTTTTGGTGTTAAAAGCATCGTGCTATTGAGGCACGGTGCTTTTTTCATACACAAAATACCGCCGGCTCCAGCGGAATACAAGCAGGGCGTTGCAATACCGGGACTTGCCGGACAAAAAGGACAGCAACCAAACCAAAACCATAAGGAGGTAAACAAAAATGCTGGATTGGTTAAAAACCATACTTGGTGACGCTTACACGGAGGACATTGATGCCAAAGTATCAGCTGAAATTGGCAAAAACTTTGTTTCCAAAGTGGACTTTAACCAGGTAAACACCGCAAAGAAAAAGGCCGAGGATGATGTTAAGGCAAGAGATCAGCAGCTGGAGGACCTTAAAAAGTCAACCGGCGATGTTGATGCACTCAAGCAGCAGATCACCGACCTGCAAACCCAAAACGCCGCTGACAAGCAGGCACACGAGGCAGAGCTTGCAAGGATCCGCTTGGATAATGCCGTTGAGGCAGCCCTTGCCACAGCAGGTGCAAAGAATGTAACCGCTGCAAAGGCTTTGCTTGCAGATTTCCTCAAGGATGCCAAGGTGGCCGATGATGGTACCGTCAAAGGCTTAACGGCAGAAATTGAAACCTTGGCCAAGGCCGAGGGCACAGCCTTTATGTTTGAGGCGGCAAACACACAGCAGCCTGGTTTTAAGGGTATGACACCCGGAAACCCTGGCGGCAACACTCCCCCCGCAGGTACAGACACCTACGAGGCACGCCTTGCCGAGGCAAGAAAAACCGGCAACACAGCCGCAGCCGTTGCTATCAAGCGTGAGGCAGCGGATAACGGCGTTTATTTACTCTAAAATTTTTTGAAAGGACAGGTAAAAAATTATGCCTAATAATGTAACTGGAACGGGCAACACCTGGAATTTGCCCAACTATGCGGGTGAGCTGTTTACTTGCTCCCCTACCAAAACCCCCTTGCTTTCTATGATCGGCGGCCTTTCCGGCGGCTTGAAAACTGAAAGCGATGAGTTTGCAACCGGCGTGCTCTATGAGTTCCCGGAGGCAAAGCAGCCCGGTATTTCCGAAACTGCATCCGAAACCGCACCCGCTGCCACAGCCCTTGGCCGTGAGCAGAAAACCAATGTAACCCAGATTTTCCACGAAACGATCTCTATGACCTACGCAAAGCAGGCCAACCGTGGCAGACTTTCCGGCCTCAACATTGCCGGCCAGAGTGCAAACCCCGCCAACGATCTTGATTGGCAGATTGCACGCCGCCTGGAAAAGATCGCTCGTGATGTGGAGTACACTTTCATCAATGGCGTGTACCAGAAAGCCACAAGCGCAGACGAGCCCAACAAAACCCGTGGTATGCTTGAGCTTTGTAAGGACAACAACACCATCGCTGCTGGCGGTGCTGCTATTTCCTTGGCTCTGCTCAAGGCCCTTTACAAGCAGATGGCCGATGCCGGCGCATCTTTCGGCAATATGGTGCTTTTCTGCAACTCTTTCCAGAAACAGGCGATCACAGCCCTCTACGAGAGCCAGCTCGGTTATAATACCCCTGCCTCCCGTTCCGTTGGCGGTATGAACATCACCGAGATCGAAAACGATTTCTTTAAGATGGGCATCTGCTACGATCCCTTTATGCCTGCTGACCAGATCCTCATTGCGGATATTTCCGCTATGGCTCCTGTGTTCCAGGATGTACCCGGTAAGGGCGTGCTTTTCCTTGAGGATCTTGCAAAGACCGGTGCCGCTGACCGTAAGCAGATTTACGGCGAGATCGGCCTTGCTCACGGTCCTGCTTTCCTCCACGCAACTATCACGGGGCTTGCAACTGAATAAGGAGGGGTGCTGTTATGTTTAAGATTACCAGCAATGCAAAGCACGGCGGCATCTGGGATGCAGCCAGCAAGCGTGTTGTAAAGGAATTTGAAACCGACAACGCCACCCTTGCCGAGCAGTTTAAGGCACAGGGCTGCACCGTTGAGGAGGTTGAGGTAACACTCGACAAGCTCAATGTGGCGCAGCTGAAAAAGTACGCAAAGGATAATGGTATTGACATTGGCGATGCCACCACAAAGGATGCGATCCTTGAGGCTATCAATGCCGCTTTGAGTGCTAACCCTAACGAATAAGCAAGGAGGTGCAGCAGATGGCTGACATTTACACGGATGTTGTGGCAAGGCTTGCAAGCCTTGGCTATGCAGTAACCGCAACAGACACACCGGATGCTGCCGTTACTTATTCCATTAACCGTGCCGCCGAAAAAATTAAGGTGAACATCAACCGCACGGAAATACCGGAGGGGCTGTACTACACCCACATTGATATGGCGGTGGGCTTATTCCTTAAAGACAAAAAGGACACCAACCAGCTTGGTGCAAATTTTGACTTTACGGCGCCCGCCAAAAAGATCACCGAGGGCGATGTTTCCGTTGAGTTTACGGGTGCATCGGATGGCAGCCTTACGCCGGAGGCAAGGTTTGATAATATGGTGCATACCTTTATCAACCCGCCACAAAGCGTTTTTGCCGCTTTTAGGAGGCTTAAATGGTGAGGGGTATAAATTCCTTTGCCGCCGCTGTAAAAAGCCTCTGGAGTGGCGTGTGCACCGTTACGGTGCGTAAAAACGAAACCAATGAGGCCAACGGGCGTACAGAGGCAAAGGAGGTTGACCTTTGCACAAACGAGCCCTGCCGTATTTCTTTTGATACGGTCCAGGTAACGGAGCCCTCCAACGGCGCCGCCCAAATAAAGCAAACCGTTACGCTGTTTATTGATCCGGCTGTTTCTATCCCGGCAGGATCCAAAATCACCGTAACGCAGAACGGCACCACCGGGGTGTATGAGCAAAGCGGTAAGGCTGCGGTTTATTCCGCACATAAGGAAATACCGCTTGAGCTCTTTAAGGGGTGGGCGTAATGGCAAAATGGGGCAAAGCAGATTTTGAGCAATTCAAGCAATTACAGGATCGCCTCCAAAGGCTGGAGCAAATTGATCTTGATAAATTTTGCAGGGATGTATCAAAGGAGCTTGCCGCCCGTTTGCTTGCACTCGTTATACCCCGCACCCCCGTTGGTGTGTACCCAGAGGGTACCGGCAAGAATGGCGGCACATTAAGGCGTGGATGGACCGGCGGCAAAAACGCTGGTGCAAGAGCCTATGCCCAAAGCCTGCCAATTACAAAGGTGGGCCACACTTACACCATTGAGGTTATAAACCCCGTGGAGTATGCAAGCTATGTGGAATTTGGGCACAGACAAACACCAGGCCGTTTTGTACCCGCTATTGGAAAACGCCTCAAAGCATCGTGGGTTGATGGGCAGTATTTCCTCACCGTATCGGAGGAGGAGCTGCAACGGTTGGCCCCGGTGATTATACAGCGGAAACTCGATCAATTACTCCGGGAGGTATTCAATGGCTGAAATAAGTTATAACAGCATTTTTGACGGGGTAACACTTGCCTTGCATCGTGCGTTTCCAGCGGTGCATATACACGGCAGGACCGTCAAACAAGATCTGCATCCCGGTGATTTCAATGTGTTGCCGATTACCCCACAACATAGTGGGCAGATGGGCTCCCGTGCTAACCGCAGCATTACCTTTGATGTTATCTATTACGCCACCGAAAATGGCGGGCGTGAGGAGTGCCTGGAAAAGGCAAACCTCTTACCCAAAGCCATTGGCACTATAACCACCCCGGAGGGTGATAAGGTGCACGGCACCGGCTTTGAAAGTACCATTGAGGATGGTGTGCTGCATTGCATTGTGCGGTACCCCCATTTTGTCTATGAAAAGGCAACCGGGGATGCTATGGAAACACTAATAATTAAATAGGAGGCTTGGCTATGGCAACAAAGACCAATGCAGAGGCTGTGGCTCCCGTGCACACAAAGGCACAGCTGCTTGCCTCAAAGAAATATGCCAACAGGCAGGATATTATCAACGCCCTGCTTGAGGATGGCAAGACCTATACCACCGCCCAGGTGGATGCGTTGATTGAAAAATTTATGAAAGGACAGGTAAAGTAATATGGCACACGGTGGCGGCACCTGGCTTACCCAAAATAAGGTAATGCCCGGTACTTATATCAATTTTACCAGTTTGGCCAGGGCTGCGGCGGCTCTTTCCGATAGAGGACTTGCAGCAGCACCCTTTGAGCTGAATTGGGGCCCGGAGGGTACCATCTTTGAGGTAACATCCGGCGATTTCCAGAAAAACAGCAAGGCCATTTTCGGCTACGGCTACGATGCCCCGGAAATGCTTGCATTGCGTGAGATTTTCTGCCACGCAACCAAAGTTTATTGCTACCGCTTGGGTAGCGGTGGCGCAAAGGCATCTAACACCTACGGCACCGCAAAGCACCCTGGCACCCGTGGTAATGACATTACCATTGCCGTTGTGGCAAATGTTGACCTTGAGGGTGCTTACGATGTAACCACATATATTGGTGGCTCTGCGTATGAAACCCAGACCGTTACAACGGCGGCCGATCTTGTTGATAATGACTTTGTTATTTTCAAAAAGGATGCCCAGCTTGCTGGTACAGCAGGTATGGAAATGAAAAACGGCACCAATGCCGTTGTTTCCGGTGAGGATCACCAGGCTTTCCTTGATAAGATCGAAAGCTACGCATTTAATGCACTCTGCTGCCCCAGCAACAATGCAACTGTTGTAAATCTGTATGCAAAATTTGCGGAGCGTATGCGTGATGCTGTGGGCTCCAAATTCCAGCTGATCGCTTGGCAGCCGGAGGCTGACTACGAGGGCGTTATTGGCGTTTGGAATGAAACAACCCACCCCTCGATTACCACCGAAAACAAGCACACCCTTGTTTATTGGGTGGCTGGCGCACAGGCGGCGGTTGCTGTCAATAAATCGCTCACCAATTCCGTTTATGACGGCGAGCTCATTGTGGATGTGGAACACACCCAGGCAGAGCTTGAGGCTTACATTAAGGCCGGCAAGTTTATGTTCCACAATGTAAACGGCACGGTGCGTGTTTTGGAGGATATTAACACCCTTGTTACCCTTACGGATGAAAAGGGCGTTGATTTCCAAAGCAACCAGACCGTAAGAGTGTGCGACCAGAGCGCAAACGATATTGCGGTGCTCTTTAATACCCGTTACCTCGGACAGGTACCGAATGATGCCTCCGGGCGTGCAACGCTTTGGAATGACATTGTTAAGTATTTCCAGGAAATGGAGCGCATCCGTGCTGTTGAGGACTTTGATCCCGATGTTTTGGCGGTGGATGTGGGCGATACCAAAAAGGCTGTACTGCTCACGCTTAACGGCCTTTCCGTTGTCAATGCAATGGGCCAGCTCTATATGAGCATTATTTTGAAGTAAGGAGGCGGCGTAAGTGAGTAATACAAAGATTATGGCAACCAATGATGCTCCGGTTGCGAAATTTGCCGAGGTATTTGTTACCCTTAATGGTAAGCGTTATGCAATGCTTATGTGTAAAAACTTTGAGGGCAAGGCCAGCATTTCCAACCAGGATGTGCCCCGTATGGGCTCCATCATTATGGGTAAGAAACCCACAACCGTTGAGCTTTCTTTCTCAATGACCATCTACAAGTGCACCGAGATTTTTGATGATGTGCTTGACACATTCATTAAAACCGGTGTAATGCCCACTATGGACATCCAGACCTCCAACGAGGATCCGGCAACCTCTATGGGCCGCACAACCAAGGTTTACAATGATTGTGTGCTCGATGGCGACGTGCTGCTTTCGTTGGCAGGCTCCGAGGATGATTTCATTGAGCAGGAGATCAGCGGCTTTGCAGGCGGTTTTACACGCCCCGAAAAGTACAAAAACCCGGCTTATATGTAAGCCACAAAAATTAAGGAGGTAATTGCTTTATGGCAAAATCATTGAGTGCTTTTATGGCACAGAACGCTAAAAAGGTTGAAAACCGCAAAATTGTTGCATCCACCCGCTTTGTTGGTGAGGATGGTAAGCCTATGGAATGGGAGATCGCTTGCATTACCGCAGGTGAAAACCAGAAGATCCGCAAAAGCTGTATGAGGAGTGTACCGGTAAGCGGTAAGCGTGGCCAGTACACGCAGGAGTTTGATAATGCCGGCTACCAGGCAAAACTTGCCGTAAGGTGCACGGTGTTCCCGGATCTCAACGATGCAGAATTGCAGGAAAGCTACGGCGTTATGGGCGCCGAGCAGCTCATTTCCGCTATGCTTACCGGCGGTGAGTTTGATGAGTACATTTCCGCACTCCTCGACCTTAACGGTTTTACCGATATGGGCGATCTGGTGGATGAGGCAAAAAACTAATATTGGAGGGTGAGGCCGAGGCAAACTATGCCTATTACGCCCTCCACAAATTCCGCTGGAAACCCTCGGAATTTTTGGCGTTAGATCCGTATGAGCAGGCTTTTGTTGTGGCTGCTATTGATGTGCGGGTTGACAATGAAAAGAAAGAGGCAGCAGCGGCAAAACGAAAATCAAGCAGACGGAAATAAAACGGGGCTACGGCTCCGTTTTGTTTTTCCGGAAAGGAGGTACTTATGGGTGCTGTTAGATCGCAGCTTGTTATCAATGACGGTATGACCTCCGCATTAAGGCGTATAAACAAGGCAATGAGCTTGATGATTGGCAACTTTGAGGCTGTACAGCGTGCCTCCGGCCAAAGCATTAACACCTCAAACCTTAACGCCGCACGGCAGGAAATTGGCAGAGCCAATGCCCAGCTTGATGTTATGGAGCAAAACTACCGTGCAATAAACGATCAACAGAACAACCTCAACAGAGGCCTAAACACCGGCACCAAAAACGCTGGTGGGCTTTTAAGTAAAATTAAAAGTGTGGCTGCTGCGTACCTCGGTATGAAAGGCATAACTGCAACGGTTGGACTTTCGGACACTATGACAAGCAACCGAGCCCGCCTGGAGCTCATTGTTGACGATGGCGGCAGCGTTGCAGAGCTTGAGCAAAAGATTTACGCCTCTGCACAAAGAGCCCGTGCAGGCTTTACGGAAACAATGGCCACAGTATCAAAGCTGGGGCTTGTAGCCGGTAAGGCTTTCCGCAGTAACGATGAGATCATTGCTTTCCAAGAGCTGGTAAACAAAAACTTTGTTGTGGGCGGTGCATCCGCTACCGAGCAGGCATCTGCTATGTATCAGCTAACCCAGGCAATGGGCTCCGGGCGTTTGCAGGGCGATGAGTACAGATCCATTATTGAAAATGCCCCCTTGCTTGCAAAAAGCATTGAGGACTATATGCGGAATGTGCAGGGAGCCACCGGCACAATGAAAGATTGGGCATCGGAGGGTAAACTTACCGCCGATGTTATTAAGGCGGCTGTTTTCAATTCTGCGGATGAGGTTGAGGAGCGTTTCAACAAAATGCCCAAGACCTGGAGCCAGGTGTGGACCTCGATGAAAAACCGAGCCATTAAGGCTATGGATCCTGTGCTTGTTAAAATCAATCAGCTTGCAAATAACGCAAAAGTGCAAAAGACCATAAACGGGCTTGTAAACGGCTTTGCCCTCGTTGCCAATGTGGCTGCGGGAGCGTTTGAGGTTATCAGCAATATATACGCATTTATGAGTGATAACTGGAGCACGATTGGCCCCATAATTATGGGCGTGGTTGCCGCCCTCTTGCTTTACAAGGGTGCTGTGCTTGCCATTACCGCCATTGAAACCATTTCAGCGGTGGTAAAGGGCGTGCTTGCAGCCGCCCAAATGATGCAAACGGGTGCAACCTTTGCCGCTACGGCGGCACAATACGGCTTAAATGCCGCCCTGTGGGCTTGCCCCATTACCTGGATCATTGCCCTCATTATTGCATTGATCGTTGTTTTCGTTATCTTTACGGAGCAGATCACCGGTGCAATTTGGTGGCTGGGTGCTCTTTTCAAAAATGTTGGCCTGTGGATCGCAAATTGCGGTTTGGCAGCTTGGCAGGTTATAAAAAATGTGGGGCTTTGGTTTGCTAACCTCGGCCTTGCTATCTGGCAGGTAATTAAAAACATTGGGGCTTGGTTTGCAAACCTCGGTGCAAGTGCGTGGGCCATCATCAAAAATACCGGTTTGTGGTTTGCAAACCTCGGTATGGGCATCTGGAATGTGCTCAAGGCTGCGGCAAGCAATGTGGGTACCGCTTTCAAAAATGCGTGGATCGGCATCCAAATTGGCTTTTGGACTATGCTGGATGTTATTATGCAGGGCATTAAATCTTTGGCCGAAAAGGCCAATAAGTGCCTTGGTTGGATGGGTGTAAACATTGACACCTCCGGCCTCGATTTTGCATCCAAGAAAATTGACGAGCTGAACGGCAAAAAGGAAAGCTACGAGAGCATAAGCGATGCGTGGGCAGAGGGCTTTAACACCTTTGCGTATGACAGCGTAAGCGATGCGTGGAACTCCCACGATTATGGCAGCGTTGGTGATGCAATGGGCACCTTTGACTACGGCAGCGTTGGTGATGCTTTTAACACCTTTGACACATTCCAAGACGGTTGGGGCTCCGATGCCTACGCCGCAGGTGCAGAGGTGGGCGCCGGCATTAAGGACTGGATGGGTGATAATCTTTCTGTAAATGGCATCCTTGAAAAAATGGGCGTAAGCACCGGACCGGAAACAACGGATCCGTTGGGTTACGGTAGCACCCTGGATGATATTGCAGGCGATACCCAGAGCCTTGCCGGTAGCACCGACAAAACCACGGAGGAGCTTGCATACTTGCGTGATATTGCGGAGCAGGAGGCTATTAACCGCTTTACTACCGCAGAGGTTAAAATTGATATGACGGGAATGACAAACCGCATTGACAGCAACCTCGATATTGATGGCGTTGTTGGCCAGCTTACCGATGGCTTTGTTGATGCGTTGAGTACCGCAGCGGAGGGGGTGCACGACGATGAGCTATAAATGCTATTTGTTTGGCCAGCTTATGCCGGAAACACCGAGCAAGCTGACCGTTAAGATCAAAGGCAAAAACAAAACGCTGGAGCTGCTTAATGAGGGTGAAATAAACTTTTTACGCACTCCGGGGCTCACCGAGATCACCCTGCCGCTGACATTCCCGATGCTGACCGGCTCCCGCCGCCCAGAGTATTACCTTAACCTTTTGGAAAAGGCAAAGACCGGCAGGAGCACAACGCAGTTTATTATGACCAGAACAACGCCAAACGGCAGGCTGCTTTTTGATACCAATATCAAGGTAAGCGTGGAGGACTACACTATTACGGAAAGTGCCACAAACGGCCTGGATGTATCGGTGGAGGTAAACCTCAAGCAGTACCGTGATTATGGTACCAAGACCATTAAGGTTGAAACGGAGGCCAAGAAAACCACCGCAGCAGTTACACAGCAGACACAACCCAAAAAGCAAACAACTACCACAAAGACCGCAACTGTAACAAAAGAACGGCCAGCAACTACCGCCCCAAAAGCTACCACCTACACCGTTAAAAAGGGTGATTGCTTATGGAATATTGCAAAAAAATATTTAGGAAATGGTGCAAAGTACAACCTAATTTACAACGCAAATAAGGATAAGATCAAAAACCCTAACCTTATTTATGTTGGCCAGGTTTTGACCATTCCGCAGGTTAAGTAATGACCTACGAGCTTTTGATACAGCACGGTAAAACCATTATGTACCCGCCCATTGTTGACGGTGTAACGGTGGAATGGGAACGGCAGGGGCAACCCGGTAAGCTCACCTTTGAGGTTATCAAAACGGAAAACCTCTCTTTTGAGGAGGGCGATCCCTGCCGTTTCTCGGTAGATGGTGAGCCGTTGTTTTACGGGTTTGTGTTCGATAAATCACGATCCGGCAGTAGCCCCGAAAAGGTTAAGGTTACTGTGTACGATCAGCTGTATTACCTTAAAAACAAAGATACCTATGTGTACAGCAATAAAACAGCCACAGAGGTTGTTAAAATGATTGCAGAGGACTTTGGGCTTAACCTCGGCACCCTGGATGATACCGGTTATAAAATCGAAACCAGGACAGAGGAAAACACAAGCCTCTTTGACATCATACAAAACGCTTTGGATGCCACCACAAAGGCAAAAACAGAGATGTATGTGCTCTATGACAAAGCGGGCAAGCTAATGCTTACCAATATTGGCAATATGAAATTGGGCATCGTAATTAACGAGGAAACAGCCGGCAATTACGAATACAAGAGCAGCATTGCCGATAACACATACAACAGAATAAAATTGCTCTATGAGGACAGCGATGCCGGCACCCGCCAGGTGTACATTGCCCAGGATAGCTCCAACATTAACAAGTGGGGTGTGTTGCAGTATTACGAAAAGCTGAACGATGCGACCAATGCCAAAACAATGGCAGATGCCTTGCTCAAACTTTATAATGCAAAAACCCGCACCTTGAAAATATCGGATGCCTTGGGTGATACCAGGGTAAGAGCCGGTACAATGCTGGTGGTTATGCTTGGGTTGGGTGATATAAACCTCTCAAATTTCCTTTTGGTTGAGCAGGTAAAACACACCTTTTCCAACGGCCAACACCTTATGGAGTTAAAACTGCGAGGTGGTAAATTTGTCGCTTGATATAAACACACTTGTAAAAGCGGTAAAGCGTGCCGCCGTTGATGCTGTGATGGCACAAAAGCCAATGGCGTTTTGCTTGGGTGAGGTTGTTTCAGCCTCCCCCTTAAAAATATCCGTTGACCAAAAAATGACACTCACGGCGGCGCAGCTCATACTCACCAATGCGGTGCGTGATTATGTGGTATATATGACCGTTGACCACAGCACCGATAGCACAAGCGGCGGCAGCGGTGATAGCTCCTTTGCATCCCACAGCCATAAGTACACCGGTAAGAAAAAGTACACGGTGCACCTGGGGCTTAAAAAGGGTGAAAAGGTTATCCTGCTCCGGTGCGATGGTGGGCAAAAATTTATTGTCTTTGACAGAGTGGAGGTGCCCAAGTAATGGCTGAAATGCAATTTTTACCGCAAACCGGTGATGATATTGACCTTATGGAGTTTGCCATAGAGGAGCAGCCCAGCTACACCTACAAGCTGGATATAGACAAAGGGCGTATAAGAGGTATGACGGATGAGGCAGATGCAATGCTCCAGGCCGTTTACCTTATCCTTTCCGTGGAAAGGTACCAATACCCCATTTATTCATTTAACTACGGCGTGGAGCTTGCTGACCTCATAGGACAGCCCAAAGATTATGTGATGAGTGAGGCAAAGCGCCGCATTACCGAGGCCTTAACGCAGGATGATCGTATTGAGAGTGTTGACGGGTGGGCCTTTGAAACCACCAAAAAATCAGTTATTGTTACCTTTACGGTGCATACGATTTTTGGCGATATTGAAACAACAAAGGAGGTGGCGGTATGAGCTTATTTGAGGATCGTACCTTTGAAAACTTGCTTGCAAGTGCACTTGCAAGGGTAAGCCCCACCCTGGATAAGAGGGAGGGCTCCCTCGTGTATAACGGCAATGCCCCGGCAATGGCAGAGCTGGCACAGTTATACATTGGCCTGGACTTTGTTTTTACGGCCACTTATATTGCCACCGCACCCCGTGAGTACCTTATTGAGCGTGCAAAGGATCGTGGTATGGAGCCCAAAGCGGCAAGTGCTGCGGTATTCCGTGCAGAGTTTAATATTGAGGTGCCCGCAGGTGCACGCTTTTCCTGTGAGGATCTTAACTTTTATGTGGCAGAGCGTATGCCTACCGATGAGGACACGGCAACCGGCTTGAGCCATAAGGTTATTTGCGAAACCGCCGGCACGGTGGCCAATGACTACACCGGGGCACTTATTCCCATTGAGTACATTGACGGGCTGGCATCCGCAAACCTCGTTGAGCTGCTTATCCCTGGCGATGATGAGGAGGATACGGAGGTATTTAGGCAAAGGATCCTGGATGCCCTCCAATCGCAGGCGTTTGGTGGAAACCAAGCAGATTACAAGCAAAAAGTTTTGAGCATTGATGGTGTGGCCGCCGTTAAGGTGCACCCCGTATGGAACGCTGACACGCCCCCCGCTGCCTTTATTCCCTCCGAGGCGGTACAGGCGTGGTTTAATGGCGGTATGGCCGGTGTAACCGATACGGCGGCAAAGGAATGGCTCACAGCCATTTACAACGCTGCCATCAATAAAAAGCTGACGGTGGGCGGCACGGTCCGCTTGGTGGTTATGGCTGCCAACAATTCTGCACCCTCGGAGCTTTTGCTTGAAACCGTACAAACCACTATTGATCCCACGCAAAATGCCGGTGAGGGTATGGGGCTTGCCCCCATTGGCCACATCGTTAAGGTGGATGGTGTTAAGCTCCAAACCATTAACATTACCACCAACATTGTGCTTACGGCAGGCTGGGTGTGGGCCAACGCAAAGCCCTACATTGAGGAGGTTATTGATAACTATTTCAATGAGCTTGCCGAGGCCTGGGAAAGCAGCACCAACCTGGTTGTGCGTATTTCCCAAATTGAAAGCCGGATCCTGCAAGAGTGCTCCGCTTTTGTTATGGATATATCCGGCACGCAGATCAATGGCGGCAACGCCAATATAACACTCGGTGAGGACTACATCCCCGTGCGAGGTGTTATAAATGAATGATAGAAAATTGATTGACTACCTCCCGCCCGTATTGCAGGCCGTGCTTGAGTATGTGCAGATAACTGCCGCACAGCAACCGGAGTTTGAGCTGGCTTGGGATGCCCTTAACTTTGTTATGGATAATCAATTTATTGATACCGCAACCGAGGAGGGCGTTGCAGTATGGGAAAAGGAGCTCAACATTGTACCCCTTAATACGGAAACGCTGGAGGAGCGTAAACAGCGTATAAAAACCGCCTGGACCTATGGCGTGGTTTATACCTATAATTGGCTGGTGAATTGGTTAAAAACCTCCTGCGGTGATACACGCCGCTTGCCCACCATCAATGATTATACCCTTCGTGTAGCGTTGCCCGTTTCTGTTGACTACATAAGAATTTTGGAGGATATGAGGCGGTATATATCGGCCAATGTGCTTATAGATCCCCTCATCCTGCTTACCAAAATTGATATGACACACTATGTGGGTGCCGCTTTCCGGCACTCGGTGCGCCAGACGATGCAAACACCGGCGTGGGATATGGATAACATAAACCTGCTTACCGATGAAAACGGCATCGTGCTTATGGAGGAGGCAGGCAGCAAAATACTTTATGAGGAGGTTGTTGTATGACACCTAATTTAACAGATGCCGGCAAAAATCTTTTGCTCCGGGCATTAACAGGTGAAACCATCACCTTTACCAAAATACAGCTTGGTAACGGTCCTGCTCAAGATGCGAAAGCGGCAACGGGGCTGGTAAACCCCCTGCTTACTGTTGAGCTTTCCAAAATGGAGGTTGGCCAGGAATATGTTACCCTTACAGCTGCTTTTACCAACGGTACCGTTGTGAGTGGTTTTCATATCACGGAGGCGGGTTTTTATGCCAAGGATCCGGATGATGAAACCAAAGAGCTTTTGTACGCCCTCGGCAACGAGGATGAAAGCACCGCAGACTATGTACCGAATAACGCAAACCGCATCCTGGAAATGGAGTTTAATGCTCTGCTTTTCGTGGGCGATGCGGAAAATGTGGCGGCGGCTATTAACAGCTCCCTTGTTTATGCCTCTGCTGCTGACCTTGAGGCACACACCGGAAATGTGGAAAACCCGCACGGCGTTACAAAGGAGCAGGTGGGGCTCGGCAATGTTCCCAACAGGAGCACCAACGATCAAACCCCTACCTATGAAACCGCAACATCCTTTGCAACCCTTACCTCCGGTGAAAAGTTAAGCACCGCCTTTGGAAAAATCAAGCTGGCGATCACCAACCTTATTAACCACATTGGTAACAGGAGCAACCCGCACGGTGTAACAGCCGCACAGGTAAATGCGGCGGCAAAGGCTCATACGCACAATGCCACCGACATTAACGCCGGTACGGTGCCTGTTGCCCGTGGTGGCACAGGTGCAAGCTCTTTCCCATCCGGTGCTTTGGTGCGTGGCACGGGCGGCACCTCCTTATCCTATTTACAGGGTGCAGGTGCTTTATACTCACCCTCTACCGGCAACCCTCGATTTGGCACCCTGCCCATTTCAATGGGCGGCACGGGTGTTACAACTCTTAACGCCTTGCTTTCCTTGGTGGCAAGTAACCTTTTTGTGGTTGGCCATTACACCGGTGATGGTACACAAGGGCGTGAAATTGATCTCGGTTTTCATCCGCAGGCAGTTTTGCTTTTCAGCGCCTTTGGTAACACCAACGATGATGTTGACGATAACCACGGCGGTTTGGCTCTGCGTAACTACAACTGCGTAAGACGGAGTGCAGGCACAAACGGCCTCACCTCCTGGAGTAATGCCTACACCGTTATGGCTGTTACCACTAACGGCTTTAAGGTGAATTATTACAGCAGTTATATACGCTCTAACGAAAGCGGCGTACATTTCTATTATATTGCATTTAGATAAGAGGGGGGGGGTAAAGTAAATGTACACAGTTTTAAGAGAGGATGGAAACTACCTCAACAACGGCCAGGGTACTTACAATGAGTATATTGTGGATAACATTGAGGATGTGGCAACTTTGCCCACCGGTAAAGATAACAAGAGCATCAACAGACCACGCCCAGGCAGCACCGCACTTGTAACAAACGCTGGTATGGTGTATGTACTCAATAATGCCCGTGAGTGGGTTGTGCTTGTAGAGGGGTGATAATATGGCAAATATGGCTGTATTGATCCCCAGACCAAAGGACAATAACCCCATAACCCTTTTGCTTATGCGTAAAGGTAAAAGCAAGGTTATTGAGCCGCCTGCCGGCTCCGTATTCCTTGCTGACGAAAACAACAGGCTCCTCCGTGATGAACGGGGAGCCTATTTAATTGAAAACAAGGAGGACTAAACCACTATGGCAAATACTGTTTCGGTTGTTGAAAAACCCATCCCCGAAAAAGTAAGCAAAGAGGCTTATGTGCTCGGCATCCAGGATGATGGATCCGGCAAGCAAGCCCTTTACCGCTTGCCCCTTAATGAGGTGCGTGCAAACGGTGCAAATGACCTGTTTATTATCCCGGCTCTTATTGAGCAGTACGGTACCAAGCAGGCATTTATCGTGTTTGTAAACGCTAATGCCGAATATGACAGCCTCACCAACCTTGCGGATCGTTTCTTTAAGGCTGCGGCCTCGGCGGTTACGCAAACCTATACCTCACAATTTTACCGCTATAACACCAGCAACAGCCCCCTTGGCACCAAGATGGCTGACAATGAGGGGCTTGTTTGTACCCCCTCCACCATTGCCACCGCCGGCCAGGATGATTATGCAGACCTCCCGCTGTTTGCTTGCTTTGATGTAAACTATACCATTGATGCAAACAGCCTTGAGCCTGTTATCCACGCCATCAAGGGCGTATATGGTGCATTTACTGCACAGCCCGTGGATAGCTTTGTGGGTGTTATGCAAATGACCGGCTATGTACGCCGCAGCGGTGATGAAACCACCAAAACCGTGGAATACAAGGCACAGTATGCCGAGGGCTTTATGCCTCTGCCGGAGGCTGTGCGTGCATCCGATAACGGCGTGCGTGGTTTTGTTATCCACGCCAAGTATGCCGCAGGCTATGATGCAAACGGCTTGCTTTCCAGCGTTTCCGGTGTACAGCCCGCAACATACCGCCCCGGCTCCGAGGGTACAACCTCGATCAGCCACGATGGCCAAATTGCACTTTGGCGCGCAAGGGGCAACCAGTATGCGGGCTCCAGCCTTTGCGATAACGCATTTATGCAGCTTATGCTTGAGATCAAATACGCCAACCTCGGCAATGCCGGCGTAATGAGTGGCTGCCGCAGTTACTACCTCGGCTATACCGCCGCCGTATCGGAAAGCGGTGTAAACCGCATTGTGCTTACTGCATCGCAGGCAAGTGCTTTTGTGGTTGGCTCCCGTGTTTCCATCGGTACCGGCACAGACCGTGCAAAAGCAACCTGCTACGATGTACACGATATTGCCACCATTGCAAGCATTGAGGATGTTACCATTGATGGCACCGCCTACAAGGCCGTTGTTTTGGCCACAGAGGCGGTTTTTGATACGGTGGCAGCAACTACCTACATCACCTCCCAGCCGTGGCTCACGGGCTCCACAGACGGTGTACAGGGCAACGATGGCAGCCCAACCAACAACACCAGCGGCAAGGAGCCTTTTAAGATCCAGGGCATTGAGGTAATGCTTGGTATGTATGAGGTGCTGGGCGATATTACCACATACGAGGATGCAACGGTGGGCTACACCGTTTATGCAGACCGTTTGGCGGCTGACATTGTAAAGAGCAGGGCAGGTGCCAACGCTGTAACCCTTGGCATTATTCCCAAAGAGGAGACGGCTGCGTGGAAATACAACGCAGAGCTTAATTGGGATGCTAATGACCAGGAAAGCTATATGATCCCAACCCAAATGGATGGCACCAGCTCCACCGGCTACCGTTCAGCTATCTACCGTGATGCTTTGGCAACCGTTGGCTGGCGTGAGTGGCGGGCCTTTGGTTTTCTGCGCTCTGGCGGCGGCTGCGGCCTTGCTTGTGCTCTTTTGGGCCGTGGCCTCGGCAATGCTGACTGGAACATCGGCGCCCGCCCGTGTGGATCCGGTGGCAACCGGGGTGAATTTACGCCGGCTGTGGCCGGCGTATAAGAGGGGCGGTAGCCCCTCAATAAGGGATGTACTGTGGACCCTCGTGCCCTTTGTCCTTGCTGTGGCAGGCCTTTGGTAATCTGAACAATGGCGGCAACAGCGGCCTTGCTTGTGCTAATTTGAACAATGGCCTCGGCAATGCTAACTGGAACATCGGCGCCCGCCCATCTGGTAAGATATTTAATTATTACGCAGTACATTCCTTGGTGTAAAAGCCAAAAATTGAGATGTAACCGGCACCGCTATTGCGGCAGCGGTGGTGTATGAGGCCACCGCCGGAGGTTAGTAGAAAAACCGAAAGCCTTTGTGCTCAACCAGACGATCATAAGGAGGGATGGCGTGAAAACATACTGTAAAAAGGTTGACATCACCGATCCCGATACAATAGAGCCGTGGGTGTACCTGTGCATAACGGATCCCAAAAAGCGAAACCGCCCAGGTTTTAAGCGTTTGAGCAGCCGCTATGGCGGTGCCCACGGTATAGCGGTTGAGATCACCGAGCGTATTAAGCGCCGTGATCTTGACCTGCCACCTATTCAGTATCGTAACCGGATAGACAAGAGCAGCGGAAAAGAACGCAGGCTCGGTGTTGAGAGTGCTATGCAGCAATGTATGAACTATGTAGCCGTATATGCACTTATGCCTATGTTAAAGGCAAAGGTTGGCGTGTTCCAATGTGCAAGCATCCCGGAGCGTGGCCAAATTTATGGTAAAAAGGTGCTTGAAAAGTGGATCCGCAAAGATCCCAAAGGCACTAAATATTATGACAAAATGGATGTGCGGCATTGCTTTGAAAGTATAAGCTGCCGCACGGTCCGCAAATTGCTTGAGCGTGATATACATAAAAACCCAACGCTTATATGGTTTGTATGTGCCCTTATCAGTACATACGAGCACGGGCTTTCCATAGGCAGCTTTTTAAGCCAATGGCTGTGTAACTATGTTATGAGTTACGCATACCATTACGCCTCGGAGCAAATGTGTAAGGTACGCCGTGGCAAAAAGCAGAGGCTCATTTCACACATCCTTATGTTTATGGATGATGTGATTGTTTTCTCTGCATCAAAGCGGGATCTCAAACTTGCTGCAAAGCAATTTGAGGCGTACCTCCTCAAGCACCTTGGCTTGAATATCAAGCCAAACCACCACATAAAGCACACAGCGGATGAGCCACCGGATATGATGGGCTTTGTGGTAAGCAAGGAATGTACAACGATAAGAGCACGCACCTTTGTAAGAGCAAGGCGTGCACTTATACGAGCCTGGAGGCGTATGCAGGCAGGTTTGCCAATATATCTGCAAAACGCCCGCCGCATCGTTTCCTATAAAGGCTATTTTGTACATACCAACTCCCAGAGGGTTGCCCTTGCCCTGCACCTCAAGGCAGTTTTCAAAGCTGCCACAAGGGTAATAAGTATAAATGCAAAGAGAGGACAGGTACCAGTATGATTGCAAAAGCGTATTTTACAGAACGCCCGGAAAGCATCAAGTATATGGTTTTACCCTCCGGGGATGCAGATCTCTGGATGCGTAAAAACATTGCAGAGGTTGTGGATCCGGAAACCAACGAGGTAAGCTATGAGGCCGATGAGGCATATATGCGTACCGATGCCACGGAGGCAGAAATTGCCGCCGACTTTGAGGGGTGGTTTGAAACTGCCTCGGCCTGGGAGCCTCCGGTGCCGGAAAAGAAACCGGAAACCGAGGATGAGCGTATTGTTGCCCTTGAGGGTGAGGTTAAAACCTTGAAAGCACAAAACGCTGTGCTCCAGGAGGAATTGCAGGCAACCAAAATTATTTTGGGGGTGGAGTAAATGACACTTACAGAATATGCAAGGCAGTTACGCCCCCTCATTGAAAAGGCAGCCCAAAGCCTGCCGGATGAGGATGCCCTCAACGGCGTTGCTCTGTTTCCCCATTGGGCGGTTGGTGTAGCTTACACCGCCGGCCAAAAGGTGCAGTACAACGGGGTGCTTTACACCGTTTTGCAGGCCCATACCTCACAGGAAACCTGGACACCGACAGCAGCACCCAGCTTGTTTGCAAAGGTGCTCATCCCGGATCCTACGGTTATCCCCGAATGGGAACAGCCCGACAGCACAAACGGGTACAGCAAGGGTGATAAGGTTATGTACAACGGCGTTGTATATGAAAGCCTTATTGATAACAATGTATGGAGCCCGGAGGCTTACCCTGCTGGCTGGCAGGTTGTTGAGTAAGGAGGGCCACAGCGTTGTATGTAGATGCACAAACAATAATCACAGCGGGGGCGGTATTAACTGCCCTCGTTGGTTTTGTAACCCTGGGCTGGAAACTCTTTAAGTGGATAAACCACCAAAAGGAGCAGGACCAGGAAATTACCAACATTAAGGTACAGCACACCAAAGATATTGCCGACCTCAAGACACAGCACGCAAAGGATATGGCAGAGGTTAAGGCTATGCACCACAAGGACACCGAGGGCATACAGGAGGAGCAAACGCTGGTGGTATATGGTTTGCTGGCTTGCCTTAAAGGCCTTGCAGAGCAGGGCTGTGATGGCCCCGTATCGGAGGCCATTGACCGCATAGAAAAACACATCAATAAAAAAGCCCACGGGCAAGAATAAAAGGAGGATCCACCAATGGCATTTTTGACACCGGACAAAACCCGTGTGGAGCACGGGCTTGTTATCAAAGAAAAGATCATCCCCTGGGGTGCCGTATGGCCCAAGAATTACGGCAGCTATAAAAAGGGCGATAAGTACAAAGCGGATCGCCTGCTTTCCGGCGGTACCGGTAAGGTTGCTTATGTAACCATCCACAATACCGCTGACATTGAGGAGGCAAAGGGTACCAACGATGCCGAGCAGTACGCCCGTGCTGTTTGGCCCAATGCCAATATGGGTGATGTGCGTGTGCACTATTTCATTGATGAAACGGATTGCTGGCAGCAGCTCCGTGAGGATGAGGTGGGCTGGCACGCCGCCGATGGCAGAGGCCCCGGCAATGAAACCACGCTTTCCATTGAGATCATTATGGATGGCAGCGGTAGCGCCGCAGACCTTGCCGCCGAGGACAGAGGTGCCCTGTTGGCTGCTATTCTGCTCAACCGCCACGGCCTGGGCATTGACAAGCTGACCACCCACCAGCGTTGGTACAGCAAAAAGTATTGCCCGGCATATATCCTCCCGCATTGGGATGCTTTCAAGGCAAAGGTTGAAAAGTACCTCAAGCAGATCCAGGGTGTTACCGAAACCCCGGCAGAGAGCACGGATGCCCTTTACAGAGTGCAAACCGGCGCCTTTGCTAAAAAGCCCAATGCGGATGCACTTGCAGCCGAATTAAAGGCCAAGGGCTTTGACACCTACATTGTGCAGGTGGGCGGGCTCTACAAGGTACAGGTTGGTGCCTACAAGGTTAAAGGCAATGCAACCAATATGCTTAACAAGATCAAGGCCGCCGGGTATGATGCTTTTATCACCGTGAACGCAAACACCGCCCCTGCACCCGCAGAAAAGCCCGCTGTGGCGTTTTCCGAGGGCGATAAGGTAAAGTGTGCAACGCCGGTGTAAAAACCTTTGCAAACGGCAGCAAAATGGCATCCTGGGTGCCCACGGCCACGCTGTATGTGCGTGGCGTTGAGCAGGATGGTAAGATCCTGCTTGTAAGCACCGAAAAGACCAAAAAGGTATATACGGGGCGTGTGAACGCATCCGATGTACATAAAATTTAACGGAGGTTTTCAGCTATGAAGAATTGGAAACAGAAATTGACCAGCAGAAAGTTTTGGGCAGCTGTTGTGGGCTTTGTTACTCCCACTCTGCTTGCCTTTGGTGTTGCCGATAATGTGGCAACGCAGGTGGCCGGCATCATTATGGCCGGTGCAGCTGTGGTGGCTTACATTGTTGGTGAGGGCTTGGTGGATGCCAGCAACGCCAGCAAAAATGACACCGACACAGAGGGCTAAAACCCTCTAACAAATGTGCGGTGCAAAATGTTTTATGCGTGAAATTGTTAGAAACATTCTAACATTTTGCGGCGTGAATTGTTAGGCGGTTTGTTTTACGGAAAAACCAAGCTATAACAAGGTTTATTGTGCTTTTCTAACATTCTAACATTTTTTACTATAAAGAATGAAATAGGAGGCTTTGAGGGTAATTTTACCGCCTAACCGCCTAACTGCACGCTATACACGCACACGCACGAGAGAAAGACAAAAACGCCCAGGGGCACATAGGCTCCTGGGCGTTTTTTTTATTATCGGGTTGATATGCTTATTGCAAACACATTACGCCACACCGCTATTGTAAGCGGTGCGGGTTCGTATGTGTGCGTTATGGTGGAGGCGAGGGGAGTCGAACCCCTGTCCGAAAATCTATTCACACGGCTTTCTACGAGTGTAGTTTGTCTTTGGGATTCCCCTGCCGCATCCCGACAAACAGGAGGTGCGGATCGGTATTCTCTTGTTCATCTAGACAGCCGAGAAGCTCTGTATAGACGTTCACCACTAGTCGACGCTCCGTTTCGGGCCGTGGTACTCCCGAAAGGAACGGCTGCCATTAGTTAGGCAGCGTAAGCTAAATTATTGTTAGCGTTTAAATTTAAAGTTTGTGGCTTTTTAGAGATTCCACTACTCTACTCGCTTACCATGCTTCAAAATCCCCGTCGAAACCTTTACGCCCCCATATATAAAGAGGAGTTTTGCATCCTCTTACTATTCTCTGTTTGCGTTTTTCATTGTTCTGTCTATCTCGCGGTTTGCAGATTTCTTTGCCATATCCGCACGTTTATCATAAAGCTTCTTACCTTTACATAGTCCAACCGCTACCTTGACCTTAGAGCCCTTGAAATAAAGGGAAAGTGGTACTAGTGTATAGCCTTGAACCTTTACTAATCCAAAGAGCTTTAGTATCTCTTTTTTGTGCATCAGAAGCTTCTTTGGGCGAAGCGGATCACGGTTGAAGATGTTTCCTTTTTCATAGGGACTTATATGCATACCCTTTATAAACATCTCTCCGTCGTCGATATCGCACCAGCTATCCTTGAGGTTTACTTGGCCTTGTCTGACAGACTTTACTTCTGTACCGAAAAGCGAAATTCCCGCCTCGTAGGTTTCCTCGACAAAATAGTCGTGATATGCTTTTTTATTTTGTGCTATTGTTTTTGTGCTATCCGCCATTTTGTCGTCACTCCCCTACTTTTATTTTTTGAAGACCCAGAAATTACTGACAAAAAAGTTTATTACCATCACCGTTCCCGTCGAGAGAATATTGGCTATGGTATCGTTCAAATCGAATGTGGATTTGAAAATATAAATCAACAAGAGCGACAGACCGAGCATACAAGCGTTTACAATAACGAACTTTATCAGTTCTTTTTTTGTTGCGCCGTTCCCCGTTTTAAAGGTCCATTTTTTGTTCACCACAAAGCTATTTGCCATACCGCAGATGTAGCCTATCGGTTTCGCTATGTTGATATTAACGTGCAGAAAGCTATTCAGCGCGGTGGTTACGGCAAGGTCGATTATTGTATTCAGACCGCCCGTGACGCAGAATTTGAGTCCTTTTTTGATAAGTTCCCACAGATTCATATCTCACTTCTACCTTCCAATGCGCGATAGAGGGTGACCTCATCGGCATATTCGAGCTCGCCACCTACGGGGATACCGAAGGCAAGGCGGGTAGTTTTTATTCCTAAAGGCTTGAGAAGTTTTGAGATATACATTGCGGTGGTTTCGCCCTCAATAGTCGGGTTGGTTGCCATTATGACCTCTGCGACCTCGCCCGATTTTGTTCTTTCGAGAAGTTCCTTTATCTTGAGGTCCTCTGGGCCGATGCCGTCCATTGGGGATATAAGTCCGTGAAGAACGTGGTACATACCGTTGTATTCACGGGTTTTTTCTATCGCATTGACATCCTTGGGGTTTTCAACCACACAGATAACAGTTCGGTCGCGTTTTGGAGAACTGCACACCGAGCAGACAAGCTCGTCTGTAAAGTTGCAACAAACATCGCAGTATCTTATCTTTTCTCTTGCTTCAAGTATAGCATTTACAAACGCTTGAACATTGTCGTTTGGTGCGGATACTATGTGATAGGCAAGTCTTTGCGCGGTTTTCCTACCTATGCTAGGCAGTTTTGAAAATTCCTCAGAGAGTCTTGCGAGCGGTAATGCTTCGTGTCCCATAGCCATTAAAACATTCCGGGAATGCCCATATTACCCGTTACCTTCTGCATTTCCTCGTTTGTGGTTTGTTCAACCTCGCGAACGACCTGATTTACGGCAGCTACGATGAGGTCTTGAAGCATCTCTGTATCCTCGGGGTCTACGACCTCGGGCTTTATTGTGAGGCTTATGAGTTCCTTTTTACCGTTCATAACAGCTTCGACTGCTCCGCCACCGGAGGTTGCTTTGAACTCACGGGCGTTGAGCTCCTCTTGGGTTTTCTCCATATTTTCCTGCATCTTCTGTGCCTGTTTCATCATTGAGGAAAAATCAGACGGGCCTCTGCCCATTCCCTGCGGTAATCTTGCTTTCATTGTGTCATCATCCTTCTATCTTTATATCCATATTTTGTGCTTTTTGCATCAGCTTTGACAATCCGTCATCCTGCTGTTTCTGTTCAACGGGGCGGCGGTATGGTCCGATGTTGTAATTTGTTCCCGTAACCTCTGCAATAGCTCGTTTTAGAGAGGTTTTTGCATCAACGTTTTCTTTTATGAGTTTTATTGCGAGAGAACTTTGGGTGTCGATAAGTGCATAGTTACCCGAAACGTACATATTAGAATCCTTGAGAGCAGCGGCAATAGGCTTGTTGAAGGTAGCAAGCTTCTCAAGCACCTCAGCCCAACCGTTATACTTCTTGGCTTCCTGCATATCAACCTTTGGTTTTTGGGGTTTTGCAGTTTCCTTGACGGGCTCTGTCTTTTGCTCGACGGTCGGAAGCTCCTCGACAGGTGTTGGCTGTTCGACTAATTGGGTCGCAACAGGCACGGCACCATTTTTGAGTTTCTTTTCCAGTATTTCTATCCTTGAAAGTAGGCTCTCTGTTGAGGTGTCGAGCTCCTCGTTTATCATCTTTATCACAGCCATCTCGAGCTGTGCTTTTTTATACTCGGTTTTTGCAATTTCACCACCGAC
The DNA here is from genome assembly GCA_045536425.1 of Oscillospiraceae bacterium. Taxonomy (GTDB): domain Bacteria; phylum Bacillota; class Clostridia; order Oscillospirales; family Ruminococcaceae; genus UBA11540. The sequence continues at coordinate 43,028 of JAZSNN010000031.1, forward strand.
GCTTGTGAGCAGTGAGATTGTTCTGAGCACCTGCGGAGTAGAAAAGCGTTTTGCTCTAGTCTGCATACGTTCCAGCTCGTCAGGCATACAGTCCACCAAGCTCTGCGGGTCTTTGGAAAGCAGACACACCATCATATTTCTAAAATATGTGAGTGTATCAAGGCAAAGTCTTTGAAGGTCAACAGACCTTGAATGTGCATCGGAAACAGCCAAGAGAGCGGATTGTATGTCCTTTGCCGCTACCGCATCAACGATACGTTCTACCGACTCGTTACCGCTGATACCCGAGCAATTTCTGACAGTTTCCGCTGTTATGTGGCTATCGCCCGACATACAGAGGTCCAAAAGCGAGAGCGCATCTCTCATTCCGCCGTCAGCATATCTACTGATGAGTCTTGCCGCATCTTCGTCGAGGGTAAAGCCCTCTTTTTGTGCAGTTTCTTCGAGGCGTTTTGCCATCTGGGAGGTTTCGATACGTTTGAAGTCGAATCTCTGACATCTCGACATTATAGTCGAAGCAATTTTATGAACCTCGGTTGTAGCGAGGATGAATTTAACGTGTTTCGGGGGTTCCTCGAGTATCTTCAAAAGGGCGTTGAAAGCGCTTGCAGAAAGCATATGCATCTCGTCGATGATATACACTCTATACTTTGCCTTTGCGGGAGCAAAATATGCCTCTTCCCTCAAGTCGCGGATATAGTCGACGCCGTTGTTACTAGCAGCGTCCATCTCGACAACGTCGAGTATCGTTCCGTCGTCAATACCTTTGCAGATTTCACATTCACAGCAGGGGTTTCCGTCCTTTGAGTTTGGGCAGTTGACCGCCTTTGCAAATATCTTTGAGCAGGTAGTCTTTCCCGTTCCGCGCGAGCCTGTAAAAAGATATGCGTGGGAGGTTTTGTCACTCATTATTTCATTTTTTAGCGTAGTAGTGATATGCTCCTGTCCGATAACGTCATCAAAGACCTGCGGACGATATTTTCTGTACAAAGCCTGATACACGGTATACACCACCCTCTCTTTAGAATTCGTGCACTGTGTTGTACCAACACGCCGATAGACTGCGGCACACAATGCGTTCCGCTTAATGCTGCTCGGTTCCCCGCCTGACATGGTTCACGGTGCTCTGTTGCACAGGATCAACATATTGGCACAACACAGTGCACAACACATAACTTATTATACACTTTTTTCACAGCAATTGCAATAGCAATATTTTTAATTTTTTGGTTGATTAGTCCTTGCTTTTGCGATATAATTATGCTGTTACTTCAAGATTTTGAGGTGCAATATGGCTCTATTAAAGGTCGAAATGCACCGAAATGTTTTGATATTGGGACAAATCCCCGTACTATCTTATAGAATTTTGGGTGTTTGATATGCGCGAAGAACAGATTTTATCAACGTTAAAAGACTGTCTTGTTAAAAACCGTGTAGACAGAATAATATTCAGCAAGCCGAAGGACAAGTCGGTTAAAAAGGCGCAGGGAAAGCTCCTCAAAATAAAAGGTGAGGTGTTTTTCCAGTACGAGCGCTTTTTGACCGACGGCAAGGCTATGCACGAGAACGTCGAGCTTTCCAAAGCGGGAGATTTCCTTGTGAATCTGACAAAGGAATATCGACAGATAAACGTTTTCAGCGGAAAGAACGATTTTCAGGTGCTTTGCAGCAAAAAGGGCGAACTTCACAGCAGCGGAAGTCTGTTGCCGATTGAAGCCGCTGTCGAGATAGCTGGACACGACAAGGAAAAGAAGCGAATTTTACCCGAGGGTGTGCCCGTTGGATTTCTTATCCATCTCGGTGTCACCGACGAGCGCGGAAACGTGTACAAGGCTAGCCGTGACAAGTACAGACAGATAAACCGATTCCTCGAATTTATCGACAACCTGAAAGAGCATTTTCCAAAGGACAGACCCGTGAAAATCGTGGATTTCGGTTGCGGAAAGAGCTATCTCACCTTTGCGATACACTATTATCTCACCGAAAAGCTTGGACTTGAAACCGACATTACCGGACTTGATCTAAAGCCCGACGTAATATCCACCTGCAACGGAGTTGTTGAGAAGCTTTCACTCGAAGGAATACGCTTTTTGCAGGGAGATATAAACGAGTTTGCTCCGCTTGAAAACGTGGATATGACCGTATCTCTCCACGCGTGTGATACGGCAACAGATGCCGCTTTGGCGCAGGCTGTACACAGCAACTCAAATCTCATTGTATCTGTTCCTTGTTGTCATCACGAAGCGGCAAAGGTCATCGCTTGTGATGAATTGTCCCCCATTCTCGAGCACGGAATACTAAAGCAACGACTCTCCGAAATCGCCACCGATGCATTGAGAGGAAAATATCTCGAGGCACTCGGCTACAAGGTGCAGATATTTGAATTTATCGAATCCGAGCACACGCCAAAGAATCTAATGATTCGTGCTATCAAAACAGGAAAGCCCTCTAAAAAGGCTTTGGAAGAATATAATTCATTATGCGAATTTTTAAATCTCTCGCCCTCAATTTCAAAAATGATATAAAAAATAAAAGCCATCTTTCGATGGCTTTATTTTTTAATAATTCTGTGCTCTGAGTTCGAAGTATGCCTTGGGGTGTGCGCAGGTGGGGCAAACCTCGGGAGCCGCCTTACCAATGTGGATATGGCCGCAGTTTCTGCATTCCCAAATCATATCGCCGTCACGGGAGAATACGAGTCCGCCCTCGACGTTTGCGAGAAGCTTGCGATAACGCTCCTCGTGCTCCTTTTCAACAGCTGCAACCTTCTCAAAAAGGTCTGCAATCTTGTCAAAGCCTTCCTCGCGGGCTTCCTTTGCAAATGTTGCGTACATATCGGTCCACTCGTAGTTTTCGCCTGCAGCCGCATCAGCAAGGTTCTCTGCTGTTGTGCCGATTGGGTGAACGAGCTTGAACCACATTTTTGCGTGTTCCTTCTCGTTGTTAGCTGTTGCCTCGAAGAGAGCGGCTATCTGCTCATAGCCTTCTTTTTTAGCCTTGGATGCATAGTAGGTGTATTTATTTCTCGCCTGTGATTCTCCTGCGAAAGCCGCAAGAAGATTTGCTTCGGTTCTAGTTCCTTTAAGATTCATAATAACACTCCTTTGATTTTATTATTTACCATAAGGCATTACTTTATTATCCACAGTATAACACCTTTAGCGGCGATTTTCAAGAGAAAAAGTGCAGACACAAGGTCTGCACTTTTGTTATATATTTTCGAGAGATTTTTGGAGAAATGCCTTGGTTTTTTCGCTCTTGGGATTGCCGAAAACCTCTTCGGGTGTTCCCTCTTCCTCGATGACACCGTTTGCCATAAATATTACCTTATCGGCAACGCTTCTTGCAAACTCCATCTCGTGAGTTACGACTATCATTGTGCTTCCTGCAGTTTTCAGGTCGCGGATTACTCGCAAAACCTCGCCTGTTAGCTCGGGGTCGAGTGCGCTTGTGGGTTCGTCGAAGCAGAGAATATCGGGATTTAGTGCCAAGGCTCTTGCTATTGCAACTCGCTGTTGCTGTCCGCCTGAAAGCTGACAGGGATAGGAATTCAGTTTATCAGCAAGTCCAACGCGGGTCAAAAGATTTATACCCTTTTCCTCGCAATCCTTTGCAATCTGCTTTTTCTCCGCGCGGGTGAGCTTTTTGTTTTCTTTTGCAAGAAGCTCGGGAGCAAGGGTCACGTTTTTGAGCACCGTATACTGCGGGAAAAGGTTGAAGGACTGAAAAACGAGTCCAAAATGAAGTCTTTTCTTTCTCTTCGCATCTTCGGTAAGGGTTTCGGGGTTATCTGTATCAAAAAGTGTTTCACCGTCAAGCGTTATCTTTCCCACCTCAAAGGATTCGAGAAAGTTCATACACCTAAGAAGCGTGGTCTTTCCGCTTCCCGATGAGCCTATGATAGCAAGGACCTCTCCTTTTTCGAGGGAAAAATCTATTCCTTTGAGAATTTCGGATTTGCCGAAGTTCTTTTTTATGTTAGTTACTTCAAGAAATGCCATTTTACCCCTCCTTACACCTTATAATACGAAAGCTTCTTTTCAGCATAGTTGAAAATGAGGGTGAGTATTCCAACAAATGCGAGATAGAACACCGCTGTATAGAACATAGGCCAAATGAGCGCGTATGCTGTGTATTCCTCGGCAACCTTTAGTATCTCTGCTACCATTATTACACGGGCAAGTGCGGTATCCTTTACAAGTGTTATTACCTCATTGGACATAGGAGCAAGTATTCTCTTTACAACCTGCATCAGTATGACCTTGAAGAATATCTGCGTTTTGGTCATACCGAGCACCTCTCCTGCCTCGTACTGACCCTTTGAAATGCTTTCGATTCCACCACGGTATATCTCAGAGAAATAACAAGCGTAGTTTATTACGAAAGCGATTATAGCCGCATTAAAGCGAGAGAGCGCGGGAGCGTTCCATATAAGTCCGGGACCGTAGAACACCACAAATATCTGCAGCATAAGCGGTACACCGCGGATTATCCATACAAAAACCTTTGTGACGATACTCAGGGGCTTGAACTTTGACATTGAGCCGAAGGATATTATCAAACCCAAAGGAAGCGCTAACACAAGTGTTAGCGCAAATATCAGACACGTTGTTTGAAATCCATCAAGCAGATTTAGCGTTACCTGCCAGAACGAAGACCACGTTATTGACATCTCAAAATTCCTTTGTTAGTTAATTATTCGATTACCTTTGTGAGCTGAACTACGTTCTCAAAGCCGTACTTCTCAGCGAGTTCAGCAACCTTTCCGTTTTCAAAAAGCTCTTCGATAGCAGCGTTAACCTTTGCTGTGAGGGGGCTTCCCTTCTCAAAGCCTACTGCATAGATTTCGGAAGCCAGCTCGATGGAATCTACAATCTTGAGGTTTGCGTAGTCGCCCTGTCCGCAGACGTTCTTTGCGAGAACGATATCAACTACTGCAAAGTCTACAGCGCCTGTGCTTACTTCAAGGAATGCCTTGTTCTGTGCGGGATATTTCTCGAGCTTTCCAGCCTCGCCTACTGCTTCTGTTGCATAAGCTTCACCGGCGCTTCCGCCTTCAACACCTGCTGTCTTTCCAACGAGGTCTGCCTCTGTCTTGTACATTTCAGCGTTTTCTGCCTTGATAACTACGCACTGCTGGTTGAGCATATAGCCGTATGTAAAGTCTACGTATTCGGAACGAGGTTTGCCGTTGTCGGAAGAGTTAGCGGTAAATCCGTTCCAGATACAGTCAATAGTGCCGGAAGCGAGCTCGTTGTATTTCTGAGTCCAGTCGATCTCCTGGAAGTCAACGTCCATACCGATGATCTTACCGACTTCGATTGCAAATTCTGTTTCAAATCCTGTCCAGTTTCCGTTTTCGTCTTTTTCGTTCATGTTCTCAAAGATTGTTACACCGCAAGTGAGTGTGTTATCTTTTTTCTCACCGCATCCTGCGAATGCGAAGAGAGCGATTACAATAGCGAGTGTGAGTGCAAGTACCTTTTTCATTTTTTTGAGTCTCCTTTTATATGTTTGTGTGTTTTGTTTTATCGCTTTAGTGTAGTAGCGTGATAACATATTAACACAATGATGCGAGTTTGTCAACCCCTTTTTTGAAATTTTTTCAAAAATTTTTTGGCGCAGGTCAAAAACCCGCGCCGAAAGCCGTTTTTAGATATTCTCTTGTCGTGCCAAATCAACCTTTTCGAGCATTCTGTTGAATATTGATTTGACTGTTTCCGCCCAAGCCTCTCGTCCGTTATAGTAGCGATTTACTGCATCGATTGTAGTTCCGCTATAGTATCTTCCGTCTTCGTCAAGATAGTTTTTGCTGATTTTGGATGCGACGAAGTCGATACACTCAGCATAGGAGTCGAAGCTGTTTCTACTATAGCCGAAGATGTTATTGGGTCTGAAGCAGTATCTTCCCCATCCGCTTTCGAGTGCAGAAACACTTGCAAGAAAAACAGCATTGACACCGTACTTTTTCTCGGCAGCAAGGTAGTATTTCGCCATACCCTTGAGCTTATGCTTCAAAACTGCTTCGAGCTCCTCCTCGGTCACCCCGCAGGGTGTCCTGAGGTCAAAGGTTTCGGTATCCACCTGAACAGAAGTGATAGATTGCCAGTCATCATCTTCCGCAAAAACAGCAGTTGACGTTACGGACATACATAATATAAGAAGGATTGCGGTTAAAATCTTTTTCATAAAATTTACCTCACAAAGTTATTTGTGGATATTATGGACAGATTTTCCGCAGGTTATGCAAAACGGCGATTGTATACACAATCGCCTACTTGACTTTAATTCCTTTGCTTTTTAAAAATGCAACAAACATCTGTGCATTTGTTTTTGTAAACGTGTCTTTGCGAAATATGTAAATCAGATTCGCTTTTGAGCGCAATAAAATCAAATTTTTGGTTTGTGCCGCACTTCGAATCTTATCATATTCTATTTTATTCACCGAACCTGTTGAAGCGGTATTTTGAATAAATTCGTCGGTCACAATGGTTTCAACCGTAATTTCTTTTCCATACATCTCGTTATCACGCTTTACCATAGCATTAACTTGATTATAATAAGAAAACAGCCGTGCAAAAAAATAAAACAGGGAAAAAGCTATAATTCCTAAATTATGCTTTTCATCGAATATCACAGCCAAAAGATTTGCAACCAGGCTGAGAAGAATAATGATATGACAAACCACTAATGGTTTTCGTTGAAAATGGTAGTAGCGATATATTTCTTTTGCCAATTCCTTATTTCTAACATAACTATTTTCAAATAGTATTTCCATAATTTCACCGCCGTAGATTATTTTTGATTGATTTTATTCTCAATTGTAATACAAGAAGAGGTTAACATTCTTTGTATTCTGCCACAGATATTTCTGTATTTTTTGAAAGTTTCTTCGTCTATTGAAGTGTTTGAATATAAAAGTTTTAACCAACTTTCGGTTTCAACACATTCTTTACGGGCAATTTTGAATTTGGACAGCATATCGGGTAAACTTTGAGGGTATTGAGCTTCGGTAATATTAGCAAATACACTTGATGAGGATTTTCGAATTTGGAATATTGTATTTGAGTTATCTTTGCGTTCTAATGATTTACACAAGGCTTCTATCTCGACCGCTAACTGCTCGGAATATTTAAGCAACGGATTATCCCTCATACTCTCACCTCATTGATAGTATAGCAGAAAACAGTTTATAAATCAAGGCGAAGCCTTGTATGTTATCCGTCGAAGACGGAATGTAATCACACCACAGGTGTGGATGTAATCATTTCGAAGAAATGTATGTAATCAATCCGAAGAATAATACACCTACGGTGATGCCATACACGCTACGCGTGACTACATACGCCTATCGGCGATTACATACCAATCCTTCGGATTGGATAAAAAATCCCCGTTGCAATGCAACGAGGATTTTTTGGAGCTGTTGAACAGATTTGAACTGTCGACCTCTTCCTTACCAAGGAAGTGCTCTACCTACTGAGCTACAACAGCATATTAAACTTTGAAAACTCACGAAGTGAATTATACCATTACAAACGAGGTTTGTCAACCTTTTTTCAGCAAAAATTCTCATTTGGAATTTACAAAGTTCTTTATCGCTTCAATAGTGCTGTCGCTGATGTCGTGTTCCATCTTGCAGGCATCTTCGCTGGCAGTCTGTGCATCGACACCGAGCTTCACGAGAAAGCTCGTAATGAGGGTGTGGCGGTCGTATATCTTCTTTGCAATCTCTTCGCCCGCATCGGTCAAGGTTAAGTGACCGTCATCATCTACCACAACGAATCCACCTTGCTTAAGAAGGCTCACTGCTCGGCTGACGCTGGGTTTCGAATAGCCCATATGCTCGCAGACGTCTATAGAGCGCACTGCGCCGTTTTTGGACAGCACATATATTGTTTCAAGATACATTTCGCCCGATTCCTGCAGATGCATATCAAAGCCTCCTTCTTTCCTATTATAATAAAGCATAGCACATTTTCATATATATTTCAAGATGGTAAAAATTTGTAAAAAGTATTGACAAAAAAGAAATTGTAATGTATTATATCTTTTGGTTAGCGTTGGCTAACTATATTTTATGCATCGCAGTTAGCATAGGCTAACCGGCAAGGAGACGGTTTGATGAATACTCTGAAAAACACAAAAATCGGTGCTACGGTCAAGGTTGTAAAGCTTCACGGCGAAGGACCTCTAAGGCGCAGAATTATGGATATGGGAATTACAAAGGGCGTTGAGCTCTACGTGCGCAAGACGGCACCCTTGGGCGACCCTATTGAGATTAGCGTTCGTGGCTATGAGTTGTCGCTCAGAAAAGCGGATGCCGAAATGATCGAAGTCGAGTAATCAAAACAAATCGCCTGAAAGTGAGAGGACATTATGAATTTGACAATTGCCCTTGCGGGAAATCCTAACAGCGGAAAAACGACGCTTTTTAACGCTTTGACAGGGTCTAACCAATACGTTGGAAACTGGCCCGGTGTTACGGTCGAAAAAAAGGAAGGAAAGCTCAAAGGTCACGACAACGTTACCGTTACCGACCTTCCCGGCATCTATTCCCTTTCACCGTATTCGCTCGAAGAGGTCGTTGCGCGTGATTATCTTATAAACGAGCGTCCTGACGTTATTCTAAACATCGTCGACGGAACAAACCTCGAACGAAATCTTTATTTAACGACGCAGTTGGCAGAACTCGGCATACCCGTTGTTGTTGCTATAAATATGATGGATGTTGTCAGAAAAAGAGGCGACAAGATTGATTTTGACGCGTTGAGCCGAGAGTTAGGATGCAAAATCGTCGAAATTTCTGCACTGAAAAGTGACGGCATCATTGAGGCTGCTGAAGCTGCAATTGAAGCGGGAGACAAAGGTATTGCGACTCCTATGTACGTCTTCTCGGGAATAGTCGAACACGCACTTGCGCACATTGAAGAAGCGACTGTTCATCATCTCTCCGAACAACAGCAGAGATGGTATTCGATAAAGATTTTTGAGCGTGACAGCAGAGTTTTGGAGCAGCTTAACATCGACCCTCTGGTGCTTGAACACATTGAAAACGACATTAAAAAGGTAGAGGCAAAGCTCGATGACGATGCTGAAAGCATTATTATCAACGAGCGTTACGTTTACATAACCGAGTTGATGAAAAAGCATTATAAAAGAAAGAATGCAGGAAAGCTCTCTGTTTCGGACAAGATTGACCGTATTGTGACAAATCGCATTCTCGCTCTGCCTATCTTTGCAGGTATAATGTTTTTGATATACGCGATTGCGATGGGAAATTTCCCGTTTTCCATCGGAACACTGGGTACAAATTGGGCAAACGACGTTTTGTTTGGCGAATGGGTCCCCGCCCTTTTTGACAGTTTTCTTCTCGGTGCTGACGGAACACCTATTATCGCACAGTGGCTATACGACTTGATAATGAACGGCATTGTTGCAGGTGTCGGTTCGGTTCTCGGTTTTGTACCGCAGATTATGGTCTTGTATCTCTTGTTGTCAGTTCTCGAGGACTGCGGATATATGTCTAGGGTAGCGTTCATTATGGATAAAATTTTCCGCAAGTTTGGTCTTTCGGGAAAGAGCTTTATACCGCTCCTTGTCGCTACGGGCTGTGGTGTTCCGGGAATTATGTCCAGCCGTACAATCGAGCAGGAGCACGACAGAAGAATGACCATTATGACAACGGGATTTATTCCCTGCAGCGCAAAGATGCCTATCATTGGACTTTTCGCGGGAGCGATTTTTGGTAACTCCGCTTGGGTTGCCGTTTCGGCTTTCTTCATTGGAATTGGCGCTGTTGTCGTTTCGGGAATTATACTCAAAAAGTTCAAGGCTTTTGCAGGAAAGCCCGCACCGTTTGTTATGGAGCTTCCTGCATATCACGCTCCCGTACCTTCTAACATCTTGAGGTCAACTTGGGAACGCGGTTGGGATTTTATAAAGCGTGCCGGAACAGTAATTTTGCTTTCTGCAATTGTACTTTGGTTCTTGCGCGGATATGGTTTTGTTGACGGTGTATTCGGCGCTGTGGAAAGTGACGGTCAGTCGCTTCTTGCTATGATTGGCAAGAGCATCAGTTGGATATTCTATCCTCTCGGTTGGACGGGTGATATGGCGTGGAAATCTGCTGTTGCCACCATCACAGGTCTTATAGCAAAGGAAGAGGTTGTACTCACCTTCGGACAGCTTTATCAGCACGCTGGTGAGGTTAGTGAAGCAGGTGAAGAAATCTGGACACTCGTTGCAAAGGATTTTGGTGCTATAACCGCGTATAGCTTTATGATATTCAATCTCCTTTGTGCTCCCTGCTTTGCGGCTATAGGCGCAATAAGGCGCGAGATGAACAACTGGAAATGGACAGCGTTTACTATCACCTATATGTGCGTATTTGCATATTCAATTTCGATGATTGTATATCAGATTGGCGGACTGTTTACAGGAGAAGCGGTGTTTAACTTCTTCACCCTCGTTGCAGTGGCAATTCTTCTGATCATCGGATATCTGCTGTTCCGCAAGAACAAATACACCCCTACCCATTTCGTTTCCAATAAAAAAGAAGAGGTAAAGATATGAATTGGCCTAGTATTATAACCGCTTCGATTATAGTTATCATCTGTGTGGCTATAATCGTAAACGGCATTATCAAAAAGAAAAAGGGCAAAAGCTCTTGTGGCGGCTCTTGTTGCGGTTGTGCCTTTAACGAAAGCTGTCACCCTAAAAAATAAACACATTTCAAGATATTTTGTTTCACAAACAGCAAAACGAGCCCTGTCTTCAGGACTCGTTTTTTGCGCATAAAAAAGCGGTCTCAAAAGAGACCGCTTTTGGTTTTAGTTTTTGAAGATGCTGAGGATATCGCTATCGTCGAAGGAGGTCTGCTTGTTGTTTTCGCTTCCCCAAGAAATTTTTCCTTCGCTTGCAAAGCCTGTTGCGACAACGGTAATCTTCATCTCATCCTGCATATTGTCATCGAACGCAGCACCCCAAATGATAGTTGCGTCGGGATGTGCAGCATTTGTTATCATTTCGCAGGCACATTCAATCTCATCAAGTCCGATGTCGGGAGAGGATGTGATGTTTATGATAACGCCCTTTGCGCCGTTGATAGAGGTCTCGAGAAGAGGACTGCAGATAGCCTCTTTTGCGGCCTGTTCAGCCTTGTCCTTACCGCTTGCACAACCAATGCCCATATGAGCGTAACCTGCATCCTTCATAACCGAAGTTACGTCAGCAAAGTCGAGGTTTACAAGACCGGGAAGATTTATAAGGTCAGAGATACTCTGAACACCGAGTGCAAGAACGTTGTCTGCCGCGATAAACGCATTTGCGAGAGTTATCTTCTGCTCGGAGATGAGCTTTAGACGCTCGTTGGGGATAACGATGAGAGAGTCAACGTGCTGTCTGAGCTCTTCGATACCCATCTCAGCCTGTTCCATTCTCTTCTTTCCTTCGAAGCCGAAAGGCTTTGTGACGATACCTACTGTGAGGATGCCCATTTCCTTTGCAATCTGAGCAATAACGGGAGCAGCACCTGTTCCTGTTCCTCCGCCCATACCGGCAGCAATGAAGACCATCTGTGCACCCTTGAGTGCTTCGCAGATTTCCTCACGGCTCTCTTCAGCGGATTTCTGTCCTATTTCAGGATGTCCGCCTGCGCCTGTGCCTCTGGTGAGCTTATCACCTATCTGTATTCTCTGTGCTGTCTTGGAGCGGACAAGTGCCTGACGGTCTGTGTTCACGCTCATAAGCTCAACACTCTGTATGCTATTGTTAACCATACGGTTTACGGCATTTCCGCCGCCACCGCCAACACCTATTACCTTTATAGAAACCGGAGCTTTGTCAAATTCGTTATCAATCTCAAAATTTATTGGCATCGGCTTTTTCACTCCCACACAAATTTTTGACATATTTATAATAATATCATAACAGAAAGGCGCGGGAATTTCAACATCTTTTTATTCAAATTGGGTAATTTTTTTGCTTTTTTACTCAATTTGACGACGCATCCGATACATCAGCCGACTCTTCTGACGAGTCGGAGGAAGAAAAGTCCTCTCTTATTGGTGAAAATACTGCATTTGGCGTTGTGTGACAGTATGATACGTCGAGTGTTCCGCGTTCGTATGATTTTATACTTTTCTCGAGAATTTCCTTCGCGTATTTCATTTTATATTCGAGCTCGGTACGGGTTCCAAACTCTATATCTATTCGGTTTTCATAGTTTATAACTATATCAAGAACATCCTCAACGTTTATCTCGGTGATATTGGTTATTCCCGTTTTTTCTATCGCGGAAAAAATTTCTTCGAGCACCGAAAGCTGTTCATCTCCATCGGTATCAAGCTTTCGACCTATCATATCATCGGCGATAGAAAGACCGGTGACGGTATACATATCCTCGGGGTCCTCAGAAAGCTTTTCGAGTATCGTTCCGCCTCTGCTGACAAGATAATAGCCGTCTTCGGTCGTGAGGGTGCAGAATGGTTCTGCTTCACGAACTACTATCTGTGCTGTTCCTGTAAATATGTTCTTTTTTACGCGCACGTCTTCGATGTAGACAAACTCTTCTTTGAGAGCTTCGCCAACCTGAGAGGTGTTGAGCATAATCAGGTTCTCGCCCATAATTATACCGCTTTTTTCTACAATCGAATCTTCGTCGTAGCGGGTGTTTCCCGTTATTGTTACGGTTTGAGTTTTGAAGAAAACTGTGAGTGAAAGAGTGGTCATAGCAACAAGAACGAAGAACACAAGCAGTACGACAAGTCGCTTGGTTCGACGCTTTCTGCGTCTTTTGAGCTTACGACTTCGCATTAGCTGTGCTGAGCTTCGGTCAATATAAAGCTGTCTGCTTCGATTTTTCACCCGCAATTTCCTTTCCTTTTTATTGATGCGCCAAGTGCGCTGAGTTTATCCTCAAATTTTTCGTATCCTCTTGCTATATGATGTATCTTCCCTATCGTCGTTGTACCCTCGGCATTAAGTGCCGCAATGCACAAAGCTGCTCCCGAACGAAGATCGGTGGATTCCACGCTTGCTCCGTGCAGTCTTTCAACACCCTGCACTACTGCTACTCTGGAATTTATCTGTATATCTGCGCCCATTCTGACAAGTTCATAGGCGTGTTTATAGCGGTTTTCAAATATATTCTCAACAAACACACTCGTGCCGTCGGAAACGGTAGTTATTGCCATTACTGCCGCTTGTGCATCGGTTGGAAAACCCGGATGCGGCATTGTGACAAGGCTTTTCAGTTTTTTGGGTCTTTGGTTCATCGCGATATACAGTTCGGTATCGGTGTGCCGCATTTTGCAACCCAACTCCTCAAAGGCGGGAATCACAGAGCGAAGGTCTGCCGTTCTCACCTCTTGTAAAAGCACGTCACCGCGTGTCAGGAGAGTTGCCGCCATAAAGGTTGCGGCTTCGATTCTATCAGGCATTATTGAATATGTACAGCCGTGAAGCTTTTGGACACCTTCGACGGTAACGGTAGAGTTGCCCGCGTTGTATATCTTAGCACCGCAGGCATTTAGAAAGCCCGCGAGGTCTATTATTTCGGGTTCCTTTGCGGCATTGTATATCTCTGTAGTGCCTTTTGCACAAACTGCCGCAAGAAGTATGTTTTCGGTAGCACCCACGCTAGGAAAACGAAGTGATATCTTTGAGCCTACAAGTCCTTTTTCGGCACTGCATTCCAAAATTCCACACTCGTTTTTCACCGTGACACCCATTCTTTCAAGCGCCGACAGATGAAGGTCGATAGGGCGCGGCCCAAGTTCACAACCGCCCGGCATCGAAAGCCTTGCGCGGTTGTATCTCGAGAGAAGCGCACCAAGAAAGATGATTGACGAGCGCATTTCTCGCATTAACTGTTCGGGTATCTCCACAAAATCCGCGTCGCGCGAATTTACCGTCAGCGTATCGCCCTCGCGGTAAACCTTACACCCTAAAAGTTTGAGAATATTTACAGTGGCGCAGACGTCGGAAAGCTCGGGACAGTTTTTTATGCAAACCTCATCTCCTGCAACAAGCGATGCCGCAAGGATGGGAAGTGCGCTGTTTTTCGCCCCGCTTATTCTGACCGTTCCCGAGAGTCTATTTCCGCCAACTACTGTGTATTCTGCCATTGATACCCATCCTCTGCATAGTGATGCTACATACTATGCCATAGAGGGTATTTTTGTCATTTTTGGGCCAAAACCTTTACAATTTCAGCGTATATCCTATCCGCAGAGTCAACAACTGCGAGTTTCGACGCATTTATACCAAGCTTAGAAAGAGTTTCTTTGTCCTTTGTTAGTTCCTCAAAGGTTTTGTTTAGCTTCTCGCCTGTGAGTTCCTTTTCCTCTATCACAACAGCCGCACCTGCGTTTGCAAGTACCATCGCATTGTGATACTGATGATTCTCAGCAACGTTTGGAGAAGGAATGAGTATCGACGCTTTTCCTGCCGCTTCGATTTCGCTGAGTGTTATTGCGCCAGCGCGACATATCATTATATCAGCCGCCGCAATACATTCGGGCATATCGTCGATATACTCGCGTATATCCAACGAGGGAGATTTTCTATCCACAGCGAGTTTATCCAATAATTTCGGAAAGCTCTCTTTTTCATATGAGCCCGTTGCGTGTATGTGATAGAATCCGTCGTTTTGCGTGTGCTCTTTCATAAGCTCGGCAACGGCTTCGTTTACCCTTGCAGCTCCAAGGCTTCCGCCAAAGGAAAGCACACATATTTTGTCGCCTATCGAGAGCTTTTCTCGGGCATTTTTTCTGTTTGCCGTGAGAATAGTGTCGCGTATGGGATTACCTACTGTGACGTGCGGGCAGGATTTATCGAGATATTTTGCCGCTGCCTCTACCGCGAGAAGCGCCACATCAACTCTGGGAGAAAGCAACTTTGTGGTGACACCTGCAAAGGCATTCTGCTCGTGAATTACGGTTTTTATGCCCATTCTTGATGCCTGCAAAACAATAGGCCCGCTGACATATCCGCCCGTTCCGATTACCACGTCGGGCTTGAAATCACGGATGATTTTTCTTGCTCTGAACTGTGAAGTCAAGAGGCATTTTACGGCAAGGATATTGTTTTTGAGGTTTCTAAAGCTAAACTGTCTTTGAAATCCTCGCACCTCTATAGGCGTGAAATCAAACCCTGCGTTTACGACAAGGCGGGATTCCATACCTCTTTTTGTCCCCGCAAAGAGAATCTCTGCGTCGGGATTTTCGCTCTTTATTTTGTTTGCTATCGCGATGGCGGGGTTTATGTGTCCTGCTGTTCCGCCCCCTGCTATCAGTGCTCTCATACGGCACCGCCTTTCAGGTCAGGATTTTTCTATATTAGCATTGCGCGAAATGGACAAAAGCACACCCACCTGCGCCAAAAGCATCAAAAGTGACGAGCCTCCGTAGCTGAAAAACGGAAGGCTTATTCCCGTATTGGGTATCGTATTGGTAACAACCGCAACGTTCAAAAGCGCCTGAAGTCCTACCTGCACGGTAAGTCCTACTGCGATAAGACATCCGAATTTATCCTGCGCCTTCATTGCTATTACAAAACCTCTCCAGATGAGAAGAGCAAACAGTATCAAAATTATTGCGGCACCGATAAAGCCGAGTTCTTCGCAGACAATTGCAAAGATAAAGTCGTTTTCGGATTCGGGAAGATACATATATTTCTGTCGGGAATTTCCAAGTCCGAGACCGAGAAGTCCGCCCGAGCCAATAGCATAGAGCGACTGCAGGGTTTGGAAACCGCTTCCAAGCGGGTCGTTTTCGGGATGGAGCCAGAATTCGATACGGCTCATAGCATACTGTACGACACCGGGTATCATAATGGCACCTGCTATCGCGGCAACAATGATGATTCCGCCGATGGCAAACCATCTGATTTTCGTACCGCCAACGAGCATTATCGAAAGACCGATGCACATAATGATTATCGTTCCCGAAAGGTGTGGCTCGAGCACCATCAAGGCACCGATTATACCAAGGATAACCAAAAACGGAAGAACGCCGAATCTAAAGGTTTTCATCTTCTCGCCAAAGGTGGACGCAAGCTGTGCAAACATTATGGTTACTGCAAACTTTGCTATTTCCGAAGGCTGAATATTTGCGATACTGCCGATGAATATCCATCTGCGGCATCCATTGACCGGAGGCATAAAAAGTACCAGTACAAGAAGCGCTATTGTTACGAGCAGAATCGGAAATGCAAGGCGGTGGAAGATGCGATAGTCTACTCTGGAGACTATGAACATCACTACTACGCCCATTATCGCCCACAAGAGCTGTCGGCTGATAAAGGCAAAGCTATTGCCTTCGTTGTAGTACGCGGTAGCGTAACTGGCAGAAAAGAGCATAACGAGTCCTATGGTGAGAAGCACCAGAACCAGTGTGAGAAGCGGTAGGTCTATTGGATTTTTCTTTTTCCTTGTTTTGCGTTCGGGCTGATTTATTGGAGCCTGTATTACCTTACCGTTCTGCAAACCTTTCACCTCTTATTATATAGCTATTCTATATAGACATCAATACTGATATTATTGCCAACACGACACCGACTACGGTTACTGCAGAGAAAAGGAAAACTATCTTTACTTCGCTGTATCCGCTCATCTCAAAGTGATGATGTATGGGGGTCATCTTGAATATTCTTTTCTTTGTGAGCTTGTAGCTTGTCACTTGCATCATTACCGAAAGTGTTTCCACCAGATAAACGATGCCGACAAGTATCAAAAGAAGCGGTTTGTTGATGATAAAGCAGATACCTACCACCATTCCGCCCAAAAACATCGAGCCTGTGTCACCCATAAAGACCTTTGCGGGATGGAAATTCCACAAAAGAAAGCCCAATGTTCCGCCCGCGAGTGCCGAAGAAAGTATCGCAGCATCGGTTCGGCTGAAAATTCCCGCGATGCTCATCATTCCCACTGCCGCAACGAAGGTTACCGAAGAAGCGAGTCCGTCGATGCCGTCTGTGAGGTTTACTGCGTTTACAAATCCAACAATGATGAACAGAGCGAAGGGATAGTAGAACAGCCCTAGGTCGAGCTCGTAGTTTATAAAGGGAATCTGCATCGTTGTTGATGCTTCGCCATACAGCTTATCGGTTATATACATACCCGCAAGGTAGAGGGTGCCAATGACAAGCTGCATAACGAATTTTTGCTTTGAGGTGAGTCCCATATTGCGTTTTTTGACGACCTTTATGTAGTCGTCTACAAATCCCAAAAATCCAAACGCCAATGCCATAAGCACCGTTATCGCAACACGCACAAGCATTTGGGTCTCGAGCTCGGGAAACTCCGGTGTGTAAAAAACACAGTAAAGCACAAATGCCACAACCACTGCTATTGCAGTGCCGATTATGAACATAAAACCGCCCATTGTGGGAGTCCCTTGTTTCGTTTTGTGCCATGTGGGGCCGTATTCCTCAATAATATTCTGTCCGTATTTTATCTTTCGAAGATACGGTATGAACCATTTACCTATTATGCCCGTTACTGCAAAAGCTATTACAGCGGCAATTATTACGGTGAGATTTGACATCTTTATTTCCCCTTGCTGTATTTTTCTATCAGTTCCTCAAACTTCATTCCGCGACTTGCCTTAAACCACAGAACGTCGCCTTGTTTTGTCGTTTCTATGAGGTATTTTGCAAGTTCTTCGCGGTCTTCAAACCAAGTAGCCTTTCCGCCCGACAAAGAACATCCTCTTTCATATTCTTTCGCTTCGTCACCGAGGCAAACAAGCTCGTCGATATTAAGCTCTGCACAGAGCTTTCCTGCGTCAAAATGTCCTTGTTTACTAACCGAGCCGAGCTCGAGCATATCGCCGAGAACGGCTATTTTCCTGCCGTCTGTTGTCATCGACGCGAGAGCCTTTAATGCGGCTGTTACAGAGTCGGGGCTCGCATTATAGCAGTCTTCAACAACGGTGGTATCCCCCACCCTTGTAATCCTCTGTCGCATACCGCTGGGAGTATAGTTTTTGAGTCCTCTGACTATCTCCTCATCGGTCATATCAAAGTGCTTTGCTATCGCGTATGCCGCGAGGGCATTATATACATTGTGAATGCCGATGCAGGGGATTGTCGCCCTGACACCGTTTATCAAAAAGCTTGTATTTTCACCGTCAGATTCGATATCGGTTGCCATAATGTCGGCTTTTTTCTCGATGCCGTAGGTTATTATCGGGCGGTCGAGCTCCACGGTAGAAAGCATATCGTTATCAGTGTTTATAACAAGCGGTGACGATGCGTTCATTCCGTCGGTTATCTCGAGTTTTGCTTTCAAGATATTCTCTCGTGTACCGAGATTTTCGAGGTGCGACACACCGATGGTGGTAATTACCGAAATATCGGGAACGGCACACATCGAAAGCTCGTGAATTTCTCCCAAGTCGCTCATTCCCATCTCGATAACAGCGGCTTCAAAGCTTTTATCAAGCTGCAAAAGCGTTTTGGGAAGACCAATCTGATTATTGAGATTTCCTTGTGTTTTATGGGTATTAAAGCGTTCGGAAAGCACCGCGTAGATCATCTCTTTTGTGGTGGTTTTTCCAACGCTTCCCGTGACTCCAACCAGCTTTAGAGAGAGTTTGCTACGATAGAGGTGCGCTATATCAAGAAGTGCTTTTTCGGTGTTCTCAACAAGTATGAGGTTTTTTGCGGTTTTATCAACAAACGGGCTGTTTCTCTCCGCAACACAAGCCGAGGCACCTTTAGCAAAAGCATCATTGACAAACTTGTTTCCGTCGAACTTTTCTCCTCTAAGCGCCACAAACAGTGAGGCCTCGGGTGTACTGCGTGAATCGGTGGATATTTCGTTTATTTCTATATCACACATATTTTGGCAGGTTCCGTTTACTGCCACGGCTATCTCGGAAAGCTTTAGCGGTTCCATTATTTCACAGCACTCCCTATGCCTTTTTCTTCTATTATTTTGCTTACTATCTCGCGCTCGTCAAAGCAAACCGTGCCAAAATCGAGCACCTGATAGTCCTCGTGTCCTTTTCCTGCAAGAAGGAGAATGTCGCCCTTTTTCATATTGGTGACCGCCCATTCTATTGCAGTAAATCTATCGGCAATAGTAATATACGGGGTTTTATATTGTTCAAAGCCTTTTCCGGCTTCTTTGATTATTTTGTCAACAGGCTCTCTGCGCGGGTTATCCGACGTTAGTATCATAAAATCGGAATTTTCTGCCGCTGCAGCCGCCATCACAGGTCTTTTTTTGGAGTCGCGGTTTCCGGCACAACCAAATAGTATCGAAAGGCGTCGGTCACCCGAAAAACTGCGTATCGCCTGAAGTATCTTTTTTATTCCGTCGGGGGTGTGTGCATAGTCACAGATTATAGTATAGTTGTCATCGCTATATATGACCTCTGCCCTGCCCTTTACACCTTTGCATTTTGCTATACCCTCGGTGCAATCCGAAAGCTTTTCTCCTGCCGCTATACACGCGGAAACTGCTGCCATCGCGTTGGAAACCGAAAACTCGCCCGGCATCGCAAAGCTTACTCTGCCGATAAGGTCCATTCCGACAAACGCAAATCTAACGCCGTCTGCTTTGAACCTTATATCCTTTGCAGTGAAGTCTGCGCTATCACGACTTGTGGAGAAGGTTTTTACCGCTCTATTGTCATAGGTCAGTTTTTCGTAAAGGACTTCGCCATATTTATCGTCTAGGTTTATAACCGCCGTTTTCGACATATCAAAGAGCTTTGTTTTGGCATCAAAGTAGTTTTCCATACTCTTGTGATAATCGAGGTGGTCTTGTGTGAGATTTGTAAACACGCCAACGTCAAACTCACAGCCATCGAGTCTATGCTGGTCAAGCGCGTGGGAGGAAACCTCCATAACCGCATATTCACAGCCCGCCTGCACCATTCTGTCGAGCAGAGCGTGAAGTTCCATCGGGTCGGGTGTAGTGTGCTTTGCGGGTATTTCGAGGTCATCTATCTTGTTGGAGATAGTGCCGAGAAGTCCCACCTTATAGCCGTTGTGTTCGAGTATACTGCGGATAACGGTGGTTACGGTGGTTTTTCCGTTAGTGCCCGTAACTCCTATCAGCTTTATCTTCTTTGAAGGATATCCAAAGTAGGCACTGCACATCTTCGCGTATGCTTCGCGGCTGTTTTTGACGAGTATCTGGTTCTCAAGTCCGAGGTCTTTTTCAACGACCACAGCCCTTGCGCCTTTTTTCATCACATCGGATGCAAAGTCGTGTCCATCGATGTTAAAGCCCTTTATGCAAACAAACACGCTGTCCTTTTCCATAGCATCTCTCGAGTCGCAGGTAAGGACCGATATTTCAAAATCCTCGAAGCTTCCGCTATATTTAACATTCTCGAGCAGTTGTGATAAAAGCATCTGTTCTCACCTTTCCAGAGAATTACGCCATTTCTTCCGTACTGACAAATTCTACTGTTACTACCGTTCCCGGAGCAACCCTTTCTCCCGCTGCGGGAGATTGTGAAATGGCTTTTGTATTTCCGTCTGAGATATCTATTCCCGATATCTTTATGTTTAGATTTTTGTTGGTAAGTGCCTTGCTCGCCTGCTGACCCGAAAGCCCGATTACATCAGGCACCGCAACGGTTTTTTCTGTTGATTCCTGATCGGTATAAAGCACCACCGTTCCGCCCTTCGCAAGAGGCTCTCCTGCGCCCGGAATCTGCTTTACAACCTTATTTCCATCGCCTACGGTATAGACGTCGAAGCCACTGCTTTTGAGGGTGTTTTGCGCCTCATAGGGCTGTTCGCCTATAAGGTACGGAACGCTGATTTCAATAGACTCTAGGTCTTCTGCAGAATATTCGGGCTCTATACCGATGTATGGCAGGATATCAGCAAGGATATTTCCTACTACAGGAGCCGCGATAACGCTTCCGTATACGCTGTCATTGTGCGGCTCGTCGAGTGCGAGAAGTACTGCTATCTGCGGGTCATCGACGGGTGCAAATCCAAAGAAGGATGAAATTCTGAGTGAATTATCACCGCTGTCAAGTTTCTCAGAGGTACCTGTCTTTCCGCCAATGCGATAACCTTTTACCTTCGCATATCGTCCGCTTCCTGTTTCTACGACCTGCTCCAGCATAAGTGCAAGTTCTTTTGAGGTTTCTTCGGAAATTACCTGTCTGACAACAGTGGGAGTTGTTACCTCTACGATATTTCCGTCGGAATCGAGCTGTTGTTCAACAATATAGGGCTGCATCAGCTTTCCACCGTTGAGAACGCCGGAAATTGCCGTTATCAGCTGTATAGGTGTTACCTTGAACGTTTGACCGAAAGCCGAAGAAGACAGATAGCTCAAGCTCTCGCTTCCGAGCTCGGTGAGATTGTAAAGGCTGTGAACGAGTCCCGCGTTGTCAGCTTCACCGGGAATATCAATTCCGGTTTTTGCGTTTAGGCCGTAGTTTGTAAAGTACTTATAGAAAAGTGCTCCACCAAGTCTTTGGCCCATCGTGATAAACGCAGGGTTGCAGGAGTTTTTCAAGGTTTCAACAAAGGTTTGTGTTCCGTGGTTTCTGGGGTATCTCCAACATTTTATGGTGTTTCCCGAAACGTTTATGGCACCGTTGCAAACGAAGGTCGACGAGGAATCGTAGAGGTTTTCCTCTAAAACTGCAGCAGCGGTGAGAATCTTGAATACCGAGCCGGGCTCATATGGCTCGGAAACTGCTTTGTTTCGCCACTGAAGTTCTTGCTCTATTTTCAGTTGAGCGTAGTACTCGTCGCTTCCCTCTTCGTGCTGTTCAAGGCGCTCTATGGCATAATCGTCATACAGCACGAACGGAGAGTTGGGGTCAAAGTCCCCTTTAGTCGTCATTGCGAGTATTCTGCCCGTTTTTATTTCCATTACTATACAAAACGCTCTGCCGCGAACGTCGTGTTCTTTCACCGCATTGTCGAGGTGTTTTTCAACAAACATCTGTATTACGGAATTCATTGTGAGCACGAGGCTATTTCCGTCTGATGCCTCGAACATCTGCTCATATTTATAGGGCATATCGCTTCCCCAAGCGTTTTTGGCAGAAACAATTCTTCCGGGAGTTCCGCTGAGAATTTTGTTATAGTATGCCTCGATTCCGTAGAGACCCGAGTTTTCGTCGCCTACAAATCCGAGAACGGTGGATGCGAGCGACCCGTAGGGGTAGTATCTCTTGGTGTCCTCTTCCATACTTATCGAGCCATTAAGGTCGTTATCGAGGATAAACTGTCTTACTGCGTCAGCTTCTTGGTCTTCGATGCGTTTTTTAACTATCTGATAGTAGGAGTTTGATTTCTTTGCTCTTTGGTAGATGGTGTCATAGTCGGTACCGAGAATTTCGGACATTCCTCTTGCGATGAGCTGTGCTTCCTCATCACTGTCTATATTGACGGGGACGAGGTAGACCGTCCACACGGTAGCGCTCTTTGCAAGCTCGTTTCCGAGAGAGTCGTATATTGTGCCGCGGTTGGGGGTTATTGAAGTGACCTTGAACTGTTGCTGTGACGCTTTTTGTTTATACTCCTCATAGTTCACAAGGTGCAGATACGCGAGTCTTGCAACAAGTATCGCAACCATCACAAACGCCATAAAAAAGCTTATGAACTGTATTCTTCTTCTCATCGAAAGATTGGGAGCTTTTACAGCCAACGGTACCTCTCCTCTCGAAAAATCTTATCTATATTACGGCTTAACGGCGAGGCAGACAGCCTCGCCGTATTCTTTGATTTTCTGTCCTCTGTTATTTGTATGCCGTCATTTCAGCCTTTATCACTGAAAGATTCTGCTGAACAGAGTTACTGCACCTTCGTCTTCTACGGCGGCGGTGACTATGACCTCGTCATTATTGTTGATGGATATCATCTCCACCTGATACTGTTCTATCTTGCTCATATTGAGAGTTTCGGTAGCGTATTCTTCGATCGCGCTGATAGACATCTTTCTATTGAGATCCATCTCAAGACGGGTGTATTCGTTATTAAGATCCTCGAGTGTGTTTGTTGCAGCGTTCACCTCTGCGGTTACCTCTGCGAGCATAACGTTTGAGTACAAAAGTGCAGCAACCATAGCCACTACAACTGCACCGATGCTGAGCATCTTGAGAGGTGACATATTGAGGACTTTCTGCTTTTTGGGGAGCTTTACTTCTTCAATTTTAGGCTGTCTTTGTACCTCTTCAAACAACGAGAGGTCATATGCTACATTTGTTGCACCCATCGGACTCATTTGCCTTCTCCTTTAAATCTTTTCTATTACTCTGAGCTTTGCACTTCTGCTTCGCTGATTTATCTCCAGCTCCTCTCGCGAGGGCTCTATTGCTTTTCTAGAAACAAGCTTTCCCTGCGGCTTGCATCCGCACACGCACACCGGAAAATCGGGCGGGCAGATACAGCCTTTGGAGAGTGATGCGAATTTTTGTTTTACCATTCTGTCCTCGAGCGAATGGAAGGTTATTATTGCAAATCTGCCTCCCTCGTTTAGCCTATCAAAAGCGGTATCCAAAACTCTTGACAGACTGTCAAGCTCGGAGTTTACGGCAATTCGTATTGCCTGAAAGCTTCGCTTTGAAGGGTTTTTTCCTTCCCAACGCATCTTGGGAGGGAAAGAGGAATTTATTATCTGAGAAAGCTCAGACGTTGTTTCTATCGGTTTTATCTTTCTATTGCGTTCTATATTCAGCGCTATCTTGTAGGCAAGCTTTTCTTCGCCATATTCTCTGAGTATCCTCGCAAGTTCCTCAACGGGATATTCATTTACGATATCATAGGCACTGATGCCTTCCATACTCATTCGCATATCAAGCTTTGCATCGGAATGATAGGAAAAACCGCGTTCTGCGTTGTCAAGCTGATATGACGAAACCCCAAGGTCTAAAAGTATTCCGTCAACCTTTTCAATCGAAAGAGAGTCAAGCACGCTGCACATCTCGGAAAAATCACTGTGTACAACCTGTGCATTGGGAAATTCTTTCAGTCTTTCGGTGGCTACTGCGACAGCCTGCGGGTCTTTATCAAAGGCTATCAATCTGCCGGTTGTGAGTCTTTTTGCTATCTCACGGCTGTGTCCTGCGCCACCTGCGGTGCCGTCGACATAAATCCCGTCGGGTTTTATATCAAGAGCGTTTATACTTTCATTCAGGAGTACCGATATGTGTTTAAATTCCATACCGCCACCTAGAATCCAAGTTCGTCCATAATTTCGGAAAGAGAATCAGAAGTGAGCTCATCGCAGCTAGCTTCCCATCTTTCCTTGTTCCATATCTCCGCTCTATAAGAAGCACCGATAACGGTTATATCCTTGTCAATGTGGGCATATTCACGAAGTCTTTGTGTGAGAAGTATTCTTCCCTGCTTGTCCGCCTGTACCTCAACAGCTGCCGCAAACAAAAATCTCTGCATTGCTCTAGCCTTGGACATCGGGAGGTCTTTAATCTTTTCTTCGAGGCGTTTCCATTCCTCTATTGAATAGACAAAAAGGCACTCGTCAAGGCCTTTTGTAACTATAAAGCTCTCGCCGAGGTCTTCGCGAAGTTTGGAGGGAAAACTAAATCTGCCCTTTACATCAAGAGTCGATGAATACTCGCCTATAAGCATTGCCTTGACACCACCTTTCACCACTTTTTCCCACTTTTACTATAATTATACCTCATTTTAGGGAAAATGCAATACCTTTTGGGCAAAAAAGTAAAAAATTTTTTATCTTTTTTCAGATAGTTGTACAAAGTGGCAAAAATATAGCGGGAAGCCGTGACTTCCCGCTATACAAGAGCTATCTAGAGTGTTTTCTGTTTTAGGAAACCGATTCGTATTCGCGGATTATTCTGTTCCACGTTTGTCTGCCTACTATTCCGTCAACAGAAAGTCCAAACAACCGTTGAAATTCGCGCACCGCCCTCGAGGTCGTATTTCCAAACACTCCCACCGTATTCATACGCGGTATTGACGGGTAGAAGTTCGAGAGGTATGCGAGGTATTGTTGCAGTCTGCGGACATCCTCACCCGTGCTTCCTTCTCTCAGTACCCGTCCAGGATACTGAATTATCGGAACATCTGAGAAAGTAGGCGGAACAGATGCGCGAGCAGAGTTAAAGGCGTTGTAGAGGGTGTTCCAGGTTTGTCTTCCCACTACCCCATCGGCTGTGAGTCCAAACTGTCTTTGTGCCGCTCTCACCGCATTTTCTGTTCCTGCTCCGAAGTTACCGTCTATTGTAACGTATGGAATTGACGGATAGAAGTCGGACAGATAAGCAAGAAAGTATTGCAGTACTCTTACGGTATCTCCCGAGTCGCCACGGCGCAAAACACGGACATATCCCTGCGGGAACCCGAGTATTCTTTCCCCTTCCGACTCTAACTCGGCAAGATTTTTTACCGAAGTGTAGATATACGCGATTTTATACCACGTCTGTCTTCCTACTATGCCGTCGGGCGTGAGGTTGAATATCCTCTGAAACTGTCTGACCGCATCCTGAGTATAATCTCCAAATATTCCGTCTACGGTGAATATTCTCGGTATACTCGGATAGTTTTTGCCGATACGATTTAGCTTTACTTGAAGCGCTCTTACGTCATCTCCGCGAGAGCCTTTTCTGAGAGGTGTTCCCGGATAGGATTCGCCTATCGCCTGTACCGGCGCGTTTTTAACTATTTCCAGATTGTTTCCGTAGTAGTAGGTCAAAATCTGATAGGGTGTCATTCCTTGTCTTGCAAGGTCAGCCGTTCCCCATTGTGACAGTCCACGGCAGGTTACGGTGCTTCCGTTGCAGTACTGTGCAAAAAGCGGCTCCAAAACACCGTTTCGGCGCAGGTAATCGTTGAAGAGCTCATCGACAAGACGGTCGATGTTTTGGAATATTCCTCGTCCGTATTTAAAAGACTGGTCGTATGACGTACTGCTTGTTATATCAAAGTCATAGCCACGGCTTCTATACCATTCGGTATAAACTCTATTGAGGGCAAACGATATCTGTGCATATATATTAGCTCTGAGCGCATTTTCGGGCCAGGTCGGGTAGATTTCACTACTTGCGACGTTCTTTATATAGTCAGGGAAAGTGACTGTCACATTCGCTGCACTTGCTGACGGCGCACCAAGATGAACGGTTATAAATTCAGGTATTACAACAGGCATATCGGTCTCCTTTACAACTCGTAGTCACTGATATCAAACTGTTCTCTTCCGTCATTTTGTCCCGAGGGAAGCGGAATTAGGTTGACAGGTTCCACAGTGGTTATAGAGTCAAACATCTGTATGCCGCGAACGGTGTTATCATAGTACCCGCTCTTCTTCACGTCAACGGTATACTCGGAATACGGATGGCTGTTTCCGGGGGTCTCTGACAGATACTGCGGGGGTGTCGGAAGCGGTATTGCGGGGGTTTTTCCGTTTTCATCGGTGATATGCACAGCCATAACCTCTCGTCTTCCCTGTACATCCGTAATTCTGGAAACCGTAACCGACGCTTCGCTTATCGGCAGAGCCTGACGGGCAGTGAAAACCTGCACAATAAGGTCTGCCGTCCCCGTGAGAAGCGAAGTGTCAAATCTATCGCGAGGGGTGTTTTGCATTTCGGTAGGTATCTTTTCGAGTTGTTCTACAGGTTCATCTACCCGCGCCATTCGATAGTCGGGACGCAGTATTCTATCACCGTTTGGGGTTGTTGAAGAAAAATTGTTTTCGGTTATATCAATCTGCATATTCTCCTCGGTAGTCTGTGCAAAAACCGCAGGCTCATCAAATTCGTCCTGTTCGACAATACTTTCGGTTTCCCACTCGCCAGGCTCACGGTCGAAGTCGATTATCTCGTTGTCATTCGCCCCGGGACCTTCGTTTGGCGGCGGCATTACAACCGAGCTATTATTAAAGGGAAGTTCCCTTTCGGGCACGGGGATAGAGTTTGGCAACCGACGCATATTTTCAACTGACCAATAATCAGTATCATCGTTTTCATTAGAGCGAGGCTGCGGTCTTGGTCTTATCTGTTCGCGTTGTTGTTCAACAAGTCTTTCGAGCTCTCTTTTTTCTGCTTCAAGTCTTTCAAGCTCCTCACGTGCATCCTTTATCCTGTCAAAAAGGCGTCGGAGCTCCTGTTCCTCACGAAGTCTGTCCTCGTTTGTATCGGGATTTACGGGCGGTTCGGAAAGGGGCACAGGTTTGGCTTGGGGAGGTTTGGGGCGAGAAAAAATCTCGTTTTGCTTTGCAAGATTGAGCATATCCTGTCTATATCTTTCTACCGTCTTTTTCCAGTTTTCCGATTTCATCTTCGTATAGTCTTTGGGGTTGTTCATAGCGTTATAAATCCCTCCTGAAAATACTTTTTGTCATCAATTGATATGCATTCTCCACGTGTTTTATGTTACAAGGGCGCAAAAAAGCGGATGCCGAAATTTTGGCATCCGCTTTATAGGTTTTTAATTATTCAACAACGAGGGGCTTGAGGTCGTCTACGAGGTCTTCCTTAGCACAGGAAACTGTAAACACAATCTCAACCTTTCTGGACTCTGCCAAAGGTGCGAGCTTGTCAATCATCTTAGCGAGATCCGCTGTATCTCTTCCGCCGATTCTGAGTGTTCCGTCGATGAAGAGGTCTGTAATGTCATAGTTGCCTGCGAGAACGCCGCAGATCATTCCATAGAACGCATCGTAGCCTACGATGCCGTAGCCATCAACGTCAACAAGACGTACAGAATGGTCGATATTATAGGTGAGCTGAAGTTCCTTCTCTATACACACAACACTACCGTTGGTTGTACGGGCTGCCTCATTAATCTTCTCCACCAGAACCTTTGTTTTTCCGGAGCCTTTTTTGCCGACGATAAGTTTAATCATAATTGTTCCTCCTTGCAGGTTTCCCTGTAATTTTTATATCAAATGCAGATGCATTCAATTACTTAGCCAAGCTTTGCTTCGAGCGCCGCTTTTTCGTTCTCGTATCCCGGTTTGCCGAGAAGCGCAAACATATTTTTCTTGTAGCTTTCAACTCCGGGCTGATTGAAGGGGTTAACGCCCATCATATAGCAGGAGATTGCACAAGCTTTTTCAAAGAAGTAGACCATATAGCCAAATTCTTTTTCGTCCATCTTCTCAACATCCAAAACGATATTGGGAACGCCACCCTCTGTATGAGCGAGGACTGTTCCGCCAAACGCCTTTTGGTTGACAACCGACATATTCTGGTTGGACAAGAAGTTGAGTCCGTCGAAGTTGTCGGGGTCGGGTTTGATAAAGAGGTCTTTTTTGGGTGTTTTTATATTTACAACGGTTTCAAAGATGTTTCTTGTTCCGTCCTGTATAAACTGTCCCATTGAGTGAAGGTCGGTGGAGAAGATAACGGATGCGGGGAATATTCCTTTGTTATCCTTGCCTTCGCTCTCACCGAAGAGTTGTTTGAACCACTCTGCCATCATCGCAAAGGAAGGATCATAGCTTACGAGCATCTCGATAGCCTTGCCCTTACGATAGAGGATGTTTCTGAGTGCCGCGTATTTATAGCAGTCGTTCTTCTCGATATCTTCAACAGCGAGTTCCTTCTGTGCTTCCTGTGCACCCTGCATAATAGCGTCGATATCAACGCCTGCAACAGCGATAGGAAGAAGTCCTACTGCAGTGAGAACGGAGTATCTTCCGCCAACGTCATCGGGTACAACGAATGTTTCAAAGCCCTCTCTGTCGGAAAGCTCCTTGAGTGTTCCCTTTGCCTTGTCGGTTGTAGCGTAGATTCTTTCTCTTGCGCCCTCTTTGCCGTATTTATTTTCAAGAAGCTCTCTGAAAACTCTGAAAGCAAGTGCGGGCTCGGTTGTTGTTCCTGATTTGGAGATGATGTTTACAGAAACATCTCTTCCCTCGCAGATAGAAAGAATTTCGTTTAGGTATGTAGCGCTGATATTGTTTCCTACATAGTAGATATCAGGTGTGTCTTTCTTGAGGTTATTGTAGAAAGGTGATGTTAGAAGCTCGATTGCCGCTCTGGCACCGAGATAAGAGCCGCCGATACCGATAACGATGAACACGTCGGTATCCTTCTTTATCTTTTCAGCCGCTTTCTTTATTCTCGCAAACTCTTCCTTGTCATAGTCTGTAGGAAGGGTCAGCCAGCCGAGAAAGTCGTTGCCGAGTCCTGTCTTTGAATGAAGTGTTTTTGCCGCATCATAGACCTGAGTCTTGATGCCTTCGATTTCGTGATCAGCCACGAAATCTTTTAAGTATTTTGTGTTAAGTTTAAGTCCCATTTTTAATTCCTCCGATTGTATACTTCTATTGTACACGAAGAGGGGAAATTTTGCAAGATATAATCTGGGATTTTATTTCATCGAGACAAGATTTTTCAGAAAAATTTCAAGGCTTTTTAATATTGTCATTCTCTCTACCGATTCCGCAGCCATAATCGGACATTCACCGACGGTTTTTTCACCGAGCCTTAGCACCACTTTTCCAATCTGCTGTCCTTTTTCCACGGGGGCTTCGAGAGATTCCTCGACTACTATCTCTTGTGTTATCTGCGATTTTTCTCCCTTTTCGAGAAGGATTTTTTCGTTCATATTAACTTTGCAAGGCACTTCTCTCAGCACACCGTGGGAAACCTTGACGGGAGTGAGGCTTTCGGTCGAAATTTCGGGTGTCGTGACCTCGTAGTTTGCAAAGCCGTAGTCAAGAAGCTTTCTTGCAGAGAAAAATCTGTCGTCAGTTGTTGATGAGCCAAGATTTACTGCAATAAGCTGCATCCCGTCGCGCAAAGCTGTTGCCGCAAGGCAGTAACCCGCTCCGACGGTAGTACCTGTTTTGAGTCCGTTTGCACCTTTGTAAAATCTAATAAGTTTATTTGTGTTTACAAGCTGTGTTTCGCCATTACGCAACGAATCCATCCAAATAGAAGTGTATTCAAAGATTTTTTCGTGTTTTAGAAGTTCTCTCGACATCAATGCGATATCAAACGCTGTGGTTTTGTGGTTTTCGTCGTCAAAGCCCGTCGCATTTGTAAAGGTGGTATCGTTCATCCCGAGTTGTTTTGCGCGCTCGTTCATCAGTTTTACAAAGCCCTCTTCGCTACCCGCAATGTGTTCTGCAAGAGCAACGGTAGCGTCGTTTGCACTGGAAACCACAACGGCTTTCAGAAGCTCGTGGAGGGTCATTGTTTCCCCAACCTTGAACCATATCTGCGTTCCGCCCATCGAGTTTGCGTGTTCGGAGCAGGTGACGGTATCTTCGAGTGTTATTTTACCTTCTTTGAGCGCTTCCATAACAAGAAGCAGAGACATTATCTTTGTGATAGACGCGGGGGACATTCTCTCGTTTGCATTGTGTTCGACAAGCACTCTCCCGCTCGATGCCTCGACCAAGATATAAGACAGAGCCTTTATCTCGAGCGTCGAAGGGTCGGCACCCACAAGCGCGCTGTCTATAGTTTCTATCATAGTCCCTGCCGAAACGAGATTATCCACCTCGCCTTTATCATCGTCGGAGATAGCGTTTGCAAAGGCCGGCAGAACCGAAAGTGTTATTGCAAGTGCAAAAGCTATTATTTTTTTCATATCAGCACCCCTTTTGTGTTCATATAAAACCTATATGACAAGCAAGGGGCATGATATGCAAAAGGGACGCACTTTCGTGCATCCCTTTTCATCATTCTACTATAAAATTCTTTATTTCGGCAAGAAACGCGCCGCAATCGTCGCAGTGAATCCTCATAGTCAAAACCTTGGAAAGATCAAGGCTGAATATTCCCATAATGGATTTCGCGTCAACCGCGTATCTGCCCGAAATGAGGTCTACGTCAAAGTCGTACTTGCCTACGCAGTTTACGAAAACCTTTACGTCGTTTATTGCATCAAATTTTATATTTAATTCTTTCATAACATATTACCTCCTATTAGGTTTATGATATTATATTAACATTTTCCTTTTGTATAGTCAACAGATAATTGCATTTTCCGGAAAAAGTTTGTATAATAGGTACACCACTTATATAACAAAGGATAATTTTTATGAGAGTTGCCTTTTACACGCTTGGCTGTAAGGTAAACCAATATGAAACCCGCATTATCGAACAAAAATTCATCGAAAACGGGTTTGATGTGGTGGACACTTCGGCAGAGGCGGATATTTACGTTATCAACTCCTGCACCGTTACGGCGACGGGAGACAAAAAAACAAGACAGATTGTACATCGCTTCAAGAAAAAGAATCCCGAGGCAATTATCGTTTTGACAGGATGCTTTCCGCAGGCGTATCCCGAGGACGCAAAAGCTATTGAAGAGGCTGATATCGTCACGGGAACACGTGACAGAAACGGGCTTTTCGGACTGGTACAGCAGTTTATCTCTGACGGCAAACGCATTGTCAAAATCACCCCTCACGAAAAGGGTGAAGAGTTTGAAAAGATGTGTGCGAAGGGATTTTTCGAGCGCACACGCGCTTTTGTGAAGATTCAAGACGGATGCAACAGATATTGCTCCTATTGCATTATTCCTACCGCCCGTGGTCCTATCAGAAGCAAGGAGCTTGAAGACATTAAAAACGAGCTTGTCACCCTTGCAAAAGAGGGGTACAAGGAAGTCGTTTTGGTGGGAATCAATCTCTCGCTATACGGAAACGAGTTTGGGCTGAGGCTCATTGATGCGATAAAAGCCGCTTGTGCTGTTGATGGCATTGAAAGGGTGCGTTTGGGTTCTATTGAGCCCGAGCTCATCACCGACGAAGACCTCAAAGAGATGGCGTCGTTAAAAGAATTTTGTCCACAATTTCATCTCTCGTTGCAGAGCGGCTGTACCGACACGCTGAAGCGGATGAACCGCCACTACACTGCAGATGAATATGCCGAACTTGTACAAAAAATCCGCAGCGCTTTTGAAAACCCCGCTATTACAACCGACATTATGGTCGGTTTCCCGAGCGAAGACGAGCACGAGTTTGAAGAATCCTGCGAGTTTGTGAAAAAGGTCAAAATCGCAAAATCGCACGTTTTCTCATATTCGAGAAGACCAAACACCAGAGCTGACAAGATGCCAAATCAGGTCACAAAAGCAGAAAAGGAAAAGCGGAGCAGAAGGCTCATTGAGGTTTGTGACAAGGTGCGAGAGGAATTTTTGCAGACTCAGGTGGGAGTCGAGTGTGAGGTTTTGTTTGAAACGTTTGATAACAGTCTCGGATATTTCGGATATTCGGAAAACTACACTCCCGTTTATATAAAATGTGAGCAAGACCCTCGAGGAGAGATAAAAACAGTAAAAATCACAGCTTCCTATGGTGATTATTGCGTGGGCGAGCTTGTATAGAAAGGGTTTTATTAAGGAAATCAAAATCAAAGGTAAAAAAGCGAGGTCGTCATCTCAACTCTCAGCACTCATCTATGGCAAGGAATATGAAATGGGCCGCCACGGATTTATTCGATTTATGGAATTTGAGTTTATGCAAGAGGGCGAAAACTTCGTTACAATGCGTTTTGTTGCTAACGAAGAAACCCTCAAAATGTATCCTTTCAACTTCACATTTGATGCTACATTTATGATAAACGACGATGATTCCATCCTCTCCACACTCACCGTCACAAACAAGGACGAAAAGGTTATGCCGTTTACCATCGGTCAGCACACAGGCTACACTGTCCCCAACGACATCTACAACAGCTGTATTATCACCTTTGAAAAGCCCGAAACGGTGGCATATCCCAAGGTTGTGGTCGAGGAAGGTCTTATTGACACCACTGTTCGCACTCCCTTTTTGAACAACGAAAAGAGCTTTACGCTAAATCACAGTTTGTTTGACATTGACGCTATTGTCTGTGACGGAATAAAGTCGCGTTCGGTTACTCTTGAAAGTCCAACAACAGACCTCAAGTTCAGAGTTGATTTCCCCGACTTTGACAACGTTATGTTCTGGGCTATGGCGGGTGAAACCCCCTACGTTTGCATCGAGTCCGTTATCGGCTACTGCACCACCACAACCGAAAGCGACGTCTTCGAGGACAAGGCGGGAATCATCAAGCTTTCTACAAACGAATCAAAGAGCTTTGATATGACAATTACACCACTATAAACGAGATGCGCCGACTCAAAAATGAGTCGGCGCGTTTTGTCATCTAATCCATTTGTTGTGGAGGTTTAGAATCTGGTCGGTGAATTTTGCAAGGTCTTTGTTTGCGCCGTCTTTATTCGCGCGAACGGCAGAAAGAAGCTTGTTATACGCCGCCATAAGTTTTTCATAGGCGGTGTTCTTTTTATTCTCAACACTTTCCTTTGTGCGAGGTATGGGCTGTGTCTCAACGAGCCATTTGTTTTCGGTCAAATCAAACACAGAGCCCGAAGAAGGCATCTCGGTTTTAAAACCTGTCTTTTCCTCAACTGCAGGTGCAAAAAGCTTCATCGCGCTATCGTCACCGTGTACGAGAAATACTCTCGACACCTTATTTTCAAAGGCGGAAACCCAGTTCAAAAGTCCGTTCTTATCCGCGTGTGAGGACATAGCAGACATCGTTTCGATGTGCGCTCTGACGGTTATCTCCTCACCAAAAAGCTTGACGGTCGGCGCTCCATCCAAAAGCACTCTGCCGAGCGTTCCGTTTGCCTGATATCCCGCGAAAACGACGGTGCTTTCCGCTCTCCAGAGGTTGTGCTTTAGATGGTGGCGTATTCTGCCCGCGTCGCACATTCCCGAAGCGGAGATTATAACCTTTGGGGTTTTATCGAGGTTTATAGCCTTTGACTCATCGGAGGTCACCGAGAGGGTGAGCCCTGCAAAGTCGATGGGGTTTATACCTTTTTCAACAAGCGCTCGGGTTTCGTCATCATAGCACTCGAGCATATTTTCTCTGAAAACGTGGGTAGCTTCAACGGCAAGCGGGCTGTCGACGTAGACAGGAAAATTATCGTGACCTTTTACAAGTCCGTCGGCTTTTATCTTTCGAATGAAGTACAAAAGCTCCTGCGTTCTGCCCACTGCAAATGCGGGAAGAAGGACGTTGCCTCCCCTATCGAGAGTTTGTTGTATTATTCTTGTCAGCGTTTCAATATGGTCGGTGACTCGCTCGTGGTTGCGGTCGCCGTAGGTAGATTCCATCACAACGTAGTCGGCATTTTTTATATACTGCGGATTTCGAATGAGCGGCTTGTCAAGGTTTCCGATATCCCCCGAGAAAACAATGGCCTTTTCAACGCCATTTTCTTTGAGGTGGATTTCGGCACTTGCAGAGCCCAAAAGATGTCCCGCATCAACAAATTTTACAGAAAATCCATCGGCAAGTGTGACGGTTTCGCCGTATGGCACGCTTCTGAAATTTTCAAGAGCGACAAGTGCATCGTTTACGTCATAGATAGGCTCGACGGGCTTTTTACCCGCTCTGAGAGCCTTTTTGCTTTTATATTCCGCCTCGCTCTGCTGAATATAGGCGCTGTCACGGAGCATTATGTTTGCGAGCGCTTCGGTCGCCTCTGTGCACAAAACTGTACCTGTGAAACCGTTTTTGAATGCTAACGGTATCATTCCCGCGTGGTCGATGTGCGCGTGGGTGAGGATGATATAATCCAAATCAACGTATTTTATAGGCATCGGAGCGTTTTCAAAAGGGTTTTGCCCCTGCTCCATTCCCATATCTATCGCTACCTTTAAGCCACAAGCCTCCAACAGATGCAACGAGCCCGTGACCTCTCGGTCCGCTCCTATAAACGTAAGTTTCATACAATCGCCTCCTTTACATCTCTATTATACTTGGTATTTTAGGATTTTTCCATACAAAATATAAAAAGGGCGGAAATCCACCCTTTTTATTCTTCAATCTTAACAATATCTACAGCTGCATTTAAAAGCAAATTTATAAGTTCATTACGAGAGCGGTTTGTTTTGACAGACAAATCATCTAAACGCTCTATCAATTCATCTTTCATTCTTACAGAAACAACCTTGCAACCATCATCGCCCCTGCGAGCATTCTTTTTTGTTATTTTAATTACATCTGCCATATTCTCCACCCCTTACTCTTCGTACTTATATTCTAACTTGACAAAAGTAGTATTGGTATATTATAATTATGTAGTGTATTATATACTACAACTTGTAATATAGAAGGAGGCGGCAAGATGAGAAGCAAAACCAGCAGAGTTATCTGCGGCACCTGTCAGTATTGGACAGGGAAACGTGAACCTGTATTTGACGGCAATGGCAATCCTAAGATTGATATTGTTGATGAATTCGGTTTATGCGAACACTTTATAATGGATGAAAGTGTTGCGAGAAGAAAAGATTTAAAATGCAAGCACTTTAGCAAATGGACAGAAATTTTGTAGGGAGATATAAAATGCAAGAAAAAATCTTATTTAATGAAAAGGCGTCCGCAACTGGTGCTGCGTTAGCTTGTTTAGCTTTGTCAACTATACCTTTTATATTAAGTTATTGTTGTTTGATGGCCTTTTTTGGTCTTGATGCTTGGGATTTTGGATTTCCATTAATAGCAATAGGGTGCGTCCTCGTCTTGCTAGCTCTTTTAATATTAGTTTTCGGTAGAGACAGTCAAATTTGTATTACTGATAAAAGGGTATACGGTAAAACTCTATTAGGAAAAAGAGTTGATTTACCATTGGATTCCGTTTCGTCTGTAGGATTGACCAACCCATTGTTTAATGGCATCTCTGTTTCATCTAATTCTGGTAATATAAGTTTTTATTTGATTTCAAACAGAGACAAAGCGCACAAAGTTTTAAGCAACCTAATCATTGATAGACAGCGAAGGACAAATGAAACTAGTGTGAGACAAGATGTTCTACAAAGCACTGCCGATGAATTGAAAAAATATAAAGATCTACTTGATAGCAGTGTAATTACACAAGAAGAATTTGACCAAAAGAAAAAACAGTTATTAGGTTTGTAAAATATCAAAAATTAAAGGAGAAATTATGATGAAAAAAATACTAGTAATGCTCTTGGTTGTGATTATATTACTCACAAATGTTGGATGCGGGTCAAAAAGCAATTCTATTGATTCGCAAGATTCTAATTATACGGAAGCAGAACTTAAAGATTTTAAAGAAGAACTAAGAGAATTGTTGTTGGGAGCTAGTAAAGCCACCGTAGAGGATGCATTAGGTTCAGCCTATGAGGTTTCAGGAGGCACTTACTTTTATGTGTTACCTAAGCAGCGTTTGGTGGCCGCAATAACTTATACATTCAATGGTTACAATCAGGTTGTTAAAACAGTAACTTTTCTTGATTTGTAAATTTATAATACATAAAAAAGGGGAGCGGTTTTTCCGTTCCCTTTTAGTTTTTGTAGTAAAATACACCTGCAAGTAGTTTACAGATTATACTTTTCTTTTGTTGTGTTTATAGAAGAAATCAATATGCGTCTGATTTTTCCACAGTCGTTTTTAAGTTCGGAACACTGTTTGCTATCAACTATATTCGTTTTTGAAAAGAGTTCCAACCAATATTCTGTTTCGTAACATTCCTTTAACGCTATTTGGAGTTTTGAAACAAAATCAGCCTTGCTTTGTGCGTAATTTGCTTCGTGAATATTCGCACCTATACTTGTTCCGCTTCTTAGAATCTGATTTTTCAAAGCACTTCTTCCTTGAATTTGGTCTGTCGTTTTTACAATCTTTACCGCAAACTCAACAGAGAGTTCTATTAACAGGTTGTCAGACATATTTTTCTCCTTTTGATGAAATGCGCTTTGCGCATGAAATGAATTCTTCATGAAATGCAGCCACGGCTGCATGAAATAAAATTTGCCCAAATTTAATTTTTCAAACAATGTGCCACATCCGAAACGGATGTGGCACATTTCATGCTTTAGCATTTAATTCACAGCGTGAATTTCATTTGCCGTGAGGCAAATTTCATTACAAATAATCTGCGATTATTTGTTAAGTGCTTCGTTTACTGCAACTGCGCAAGCAACTGTCATACCAACCATGGGGTTGTTACCAGCGCCGATGAGACCCATCATCTCAACGCATATTGAACCAGTAGATAAAACAACTCCACAAATATAGCCCGAAAGTCTTTGTAAAACCTAATCTTTAAACGTCAAATCAAATACACCAAACACATCGTTTTAAGTTTCCTTAAACGCATTATAACGTGTTTTCACACATTTGTAAGCTCTTTATCAATTTCATCTTGTATTTGGCTCATTTCTTCCAACAGTTCCTCTGATCGATCATATAGACGCTTAATTTGAGCATCTATATCTTTCAAAATCTTCAACTTAACGAAAAACTTGATAATGATAGCCTCTGATACCCATTTCAAGAATCGTGAAACGAATTTCAATTTAGTTCCCAACCAACTAGCACCCGCTGAAACAACTATGCTTAAAAACCAAAAGAGCATTTGATGTTCAGAGTACCAATAATCAAGAGAATCAATAAACGGAAGTGCACAAAACAGCAAACGTAATAACAACAAGAAAAGAAGAACTCCCAAGCAGACAGTAGTTACACGAACTCTATTAGTTTTTTTACTATCAAGAGCAATTGCCTGGTTTGTAAATGAATCGTATTTTGTTTGCTTGTCATTTTTCCTATCAGTCAATGACTTTATAAGTTTTTCTGTTTGTATACTCAAAAGACTCTTTGTGTCATTAAAGGCACGAGATAAATTGTCTTTTTCAGTAATATGCGACCTAATACTTTGTTCTTGCTCCGCAATTTTCTTTTGGCTTCTTTCAAAGTTTTCTTGAGATTCACTTAACATTTGATCGAATTTGTGATCTACTTCTTCGCTATCTTCAGAAAGTAAATCTTGAATGCTCAAAAGTCTTTGGGAAAGCACAAGAGAAAGTTTTTTTAGTTTAGGCTCATCGCCAGACAAGCGTTCTTTTTGCCGCTCAATTTCTTTGGAAATCTTAACATAATCTCCGTTTGTTACCAAGCCTTGACTCTTAAACGCAATGACAGTATTAAAAAAGCCATCTAGTGAAGCTTTTTTAGGGTTGCACAACCACATAACAGTTGCCAATTGAGCCTCAGTAATACACTCAGGAACATTTTTGTGCGAATTTTTTACATTCCAATTTGTAAGCCTATTATCGTCAGTTAAAACCCACCAATTAGCTTGATCTGCTTTATACAGGGACTTAGGACGATTAGAGTTCACCACATGCACTAGCAATAAGTCGTGTGCTATACCATTGGAAGATGAATTAAGTTTAACTTCCTGCAGTGAATTAAATTCATCACTGTTGATATCAATCAAATCAATGTTAAAAATATTCTCATCGACAAAACGAACCTTATATTTGTTAACCAAAATATCTTCCAGTTCATCAATGATAAGTTCTAATTTTGCCGACGTCAAAGACCTCCTGATGAAAGCCGATGCAAGTCCCGTAAACCCTTCTTCTCCGTATGAACGCAGAACTGTATTTGTAGTTTCTGTAGTATAAGTGGAAAACGATCTAATGGTATCTGCTATTTGCTTTATAGTATCTTTGCAAACCCAAAATGTACAGCCCATGTCCGATAGTGCCTCATATGTATCCTGTGCCGCCTGATGTTCAAGACTTGTTTGTAAGTCTAACAATCTAAAAATATAGTTGCTATCTAGCAAGGCGTTTCCTATACGAAACTCTTCGTTTGAACTTGAAACAAATTGTTCATTTGAAATAATAATACTAGACAAAACAATTCCTGCGAATATTTCCTTCATAAATTTGTAATGAACCGTATCATTTTTTCTCTCTTCAAGCAGAAATTCAGTCAAGTCAATAAACAACTCTTCTACTTCATCATCTATTTCCATATTAGATTGATAATTTATGAAAGAATTGAACTCTATTGCATTTTTTTGTAAAAATTCAATTATTCCTTTCGAAATTACATTTCTCTCAAAAGAATGTCCTTTTTTTCTGCAAAAAATATCAACATCGCTAAGGAGTGCACGCAACTTAAAATCGTGTTCCTCCTTTATGGAATACGATTTTAAAGTTTCTTTATTAATTTGGATGCATTCATTCTTAAGTTTTTCTATTTTTCCTTGCCTTTGCAAAATCCTAAGCAATTGGTTAAGTATAGCCGAATGAATGCGATATCCATATATTTCTTCGTATGTATCGTTTATATTAACTTCCTCAACATAATTTTTGTCGATACTGAACAAGGCATGTTCTACTAAAGGAAGAAAGCTATCAAGTAACTTGCTATTCGAGTCATATTTAGTTGAAATTACCACATATGAAATAATATTGAATTGTGCATCCATACCCAACATATTTTGTGCTCCTTTGTGCTTTTTCTACATTATAGCACACAATTAGACACAAATCAATCGAGATGATTGATGTCGTTTATACGGATCGCCTCAATCTTGTTGTGTTTTGCAAAACAATCTAGCTTTAGTGGTAATGAATATTTTGTTATATTTTGTATAACAAATCTGTTCTCATAAAAATACACAATGTACAAAGCATCATTGTCGAATTTCAAAATATCTCCCGCACGAATTTGATTGTTCAATTTATCCACAAACATTGTACCACTCCACTTTATAATCTTAATATATTATAATCATACGACACCAATAAACATTCTTGACACACAAACTCACGCTTATTTCTTTTCGCTAAATTATGTAGATAGCATTATTTTGTGCTCTGATGCTATAAATATAATTTTAAAAAGGATTTGAAAACACTATGGATAAACAAGAAAACAACATCAATAAAGCCGCTGAAACCCTAACCAAAGAACTAGATAACATGAGTGCCGAGGGACTACACGATTTCTTCATGTTCTTCTATAAGTTGAATCACCAGCACTATAACATGATTGTCCCAGACAAGTTCGAAGAATTTCTTGAAGCCTTTGACAGTAATCCATTTAAGATTAATGACGATAAGGCGTTTAGAAAGCAACTGATAGATAATATCATCAAGTATGCTTTCGATCATATGAGTTTGATAACTGCTGCCGTACTGATCAAAAAGAAGTTTACGGTAGAGGAAATTACACAAAATTACTACTCTATTATTGACGCATTCACAAACGAATGGTTTTAATTTACTTTTGCACACATATTGATAGCACAAAATATCAATTTTTGTTGTCGCAACAAAAAGAAAAGCTGATGATTTCTTATAAATCGTCAGCTTTTTAAATTTTTTAATTATTTTTTGAAAATTCTAAAAATTTGAAAACTTTACCGTATTATATGTTAAGGAGGTTATTATAATTAAAGTTAATTAAAAATTTTGTGATTTAATTAAAAGTATTAAAATTTATTGATTTTAGAATTAGTATTTATTTTATGAAATTTATTTAATGAAAGGACTTAAAAACGTTATGTTTAAAAAATTTAGTTTAAAAACTATTCAACAACAGCTCTCAACTCTAACCTATGATCAAATCGAATTGCTCTTCTTTACGTTCAAGCAACTCAATCTCGACCGTAATTTCTTTTCAACCGAAAAGTCTCACATGAAATTTATCGTCGATCTATTCGAACTTCCATGTAACAGAAACCCCTCATCTTTTAAGACCTTTATTACATATTCCATCCCCAAGTATACCTCCAAATCAAAATACCCTCGATTACTACAAACTATAGAAATGATAAAAAAAGATTACACCCTCAATCAAGTAATCAATAACCTTATCAAAAAATAACTAAACTTAAGACGTTCTTGCAACCTTTTATTGCAAGAACGTCTTTTCTTTTGCCAAATTAATATCACTTATATAAAGTCTTAACCTTACATACTATTTTGTTCATAAGACCCCTTTTGTTCAATTTTCGAACAACCATTTTATTTTTATTCATATTACTCAAGATACAGCTAATACATTTTCTAAATAAAACTATTATAAATTTTTACCCAAAAATTTATAATATAAATATTATTAATTTAATATTATTAATTTATTATTATTTTTATTTAAAATATCAACCATATACATCCAAAAACTTAACCACCGCACATCAAAAATCCAACCATATACATCCAAAAATCCGACCATTCAAATTTTGCACCAAACTTGTATATAATAAAAGCCCGCGCAAAGTGCGGGCAAAATGTTTAAAAAGAAAACTGAAACTTTTCGTTCTCCTCTTCGTTCGAATTTGAATTTAATCTAAAATCACTATATAACTTGTTAAATGCCGCTGGATCGAATTTAAAATATCTCTTCTTTGGCATCCCATGATATTTAACTTTAATGATACCATATGTTTCAAGTTCTTTACACGAAACCAATTGTTGATGTTTACTTAACCCCGTATTGTAATACATATTCTCAACCGTACTAAAGAACCAACCACCCTGTTGTAATCCGCCATGTTCTTTCCAATATGTATATTCAGAATATATTTCCGATAACATAACCGCCGTATTTAAATTAAACTTTCGAATAAACGGTCGCGGAAGTCTAACAAAATCACTTTCGAACATCTTATCTAATTTACTTTTCATATAACAATATAAGTAGATCTTAAAATTTTATATATAGATATAATAAACCCACTTATCCTTTCAAAATACTATACAGTATTTTTAAAAGAATCAAATCAAACAAAAAACAATACGCTAAATTAATTGAATAAATCAAAAGCCCGAGATAGATCTATTAACATCAGAAAGATAATCATTATGAAAACAACGAATCGAACAAAATCAGATTTACAAAGACTGATTAAAGAATCCCTCGTCAAACTAGACGCAAGACAATTCAAAACACTTTATGCCATTATTGTTCATTGTCGCGCACATGATAAACATTTTATAAGCACACAGAACTTCTTCAACCTCTGGTGCGAACTTAATATTCTATGTGCCGACTTTGACGAAAGTTTTCCTAGTCCGTACGACGATCACTTACTACTCAAATCCTTCTGCAGTGCTCACCCGTATTATTTTATAGATATATTACCATTAGACCTAATCGAAAAACTCTTTTCAGAACACTTAGACCTAAACTTAAACATATTATTGAATCTAATTCAAACCATATATGAACAAGATTCTAAAGCCGCACACCAGTATATTATAGATGAATTCAACATTGAGCACACCGCAGATAAACTTGTTGCCGACTTGGAAGCGCACATCAAATATTACTCATGAATTTGTTTAGGGCCATAGTTAAAAACTATAGCCCTAACTATTCTATTTTTACAAACTATTCAATCGACTTAAGTTGTATATTTTTTAGATTTATTATGATTCTGTTAGTGTGTAACAAGCACTATTATATTCACCATTTTTATCAACATAATATTTCAACATACAATAATCAAAATCGTCTATACTTGAAGTTTCTTCAAAAACAACTTTATATTTTCTTTTCTCAAATTTGTCGAAATCGTACTCTTCTACCGTATACAGTTTTCTTTCAGCAACACCTTTTACGTTTTCATCCTTACAGCCCGAAGCTGCAGCGCAAGTAGCAGGCATCCATTTTTTATTTTCATCTGTTTCTTTCACAAGAGTTTCGCAAAATGTTGATTCAGTATATTTCATAATAAGACTATCTCTAACTACAAGTAGAAACTCGTCACTCCAATCGAGCACTGATGGTAGATCACCCTTTTCACCCGTACAACCAAAATAAACCTTGGGGACTTGATAAGAAATATCACCATCACTAACAAAATCTTTCTTTTCAATTTCTGGTCTCATAGGAACCGAACCATTAAAATAATTATTCATATTTTTTACCTTTCCGCCTTAATAGGCATTTCAAATTTTTTTAATATTTTTTGTTTTGGGGCTATATTGTTGATTTATAGTCCCTATGTTGTTGATAACTTAGAACTTTAATCCATCAAACACCAACTGACGCTGAGAAGGCACAGGTGGAACATACTCGTTAGGCATAGGCGAAGTATTGTTAAATGAATATCCAGTCACCGACTTCTGATAAGTACTTGTACAGGATACCGGATCTCTCCACTCGGGAAGCTTAGCCTGATAAGCACGAGTAATACAAAAGAGCACCTTTGCATAGACAGCGCCATTATAGCTATCGTGCTTAACTCTTACAGCTCCGTCTTTACCAACCCAAGACTCATAGTCATTAAGGTCATAGTTGGTGATTCCAAAGGACTCAAAGAACTTGCCGAGATGATGATTGGTTTTCTCGGGGTTGCTAGGGTCTAGAATGATTCGATGCCAAAGTTTTCCTGGATAGCCAGACACATCAAGCATAATCTCAAATCCATCGTTGCCCGAGCTATAGGTTTTAATTGTTACTTTGCTCACTACTACTCTGTGGTCTCCCTCAGGGATGAGGGTATTCTCGTTAATCTTAAAGTCTGCTGCGTTATAATTCCATGTAATCATTTTTTGCTCCTTTGATTTAATAAAATTTTATATAAGTATTTAGCCGTTTTAACGTCGGCCGCACGTATAACAAAAAATATAAAACAACTACAAAATCCAATATTCAATTTCCAAAGATCAATTCAAAAAATACAAACACCAAAAACCACTTAACTCAAACTAAACCACCAAAAACCACACCCCACTTTCTAAACACCAACCAAACAACCACTCCTTTTATACTTTTATAAAAACAAACAATAACCACCCCCAAAAAAATTTGTATATAGTACAATACGGTAAAATTTCTTATAATTTTGCATTTTTGTAAAAAATTTTAAAAAAAAAGCTATAAAGACTCCGCACCTTAAAAACAAAGTGCGGAGTCTTTATAAATTTACAGTATCAAAAGAAACCTTAAAGATTTTGTATTAAAAGGGGCTCCCGAAACAAGCAAAACACGACATAATATAAGTATAAAAAGAAGCTTTAGTTTGTTTCAATACTGAATCAGGAGGCCAACATGGCAACATATGCTTATTGCAGAGTATCAACACCGCATCAGAGGTTAGAGAGACAAATTACCAACATCACAGCAATCTATCCAAACGCTATTATCATTAGAGAATTCTTTACAGGAACAACCCAGAACAGACCCAACTGGGAAAAACTCATGGGGCAAATAAAATCGGGAGACGTCATCGTTTTTGATAGTGTCTCTAGAATGAGTCGTAATGCCGAAGAAGGTTTTAGAGATTACAAAATGTTATATGAGCGTAACATTAGCCTCGTCTTTCTCAATGAACCTTTAATTAATACTTCTGTCTTTGATTCTACACGTAACAACTTATTGAAAATTGATATCGAAACCGGTAATAATGCCGTTGATGAGTTTTTCAAGGGCAACGTTCAGCTCATAAATAACTTTATGATGGCTCTTGCCGAACAACAAATCAAAGCAGCCTTTGAGCAATCCGAAAAGGAGGTCACAGACTTACATACACGCATTAGTCAGGGGATGCGTGAGAGCAAAAAGAACGGTAAACAAATCGGGCTCACAAAGGGAACGACATTGATTACTAATAAATCAATCAAGTGCAAAGAAATAATAAAAAAGCATGCCACCGAATTCGGTGGCATGCTTAGTGACAAAGAGGTAATGACACTCTGTAAAATATCAAGGAATTCTTATTACAAATATAAGGGAGAATTAAAGAAACAAAGTACCAACACCTAATATTATAAACTTTCCAAAAAAGCTATTAACAACTTCTTTTGCTTTGGTGTAAGTTTAGAAAACGCAGTAGCGAGTTCGTCCTGTTGTATTTCCACCCTAAAGAATTCTTGGAGGGAAATATCCATAGCATCACACAAGAGTTGCAAGTGACCGACAGTAATATCAGCTTGTCCAAGTTCAACCCTGCGAAGATGCGTTTGAGAAACCCCTGCCCTTTCCGCAAGACCATTTTGGGTAAGCCAACTCTTATTTCTTAATTCAACCAATCTTTCTCCAACGTTCATAATACGACTCCTTAATTAGTCTTATAAGAATATACTAACACTTTAATAGGGAAAATATTAGTTTTATAAGGTTGACGAATTAGTCTTATAGTGATATAATTTGTAATAATACCAAACGATATGTCGAAAGAAGAAAAATGAGTACAAACAACAACCTAGCAAAAGATGAAGTAATATCAAAAGCTAGAAGCG
The DNA here is from genome assembly GCA_045536425.1 of Oscillospiraceae bacterium. GTDB lineage: Bacteria > Bacillota > Clostridia > Oscillospirales > Ruminococcaceae > UBA11540. The sequence continues at coordinate 87,973 of JAZSNN010000031.1, forward strand.
AATTCAGTACTACTTGATAAAGCATTATCGATTAAAAAGATTGGGAATTTTGTATTATAACGTTACTTGCCAAACTATAATTCAGCAGATCGAAAAGCACACCAAAAAGTGGGTAGTATACAGTTTTTGTACTTACGCTTCAAATTTGATAAAAACGCAAATTCCATCGATGTGAGTGCATAGTGTTTTTCTTATCAATATGGTTTGGCAACTACTGGAGTTTGTGTTTTTAGTGCGACTACTTCGGTAGTCTCACTTTTTGTTTCAATCTCTTTTAAAAAATTAAACCTAAGACTTTATAGAAATTGATTTTTAAACTCGAACCAAATTCTAAACGACTTTTTAAATAAATCCAATTAAATTCACACCAAAACATCTCACATTTCGAGGAGGTTTAATAATGAAAATACAAGCTATAGAGTGTACAAGATGTAAGGGTGAACTCAAAGAAAAAGGAAAGTATTGGGAATGTCCTTACTGCGGAGCAAAGTTTTCAGTACAATTAGATGCCGACGGCGATCAAATTATTTATAGAAACGATGCTCCCAAAGAGTTGCCGTGTGGACAAGTTGCTGAGAGAGCGACACAAATCAATGTTGATAAAATTACGACAGTAAATATTAAGCCACCTAAAACTATCGAATCTGATGTGTATCAAAGTAGTGATGATTTGGATTATTACGACAATGTTAACCTGATTGTCACATATCTAAAAAAAGAAAAATGGGATATCGCTCAAGATAACATTTGTAAGCTTCGCAATTTGAACGATCCATGTTCAACAGCTGTTGCGGATTGGTACGGCATGGCCTGGGAACACAAAGTGCATAATGACTCTGAATTAGTGCATTCTTTTACCGCCATCACGGACGATGAATTACAAAAACTGTATAATCTCTTGCTAAATGCTATGCCCGATTTCAGAAAACGAATTTTGGATCTCGTTTTAAATTCGGGTTACGTTGGTGATGAATCGACTAATAAAATTTTGGTAACCACTTTACCATTCTTATTTAGTGAGTTGATTTATTCACCCGAAGAAAGAGATGAAAAAATAGAGATAATTTTTGACAAAACAATATCTCTTAAATATGCAGAAACATTTAAATATCTTCTTACACATGCTTTAGAAAGTCACGAGGTTGATCGCTACATTGGCTATTTGGAACGTTTTGCCGATAATTGTGATCCAGAGTCCTCTCAAGAATATTATTCAATGATTATTTCTGTGGATCCCGGAAACGCACAAGCACACCACAGTTTAGTCAACGCAGATATAAAAGCTAATTCTTCAGCTCAAAAGTGTATCGATGACTTTGAAAATTTACTTTTGTATTCTCAAGATCCTATCAAAGACGTTGAGACATTCATAACAGTTTTAATCAACGAACAGACAACGATTGAAGATAAAGCAGAATTTATGTGGGCCTTGTTAAGCTATCTTCACGAAGATACGGAAACACAGACTGAGGCAATGTCTCTGTATGCTAATTTGCTACTTCAATCGGAGTTGTGGAATAGAGCAAGTGAATTTTATAGCGCAGTACTTTCTAGAGATACCAGTAATGCAAAAGTATATTTCAATTTATGTTTGGCTGATATGCAGGCTAAAGATACTAGAGAGTTGATTGCTAAAGAAGATGACTTCTCTGGTCATCCGTACTATAAAAAAGCTCTTGCTCAGGCATATAAAACCAGTAAGATTTATTCCAAAGAACTTGAAGGGCTCATAGATTCTCGCGACAAAAGAATTAAAGACGAACAAGCCAAAAAGAAAAGAATTAGAAATTTCATTTTTGCAGCACTAATTATCGTTGTAATTGGGGGGATTATTGCTGGATTCAAGTTGTACAGCAACAACAAAAAATATAATGAAGCTAACATTAGTTTCATTGTAACCAGCAAAGAATACCCTTATGACTCTGTTTATCCTTGCTACTTCTTCCTAGATATGAATGTCAAAAACAACAGTTCTTTGGAGATCAACAGAATTGATGGAATTATGCGCTTTTATAACGATGAAGGTAAACTCTTATATGAGTCTAACATTTGGCTAACTGGCAACCTAGAACCAAAAAAAGACTACAATTACGAATTAGAAATCGAACAATATGCAACAGAAGAAACCACAGAACTTCACAACACTCCTCTATCCAGTCTAAAAATCACTTGGGAGTTAACCAAGGTAACATATGAAAACAACGAGGTCAAAGAATATACCTCGGGCAAAGAATATGTGATAAATGAAATTGCGGATTCAAACGACAAACAAAACTCTCAAGAAAAACCTCAAGATGATTTAGAAGATAATTCAAACGGGCCTTCAAATGATCAGTTTGACGAAGAAACAATCATTTCCCAAGCGGAATCTCTTGCAGCCACAGGCAATTATGACGGAGCATGTGAACTACTTGAAAGAACTGGATATAACGATACATATTTATATCAAGCATACAAATATGCAAGTGAAGGAAACTTTGCCGATGCAGTAAAATATGGATTGACAGTTGTTGTTATTCCTCAAGGCATTGAGACAATTCCAGATAATTGTTTCAAAATTGAATATGGTACAAATGAACTCAAGAAGGTGGTTCTTCCGACATCTATAAAGAGTATTGGAGCCTCTGCCTTCTATGGATGTACTAAACTCGTCGAGATTGACCTACCGAGCGGGCTAAAAAGCATCGGGAACTATGCCTTTGCTAAATGTAAATCCTTGAAGTCCATTGAAATACCTAACAGTGTGGAAAACATGGGTTCGAACGTATTTCAAGAGTGCACTAGCCTTCAATCCGCATCAATCCCCGGCAACCTGAATACAGTTCCGTCGCAAACATTTATGGATTGCTCAAGTTTGACAACGATAACTCTACAGAACGGTATAGAGATTCTTGATAGCGGTACATTTTCGGGATGCACCAACCTTGTTAATATCACATTGCCTGATTCTTTAGTTTCTATTGAGAGTAATGCGTTTTATAAGTGTTCTAGTCTCGTTGAAATCACAATACCAGCCAAGGTCAACTTAATTAGATATTCTGCTTTTTCTAGTTGTTCTTCCCTGCTAAAAGTATATTTTGCAAATCAAGAGGGTTGGCAATATGAATATGGCGGTTCAAAGATTAATGTAACTAACGCTCAAGAGAACGCAAAAGAATTAAGAAGTGTTACATCAAACACAATAGAACGAAAATAAAACTGAATTCAAACGCATAATGTAAAGGGGTTTTAATATGGCAAAATACATTATAGAATGTCCACGTTGTGGTAAACCAATTGAAGCTAGTACAGGACTATTTGCGAAAAAAGAAATTGTTTGTCCTGAATGTAAAAGAAAAATTGATCTTGCTATGGAGAAAATGGTAGAAGAAACTTGTCCTCGTTGCGGAGGTAGAGTTGTATACGACCGCACAAAACCTTCTTCTGCAATTTGCCCTACTTGCCATACAAATATTAAGTCTGGCAAGCAAGAGGAAATAACTTGTCCTTCTTGCCAAATGCACTTGAATGTTGATACAAACGCAAAAACATGCACTTGCCCTCAATGTAAAACAGAAATTGATGTACAGGCTAGATTGGCGCAAAAAGAAAGTGGCAAAACCGCACAAGTAATTAAATGGGATGGCGAAAACGGAGTGTTTATTTATCGTCATCCGATGGAGAACTTCAAACTCGGTTCTCAACTAATTGTTAAAGAGAGCCAAAAAGCCGTATTTTTCCGCAACGGTAAAGCTTTGGATGTTTTTGGTCCTGACAGATATACTCTTGAAACTCAAAATCTACCTTTGATGGAAGAAATCCTAAAATATCCCACTAATGCAGATTTGACATTCAGCTCTCAGGTATACTTCATTAGGACTGATGGACCAATATCAGTTAATTGGGGCATTCCAAAAATGAAATTGCGAAACCCGGGTATGGATTTCTATGTTGATGTAAGTGCACGCGGTTCGGCTTTTATGCAGATTAAAGATGGAAACGAAAACGTTAGAAAGTTCCTTTCAAAGGTAATAGGTACAGCCACAACTAATGGTGTAATAGAGAAGTATGATTCAGAGTATATAACAAATAAATTCCGTGATTATATTACAGCTCGTTTGGGATCGTTACTTGCAGAAATTATCACCTCAAGCAATATCAATGTCTTAGATCTTGCATCCAAAAGGGCCACTATCAGTGATATGCTGGTCAAGGACTACAACGAATTGTTAGAGGAATACGGCTTAGAGATTCCTCCCAAACAATTTATGGTAACAAGCATAGATCCTGTTATTACCCCTGAAGTTGAAACTTGGATTCGCCAAGAGTCTGAAAAGGTGCTCAAAGTTCGACAAGAGGGTGTCCTCAAGGCCGAAGCTGAAGCTCGTCAAGGAAGAGTTCTTGTTGAAGAGCAAACCGAAGTTCAAAAGAAAATCCTTAGGACTCAAGGTGAAGGCGAAGAACGCAAAATCTCTGCAATGGCTGATGCTGATGTTACTCGTATTGAGGCACAAGGTGCGGCTGATGCTACTATTATTTCAACGAAAGCTAATGCGGAATCTACCATTATATCTAGTCAGGCAGAAGCGGAAGCGACAATTGTTACCGGACGTGCTGAAGCAGAAACTACTAGACTTACCGGTCAAGCATCAGCTGAAGCATATAGAGCACAAGCTATCGCAGAGGCTGATGAAATGCACGCCAAGGGTTATACATATGCACAAGAAACCTCTCGCCAAATTGGTTTGGAAGCATTGCAGAATGGTTTGCCCGGAACCGGTGTGAATATTTCTTCCTCTTCCGAAAAAGGTGGTTCTGGACTTACAGACACACTCGGTGATATGATTGGACTTGGTGTTGGTTTGAGCGCAATGGGCGGCGTTGTAAATATGACAAAGGATATTGTGAGTCCTATCATAGGCCAAATCTCTGATATTGGCAAACAACCGATAGAAACCCCAGTTGCTACTATGCCTCAAACGAATTTGGTCAGTGCGTGGAATTGTGCTTGTGGCAAATCATGCATCACATCAAAATTCTGTCCAGAATGTGGTTCTCCCAAGCCGGTAACTTTGGATAACGGCGTTTGGAATTGCACCTGTGGTCAGAGTGGAATCACTTCTAATTTCTGTCCTAATTGTGGTGCTCGTAAGCCTATAAGCAATACAAATTGGAATTGCCACAACTGCGGACAAACTGACATTACAAGCAATTTCTGTCCTAACTGTGGCAGTAAGAAAGGTGAATGAATATGAAGCTAACAAAACGTAAAAAATCGGTGATAATAATTTATTCAATCGCCACCATAGTATTTCTTATCCTGACAATAGGCATTCCTTTTGCCAAACCTGCTGCCTCTTGGATGATGTTTGCTTTTTCCATTGTGTCATTAACAGGTGGATGTGGTATTACCTTATTTGCTTTTAGTAAATCAGAAGAATTAAAGAGCAAATTTTACGGATATCCTGTTTTTAGAATAGGAAGCCTTTACACAATTATTCAACTAGCATTAACAGTTTTGATATACATCATTGGTGCTTTTGTAAACATTCCGTACTGGGTTGGTTTAGCAATATCTGTTTTACTTATGGGACTGGCTTCCATCGGAGTAATCACAACAGATACCGCAAGGGATTATGTTGAGGAAATAGATACAAAAACCACAGCAACGGTTAAAACGTTGACAAGATTCAATGTGGATATCTCTGATTTGGTAGACGTTTGTAAATACGATTCTGCCAAAAGCTCCCTGAAAAAGTTGGCTGAGAAGTTTAAATATAGTGACCAGGTTTCATCTTCTGCGACGGAAGAAAAAGAGGCACTTATTATGGAGGAACTGAATAACTTAAGAGAAATCATAACTAGAAATGATGCAGAAAAAATCATCGAACAGGTTGAGGCGGTTTCTAATCTGCTTAATAGCCGAAACCGCATTTGCGAATCGGCCAAATCAACAAACAGATAATGTTGTTTAATATTGACTTAGTCAATAATTTATAAAAAAGAAAGAGGTAATTATTATGAGTAGTTCAGTAGAAATTAGGTGGTTGAGAGCCACTATGAACAGTGTCAACGGCGCAGGAGTTGAACATTGGTACTTCAATGCTACCGATAAGGAAATTAAGTACTTAACTTTTGTTTATGTTCCGTACAATCAGGTTGGTGATCAGGTTCAATGCACAATGTCCAGGAAAAGCGAGGTTTCATGCAAATTAACAGGTCCTATTAAACCTTATCACGAAAACAATGTGAAATGGGAAGCTTTGTGGTATAACCCCACTGTAACGAAGATTGAATTAGTTCAGATTCATATTGACTATATGGATGGTTCTGAAGAAACCATCGATGGTGCAGATGTTGTAGATATGTCTGATAAACAAAGTGTGTATTATGAAAAAGTTGAAAAACCTGCAGAGGAAGAACGAGCTGAAAGAGAAAAACAATTGGCTATTCAGCTTGCTGAAAGTGAAAAGAAGGCGGCAGAAAAAAAGGCAATTGATGATAGAAATAATGAATTAGCAACGGCATATTTGTGTTTCAAGGTGTTCAGCTGCTTTAAGAAAATGAAAGACGATGACGAAATGAAATTCCATGTTAATCAAGGTTTGTGGCTTTTCATATTTGAAGTTATTGGGATTATCTGTGCTATCATAAGCGGTTTTGCTACTCTTCTTTCCCTTGTTTTTGAAGGACTAGCTATATTCCTTTCTATTAAAGGATTTAAAGAAACTAGAGAAGGCAAACGTTTTGAAATTCCTCTCATCAGCAAAATCAAATTAATCAAATAAAAATTGGTCTGATTTTGTAGGGTTTTGGATATAAAAGTATTAATATAAATCAAAGCCCTGAATACGAAAAGTTATTGAAATGATTCAAGTCACTTGTAAAGTAATACATAGTAATCCGGCACATAGAAAATTCTATGTGCCGGATTTTTTGTATAACGAAAAGATAGCCTACGCAATTGCGCGGGCTATAATCATAATTTCGTTTGTAATTTTAAATTATACTCATCAATTCACAACCTGCTACTGTGTATCTATACAAATAACCGTCGTTCAAATTATTCACCTATTCTATCGATAGCATCCTTAATTTCCTCTATATTGGCGTCACGAGTCAAAAAATATTTATTCAAACCATTTACTACTGAAACAATCTCTTGATAGTAGCAGTGAAGTGGTGTATCATCCAAATCGCTAACCCACCAGCCAAAATCGTGCATTTCAAGAAGCAACCCTGCCAACTCTTTGGGTACGAGTTTTTCTTTGCTATATTCTTCAATAATTTCACAAGTGTCTTTAAACAAAGCACGGACTTTCTCAAAACCCAGATTGTTGAATTCAATTACATCCCACGTTGCCTTGTGCCAATCGTTAGATATCATTTCTATTCTTCCCATATATAACCTCCCGACAATTTTAGACTAATTAAATTATAACACATAATCTTTAAAAAGGTTATACTTTAAGACTAACTTTTCAATGAAATGTGCTTCCTGCCGTGGAACTTATCTAACACATTTATTTCATCAACCTGTTTTGCCACATCACTGACTAAGAGGTTAATATAATTCTGTGTTATATCTAAGCTTGAATGACCTAACAGTTTTGAGAGTGACACGACGTTGCCTCCACTCAGAATCCATTGTTTCGCAAACGTATGTCTATACCTGTGTATTCCTGTTGTCTCTACGCCGCGCTTTTTATTATACTCATAGAGCTTATGATAGCAGGTACTTTTAATCAGTTGTTGACCAAACACATTGCAAAACAGATAGTCATCATCAGACTTATGCTGTCGATATTTTAAATATTCGGTCAAGATATTGACCATTGTTTGATTAAGTGGAACGATCAACGGTTTTCTATTTTTAGTCACATTCACATAGACGACGCTGTTATCAAAATCAATATCCTTGACTTTTATGTGCATCAGGCTTCTTTGTCTCACAGCAGTTGAAAACAAGAAGTTAGTCATAACCCAGCACTGATATTCAGTGAAAGAGCATTTCTTTAAATCGGGCTTCTTAAGCAATAACCTCAGTTCCTGCTCGTCATACGTTTCTACGTGGGATTTATCGACCTTTATTGACTTCATTTTAAAAGGCTCAATATAGCCCTCATTCATAAGAAAATGCAATGTGGTTATCAAATCTCGCAGGTATGAGTTAATACTGACATCATTGTTAAGCGTTGCCTTCAAGTGCAAGACATATCTGTTATATTCATTTTCGTTGAGTCTTTCTATTGGCATTTCAGGATCAAAGAACTTGAAAAACTGTGTATAGCTTTGGCGATAATGGTTGATAGTTCCTTGTCTTAAATTACGCTGTCGGCAATACTCCAGATACCTATCACACCCCTCTTCAAAAGTAATAGATTTTGTTGCTTTCATTTTCAGTTTGTGCATTGTAACATACCTCACTTTTAACATAAAAAATATAGACACATCATCAAAGAAAACTCTAAAATGATGTGTCTAACTTTTTATTTATTGGTTTTTGTAACAGGTCTTTTACAAGTTGCCCAAAAGCTTTAAAAAGCCTTATAAATCCTTATTTATTAAGTGCTTCGTTTACTGCAACTGCACATGCAACTGTCATACCAACCATGGGGTTGTTACCTGCGCCGATGAGACCCATCATCTCAACGTGTGCGGGAACGGAAGAGGAACCTGCAAACTGTGCATCGGAGTGCATTCTTCCCATTGTATCGGTCATACCGTAGGAAGCGGGGCCTGCAGCCATATTGTCAGGATGGAGAGTTCTTCCTGTGCCGCCACCGGAAGCAACGGAGAAGTACTTCTTGCCCTGCTCAACACACTCTTTCTTGTATGTGCCTGCAACGGGGTGCTGGAAGCGTGTGGGGTTGGTGGAGTTACCTGTGATGGAAACGTCAACGCCCTCTTTGTGCATGATAGCAACGCCCTCACGAACGTCGTCTGCACCGTAGCAACGAACCTTTGCACGCTCACCGTCGGAGTATGCTGTTTCTTTTACTATCTCAAGCTTGCCTGTGTAGTAGTCAAATTTTGTCTGCACATAGGTGAAGCCGTTGATTCTGGAGATAATCTGTGCGGCATCCTTACCGAGACCGTTGAGGATAACGCGGAGGGGCTCTTTACGAGCTTTATTAGCACTTCTTGCAAGACCGATAGCGCCTTCAGCAGCTGCGAAGGACTCGTGACCTGCGAGGAATGCGAAGCACTTTGTCTCATCTCTGAGAAGCATTGCGCCGAGGTTACCGTGGCCGGTACCAACCTTACGGTCGTCAGCAACGGAGCCGGGGATACAGAAGGACTGGAGTCCGAGGCCTATCTTCTCTGCAGCCTCTGCAGCGGATTTAACCTGATCCTTGATAGCGATAGCGCAGCCTACTACATAAGCCCAGCCAGCGTTCTCGAAGCAGATAGGCTGAATACCTTTAACGATATTATAAGCATCAACACCTGCTTTATCGCAGATTTCCTTAGCTTCCTCAATGGAGGAAATGCCGTGTTTATTAAGTTCTGCGTTGATTTGGTCTATTCTTCTTTCATAACTTTCAAACAAAGCCATTGTCAAAATCCTCCTTCAATTATTCTTCACGGGGATCGACGAGCTTTGCAGCGTCATCAACTCTACCGTACTGGCCGCTTGCTTTAACGAGAGCCTCGTTAGCGTCTGTGCCCTTTTTGATCATGTCCATCATTCTGCCGAGATTAACGAACTTGTAGCCGATAATCTCGTCGTTCTCGTCAACTGCAACGTGGGTGATATAGCCCTCTGCGAGTTCGAGGTAACGGGGGCCTTTAACCTTTGTAGCGTAGGTTGTACCTACCTGAGAACGAAGTCCTTTACCGAGGTCCTCAAGACCAGCGCCAACGGGAAGTCCGTCCTCGGAGAAAGCTGTCTGCGTACGTCCGTAGACGATCTGCAAGAACAGTTCTCTCATTGCTGTATTGATAGCATCACAAACGAGGTCTGTGTTGAGAGCCTCGAGAATTGTTTTGCCGATGAGAATTTCAGATGCCATTGCTGCAGAATGGGTCATACCCGAGCAGCCGAGTGTCTCAACGAGTGCTTCCTCGATAACGCCCTCTTTGACGTTGAGCGTGAGCTTACATGCGCCCTGTTGAGGTGCACACCAGCCTACACCGTGAGTAAGACCGGAAACTTCTTTGATTTCCTTGACCTGTGTCCATCTTCCCTCTTGAGGAATGGGAGCAGGTCCGTGATATGCGCCTTTTGCGAGAGGGCACATCTTCTCTACTTCATGCGAATACTTCATGATAAGTATTACTCCTTTCGAGCTGTTTTATATTATTGTCCGCGTGCAACTGCGGACAACGCGTCTGCCGTTCACACACATAAGACATTATACTATAAATAGTATAAATTATCAAGTGTATTTTTTATCTTTTTCACTTTACTATTTTCCTAATGTATGATAAAATAGTAAAGATTTGAATATGTTTATGTATCTGACTATATTTTGAGGGTGCTTTTATGGATAAACTCAGCGTTGGTATTATTTTCGGCAGTAACTCAACCGAATATGAGGTTTCGCTCGTTTCTGCCTCGTCGGTTATTCGAAACATTGACCGCGAGCGTTTTGACGTCGTTATGATTGGCATTTCCCGCGACGGAAGATGGTTTTCATATTTCGGCGACGTTGACAGCATTGAAAACGGCAGTTGGATAGATTCTGACAAAAAAGTCCCCGCCTTCATCTCCCCCGACAGCACAAAGAAATGTTTGTTTGAGGTGAGAAACGGTGAGATAAATGAAGTGAAGCTCGACGTGGTTTTCCCCGTACTGCACGGCAAAAACGGTGAGGACGGAACGGTGCAAGGGCTTTTGGAGCTCGCTGAAATTCCATACGTTGGCTGTGGTGTTCTTGCGAGTGCGGTTTGTATGGACAAGGAGCTCACCCACATTGTTTTGACACATCACGGCATTCCCAACGCAAATTGGAAGTGCTTTAGAAAAGAGAATATTGCAGAATTCGAAGAGTTTGCAGATGATGCAGAAAAAACTCTCGGTTATCCGATGTTTGTAAAACCCGCGAACGCAGGTTCATCGGTTGGCATCTCAAAGGCTAAAACTCGCGAGGAGTTGAAAGCTGCGGTCGAACTCGCTTTCACAGTTGACGAAAAGGCAGTTCTTGAGGAGTTTATCAGCGGTGTTGAAGTCGAGTGTGCCGTTATGGGAAATCTAAAGCCTACGCCTTCGGTTTTGGGCGAGATTGTTCCCTGCAACGAGTTTTACGACTACGAAGCAAAGTATCAGGCGGATTCCGAAACACACATCCCCGCTCGTCTGACTCCCGATATGACAAAGCTCGTTCAGGAAACAGCAGTAAAGGCGTATTTGGCTCTCGGTTGCAGAGGATTGACAAGAGTGGATTTCTTTGTTAAGGATGACGGCGGTATCGTATTAAACGAGCCAAACACCCTGCCCGGATTCACCTCAATCAGTATGTATCCAAAGCTCAGACAGGCTGACGGTACTTCGTATAAAGAGATAATCACACAGCTTATTGAATTTGCACTTGAATAATTTTTATAAGGGGGACCCGCGAAGATGGATAACCGTCCTATCGGCGTTTTCGATTCAGGTCTTGGAGGACTTTCGGTTGTAAAAGAGCTGAGAAAGATTCTCCCAAACGAAAATATTGTTTATTTCGGTGACACGGGCAGAGTGCCCTATGGCACAAGAGGAAAGGACACCATTCTACGTTATGCGTCGCAGGACATTGCCTTTCTGAAAAGTTACGACGTCAAGATGGTGGTTGCCGCTTGTGGTACAGTTAGCTCGACTATCACCGACGATATGATAAAAAGCATCGGTGTTCCCTACACGGGGGTTGTTATTCCTGCCGCACAGAGCGCGTGTGCTATGAGCGCGACGGGAAGAATCGGTGTTATCGGAACTACCGCTACCATTCGCAGTATGGCTTTTGGCAGGGCAATTCGCAGTATTCGTCCGAACGCAGTAGTTATCGGCAAAGCGTGTCCGTTGTTTGTTCCGCTCGTTGAAAATGGGCTAATCGAAAATGACAACGAAATAACAAAGCTCACCGCAAATATGTATCTTGACAGCATAAAGAAGGAAAACGTTGACACACTCATTCTCGGGTGCACACATTTTCCGATAATATATGACATAATCTCCGAGGTTATGGACTACTCGGTGGTTATGGTAGACCCCGGCAAAGCGACCGCGGAACACGTTAAAAAGTATCTCATTCAAAACGGTATGCTCGCAGACAGCGAAAAGAAGGGCGAAGAACGTTTCTTTGTCAGCGACTCGGTCGAGGATTTCTCGAAAACCGCTTCAATCTTTTTGGGATACAGCGTTAGCGGAGAGGTCGAGAGCGTGGACATAGAAAGGTTTTAGAAATGAAGAAAAAGGCAACCATCTACATTTTGGGTACCCAGTATGTAGATGATGACAAGGATTTTATCGAGCTCACCACCGAGGGTGAGTTTCAAAAAAAAGGCGGCAGCTTCTTTCTCACCTACAGTGAGGACGAGCTTTCGGGCGTTAAGGGCTCGAAAACAACTATAAAAATCGACGGAGACAAAAAGGCTGTTATAATGAAAAACGGCAATTCGCACTCCACACTCATCATTGAGCCCGAAAAAAGAAATCTCTGCCGATATGAAACCGAATATGGCGACATTCTGTTTGGAATAAGCGACTGTGACATCTTCTGTCAGCTTGACGACAACGGCGGAGAGGCAAAGCTTAGATACAGTCTTGACGTGAATTCGGGACTAGTGAGCAAAAACGAACTTGATATAAAGGTTAGGTTGAACTAACGAAAGGACGTACTACAATGTTTTTAAAGGCAAAAGCACAGGTTAGCGACTGTCTTACAGCCGCACTAAAAAAAGCAATGGCAGAGGGTAGACTTCCCGAGGCTGAAATTCCCGATTTTGCAGTTGAGGTTCCTGCCGACAGCACACACGGAGATTTTGCATCTAACATCGCGATGGTTTCTGCACGCACATTCCGCAAGAGCCCAAAGATGATTGCAGACGCTATTCTCGAGGGATTGTCACTCGAGGGTACCTGTCTTTCTCGCTGTGAGGTTGCAGGAGCAGGATTTATCAACTTCTTCCTCGCTGATAGTTGGTATGGCGACAGTGTGAAGGCTGTTCTCGATCAAAAAGAAAATTTTGGCCGTTCCGATTTTGGAAAAGGCAAAAGATATATTGTTGAATACGTTTCCGCTAACCCAACAGGCCCTATGCACATCGGTAACGCCCGTGGCGGTGCTATCGGTGACGGACTCGCGTCTGTTCTCGATTGGGCAGGCTTTGAGGTTTGCAGAGAGTTCTACATAAACGATGCGGGAAACCAGATTGCAAAGTTTGCGCTTTCTCTCGATCTCAGATATCAGCAGTTGTATGTTGAGGGTGTTGAGATGCCCGAGGACTCCTATCACGGAGAGGATATTGTAAACCACGCGAAAGCTTTCTCGGAAATTCACGGCGACAAATATATGACCGTCTCCGAGGAAGAGAGAAGAAACGCACTCGTTGAGTTCGCACTTCCGAAGAATATCGAGGGTCTTGAAAGAGATCTCAAGAAATATCGTATCGTTTACGACAACTGGTTCAAGGAATCTACCCTTCACAACAACGGCGAGGCAAAAAAAGTCGTTGATATGCTCACCGAGCGCGGATACACCTACGAGCAGGACGGCGCTATTTGGTTCAAGGCTGAGCAGTTTGGTGCGGACAAGGATTTCGTTCTCCGTCGTTCCAACGGATTTTTCACCTACGTTGTTCCCGACATCGCTTACCACTACAACAAGCTCGTTACAAGAAATTTTGACATTGCTATAGATGTTCTCGGCGCTGACCATCACGGATACGTTCCGAGACTCAAAGCCGCTTTGCAGGCGCTCGGCATTGACCCCGAGAGGCTAAACGTCGTTTTGATGCAGATGGTGCGCCTCGTTCGCGGCGGAGAAACAGTAAAGCTCTCCAAGCGTTCCGGAAAGGCTATCACGCTTGTAACGCTTCTCGACGATATCCCGATTGATGCGGCTCGTTTCTACTTCAACCTCAGAGAAGCAAATTCGCAGTTTGACTTTGACCTCGACCTTGCGGTAGAGCAGTCCTCTCAAAACCCTGTTTATTACGTTCAGTATGCCCACGCGCGTATCTGCAGTATACTCAAAAACCTCAAAGCAGAGGGCATCAATACCGAGCCTTGTGCTGACAACGCAGGCGAGCTTCTCGTTTGTGATGAGGAGAAACAGCTCATTCGTCATCTTTCCTTTATGCCCGTACAGATTATCGAGGCGGCAAAGGACTATGACCCCTCGAAGATGACAAGATATGCAACCGAGCTTGCGACCTTGTTCCACAAGTTCTACAATGCGTGTCGCGTTAAGTGCGACGACGAAAAGCTGATGCAGGCGCGTTTGGCACTCTGTGTTGCAGTTAAAACTGCTATACAGAACGTCCTCACCCTTCTCAAGATTGACGCACCCGAAGTTATGTAAGCGGAGTGATTTTGTGAGCGAATTTCGTTTCGAGCCGTTGGGCGAAAAGCTGAATATCTGTGTTTCAAACGAGCATTCCTTTGGTACCGATGCGTTTTTGCTGTCAGCCTTTGCTTCGCCCAAAAAGAGCGACGTTGTGTATGACCTCGGCACCGGATGCGGTATCATTCCTGTGCTTTGGTATCGCACTACACCGCCCAAAAAGGTCTTTGCAGTAGATGTTCAGCCACAAGCGATTGAACAGCTTGAGATCACCGTTAAGGAAAATGCCCTTGAGGGATTTTCCCCTATTTGTGCGGATTTAAAGGAGCTAAAACCCGTTGAACTTGCTGACGTTGTCACCTGCAACCCTCCCTACAAGGCGACGGGTACTGGAATTGTCAGCGAACTTACGGCAGAGCAGATAGCGCGTCACGAGGTGCTTTGTAACATCTACGACGTGACCGATGCGGCGGCAAGGCTACTAAAATTTGGCGGAAGGCTCTGCATCTGTCAGCGACCTGAAAGGCTCTGCGATGTCATTTCGGCTATGAAGAAAAGTGGCATCGAGCCAAAACGTCTGAGATTTGTTCAAAAAAACTCTGATTCTGCACCTTGGTTATTTTTAATCGAGGGCAAAAAAGGCTCTAAACCGTTTTTGACGGTGGAAAAGCCGTTTCTCATAAACGAGGGCAGCGAACCCTCTGAGGAAACAAAGAAATTGTATCGTCCGGAGGGATGAAGATGAGCGGAAAGCTTTTTGTGGTGGGAACTCCCATTGGAAATCTCGGGGATTTTTCGCCCAGAGCTATTCAAACTCTGCAGGATGTCGATCTTATTGCATCCGAGGACACGAGAGTCACGCTAAAGCTTTTAAACTATTTTGAAATAAAAAACACACTTGTCAGCTATCACGACCACAACATTCGCGAAAAAGGCGAAGCCATTGTCCGCGAAATTCAAAGCGGGAAAAACGTCGCTATCGTCACCGACGCGGGTATGCCGTGTATCTCC
Source organism: Oscillospiraceae bacterium (assembly GCA_045536425.1). Taxonomy (GTDB): domain Bacteria; phylum Bacillota; class Clostridia; order Oscillospirales; family Ruminococcaceae; genus UBA11540. Next base: position 103,449 of record JAZSNN010000031.1, read on the forward strand.
GACCCCGGAGAAGATTTGGTGAGATTGTGCGCTGAAAACGGGATAGTCGTCGAGGTTGTCCCCGGTCCGAGTGCTGTTATCTCCGCTCTCGCAGTTTCGGGTCTTATTACCTCTCGTTTCTCATTTGAGGGATTTTTGTCCACTTCGAGAAAGAGCAGAACCGAGCATCTCGAATCACTTGTAGACTACCCTAACACCCTCATTTTCTATGAAGCACCGCACAAGCTGGTGGCAACGCTAAAGGATTTTCTTGAATATTTCGGCGACAGAAAAATTTCCCTTGCACGAGAACTCACAAAGATTCACGAAGAGGTTTTTCGCACAACAGTTTCCGAGGCTCTTGAATTCTACGAGCATCACACGCCGAAAGGCGAGTTTGTTTTGGTGCTAGAGGGTGCTCCAAAAGAAGAGCCCGAGGACGTTTTGTCCTTTGAGGATGCGGTAAAGCTCGTAAACCGTATGGTCGAAAACGGAAAACCGTTGTCACAGGCGGCAAAAGAGGTCGCGCAGGCTACGGGGTACAAGAAAAACGAGCTGTACCAGAGCATAGTTAAAAACGATTGACATACAATAAACTAAAGAGTATAATTTCATTACAATTTAAAATAGTTCCGCATTTAGCGGAACTATTATTTTTACCTAGGAGGTGAAACCGGATGGACGCGGATAGTTTCGGGCGATTATGTTTTTTAGTAGGAGGAAGCTATTATGACACAAGAAATTTTGTTGGAACTACTGGGGAAAAAGGAATTTGTTACCATAAAAACCGTTATGGGCGTTATGAATCCGGTGGACCTCGCACATCTGCTTCGTGACCTTTCCGAAAACGACCTTGCGGTTACCTTTCGGCTTATCGCAAAGGAAAAGGCGGCAGAAGCATTTTCCTATATGGAATCAGACGAGCAGGAAGCCCTGCTCAACATCTTTACAAACGCGGAGATAAAAACAATTCTAGAGGAAATGTACACCGATGACGTGGCAGACCTTCTCGAAGATATGCCCGCAAACGTTGTAAACAGAATACTCGACAACCTCGACCGTGACACACGCGCGGTCATCAACACCATCCTGCGTTATCCCGAGGACAGCGCAGGAACCATTATGACCACCGAGTATATCGACCTGCGAACAGGTATGACGGTTAAGGACGCTATTGCAAAAATCAGAAAAATCGGCATACACAGCGAAACCATCTACACCTGCTATGTGACCCAAAGCGGAAAACTGATTGGTGTTGTGAGCGTGAAAGACCTCTTGACAAGTGCTGACAGCTGTACTGTCGGTGAGCTGATGGAGACCAACGTTATCACCGTCAGCACCCACGACGACAAGGAAAAGGTTGCCGAGCTTTTTAACAAGTACGGTCTCCCCGCTCTTCCTGTCGTGGACTCAGAGTACTGTATCGTCGGTATTGTAACATTCGACGATGCGTTTGAAGTCCTCACAGACGAAGCCACTGAAGACATTTCAAAGATTTCGGCGGTCACGCCAAACGACACGCCATATCTGAAAACGGGAGTGTTTTCGCTCTTCAAATCCCGTATCCCGTGGCTATTGATACTTATGATTTCTTCCACCTTCACAGGTTGGATAATAAGCTATTTCGAAGATTCGCTTGCGGCATCTATTGCGCTGACCGCTTTCATACCGATGCTGATGGGCACGGGCGGTAACAGCGGTTCACAGTCGTCCGTAACGATAATCCGCGCGTTGTCTTTGGGTCAGGTGGATTTCAAGGACACGCTTGGAGTCATCTTCAAGGAGCTCAGAGTCGCATTTTTATGCGGTATCACCCTCGCCGTAGCAAATTTTATAAAGATTTGGCTTGTGGACATTCTGCTTTTACAAACCGAAGGCCTCACGCTCCTCATTTCAGCGGTAGTTTGCATTACACTTGCTGTAACGGTGGTTTTTGCAAAGTTCATCGGCTGTACCCTACCGATACTTGCAAAGAAGCTCAGACTTGACCCTGCGGTAATGGCAAGTCCCTTTATCACAACCTTGGTCGACGCACTTTCGCTTTTGGTCTACTTCAAGGTTGCTGCAGTAATGCTTGGAATATAAAAATTCAAGGCAGACACATTTGTGTCTGCCTTTTTGTTATTCTTCCTCGGGTTCGGGAGTTTCGACCTTGACCCTTATCTTTTCGACGCGTTTTTCGCCGACCTCTTCGATGGTTACGGTGAGGGGATCAAATTCAAAGGATTCGCCTTGTTCGGGAATCTTTTTCATCTCCTCGAGCACCCATCCGCCGACGGTGTTGCTCTCGGGCTCGAAGTCCTTGATTTCAATTTCAAGTTCCTCGAGCATATCAAAGATATTGAGGTCTGCGTCTACTATATATTCATTTTCAGCGACCTTTACGACAGTTTCGACAACCTCGTCCTTTTCGTCCCAGATCTCACCGACAAGTTCCTCGACTATATCCTCTAAGGTTACGATACCTACCGTGCCACCATAGGAATCGGTGACAACCGCCATATGTATCTTGGACATCTGCAGTTCGCGCATCAGCGAGGATATCAGCTGTTTTTCGGGAACGAAGATAGTTTTTCTTGTGAGGCTTCGTATATCTACCTCGTTGCCGTTTATCAGTTCGCGGAAGAAGTCTCTCTCCCACAGAACACCGATAATACTGTCAACGGTTTTTTCATATATCGGGATTCGGGAATAGCGATGCTCCATAAACAGCGCCTTTATCTCCTCGACGCTATCGTTTACATCCGCGGCTACGAGGTCAACTCTTGGGGTGAGTATCTCGTCAACGGTGATTTCCTGAAACTCGAGTGCAGATTGCAAAAGCTCGCTTTCGCTCTCCTGCAGAACGCCTTCGTCCTCGATTTCCTCAATTATAAACTTGAGTTCTTCCTGTGTGACGCTCGGGGTATCTTCTTCGCCCTTTTTGCTCTTAACAAGCGATTGGAGCTTGGTAAAAATCCACACAAGCGGTGTGAGCACAACCATTACTACATTCAAAGGTGCGGCAAAGCTCATCGTTACCTTTTCGCTGTTTTCTTTTGCATAGGATTTGGGAAGTATCTCTCCGAAGATGAGCACTACTATCGTCATCACAACTGTTGATACCGCAGCACCTGCCGCACCAAACATCTTTGTGAATATTACGGTACCGATGGAAGCCGACGCTATATTGACGATGTTATTTCCTATGAGGATTGCAGACAGCATTCTGTCAAAATCCTCTGCTATCTTCAGCGCTCTTTCTGCCTTGCGGTTTCCGTCAGAAGCATAGTTTTTCAAGCGTATCTTATTAACACTCGAAAATGCAGTCTCCGATGCGGAGAAAAACGCTGACAATGCTGTCAGCACCACAAGAAGTATATACTGTCCTAAATTCGCGGGGTCGTCCAAAGTATTTCACTCTCCTAAAAATTAATCGTGGGTATTATATCATACTTGTAAAAATATTGCAAGTATCAGGTCTTTGCAAAGGTCAGCGCTGTGACGCGTCTTGCCCCTGCTTTGTAAAGCATCTTTGCGTTTTCCTTTAGGGTTGCTCCCGTTGTGACTATATCATCGATGAGAAGAACGTTCTTTCCCTCCACGTCTTTTATCACCTTGAAAGCACCCTTTAGGTTGGTTCTTCTTTCTGCAGCTTTGAGGGATTTCTGCGGTTTGGTTTCGCGAATCTTTATCAAAACGTCCTTTTCAAACTTTAAATTCAGATGCTTTGAAATTATCCTTGCAAAAACCTCCGACTGATTAAATCTGCGCTTTGCTTTCGCCTTTCTCGTCATCGGGACGTATACGACAAGGTCAAAGGGAGTGTTTGAATGCAATCTTTCGGCTTCTTTTACCAGAAGGTGACCCACCTTTTTACAGGTCGTGAGGCTGTGTTTGAACTTTATACAGCGTATTACTCCCTTTACCGAACCGTCATATTTATAAAGAGAGGTGCAGTCAAAATCGGTAGAATGGAAATCTATATAGTTTTTCCTTGTTTCAAAATCCTTTATACACTTTTCGCAGACGAGCGTGTTTGGTTTGACAAAGTCAAAACAGCATATACATCTGGGTGGATAGATAAAGTCTAGTAATTTCACAGGTTGTTCCTCAGCTTTTCAAATTCCTCGTCGACGAATTTTCTCAGATTCGTGTAGCGATCGGTTTTTCTTTTATTTTCGACCATCTGTGCCACCGTCGCCTCTTCACCGAGGATTATCAGTATCTTTTTTGCTCGGGTCACGGCTGTGTACAGAAGATTTCGGTAGTGAAGCTTTGCGTGTTTGCCCATAAGCGGAAGTATAACTGCGTCAAACTCGCTTCCTTGACTCTTGTGTACGGTCACGGCATAGGCGGCTTCTATTTCGTTTAGTTGCTCGAAGGAATATTCCGCAACCTTGTCGTCAAAGCGGATTTTCATAGTTGCAAGGCGTTTATCAAGCGCGATTATCTCACCAATATCTCCGTTATAGACGCCCGCTCCCCTTTCGCCGTCGTCCTTTGTCCAATTTATATCGTAGTTATTCTTTATCTGCATTACCTTGTCGCCCTGACGGAAGATTATCCCGCCAAAGCTATGCTCGGGTTTTTGCGGTGCGGGGGGATTGAGCACCTGTTGCAATGCTGCATTGAGGTTGTGGGTGCCGAGCTCGCCCATCTTGCTGGGACAGAGCACCTGTATATCCCATTTGGGCGAAAAGTCATACTTCGCGGGAAGGCGCTTTGAAACAAGGGATATGAGCGTGTCTGCCGCTTTTTGTGGAAGCGCCTCGGGCATAAAGAAAAAGTCCTTGCTTCTCACCTTCAGTTCGGGCATTTCACCCGCGACTATACAGTGGGCGTTAGTGACAATGAGGCTCTCGGCGGCTTGACGGAATATCTGCGTCAAAGTTACTGTAGGGAGTCTATCACAAGCAAGCAGGTCGCCGAGCACGTTTCCGCAACCCACCGACGGAAGCTGATTCGAGTCACCTACTATGATGAGTCTACAGCCGAGGGGCATTGCTCTGAGAAGCGATTCAAAAAGAAGTATATCCACCATTGAAAACTCGTCGACGATAACTACGTCACAGTTTAGCGGATTTCTCTCGTTGTGGACAAAATTTGAGCGGTCGCTATCGCGGTAGTCAACCTCCAAAAGTCTATGTATGGTTTTGGCTTCGTATCCCGTGAGCTCGGCAATTCGTTTTGCCGCGCGTCCTGTAGGAGCGGCTATCTCAACACGAAGTCCCTGTCTTTTATAAAGCGAGATTATGGCGTTTAGCGTGGTGGTTTTTCCCGTACCGGGTCCGCCTGTGAGAATCAAAATACCTTTATTCATTGCCATTTTGATTGCTTCGCGCTGAAGTGCTTCGTATTTTATCTTATCTTTTTTCTCGAGCTCGTCTATCCATTTTTCAGGGTCGGTATCGTTATCCGCAAGGTTAGATAGAAGCGTTGTACGCATAGCGCAGTATCTCTCCGCGGTGTAGAGCTGAGAAAGGTAGAGGTATTCTTTTCTATTTATATTGCAGTAGGAAAGAACGTTAGTTTCAATCATACTGTTCACGCAAAGTTCAACGTCAAGGCGGGTAGCTCCGAGAAATTCGGTGCTGATATCTATAACCTTGTCATACGGCAGGCAGGTGTGTCCGTTTTTGCTATTGTAATAAAGCGCGTGGGCAATTCCCGCCTTTATGCGATAGGGGCTGTCTGAGTCTATACCAAGCTCTGATGCTATTTCGTCTGCTTTTTCAAAGTCTATTCCTATATCCTCGTCACAAAGGACGTAGGGATTTTCGCGGATTATATCCGCCGAAGCGGTGCCGAATTTTTTCCATATTCTAACGCTGTGCACAGGAGAAATTTTGTATGCGGACAGAAACATCATAACCGCACGGATTCCAAAAACTCTTTTAAGTTCTGCATTTATAGCCTCTGCCTTTGCGGGCGAAACTCCACGCACCGTTGTGAGCCTTTTGGGGTCTTTTTCGGCTATCTCGAGGGTATCCGCACCGAACTCCTCCACCAAACGACGCGCCAAAACAGGCCCGATACCCTTTATCGTGCCTGAAGAAAGATATTTGAGCATTGCGTGAGCCGTCGACGGAAGTCTTCGCTCGGTCAAGATGACCTTGAACTGTCTGCCAAAGCTGGGGTGGATAGTATAGCTTCCGGTGAGGTCAACCTCCTCGCCTTCTTCTATTCCCGTTATCTCCCCTACCGCAGTCACGAGCTCTCCCTCGCAGTCTATCTCCATCACGGTAAATCCCGTGTCCTCATTTCGATAGACAATGTGCTCCACAGCACCCGAAATTTTTATCTGCTCGGTGTTTTCCATAGGTTCTCCGTAGAAAATGTTTATGGTTAAATTATACCATAAATTGTTGTAATTTTCAATGATGCATCGCCTTTGGCGATATGATGTTATGCTTCGCATAAAGATGTTGCTCTCGTTGTTCGCAATGATGCGATGTTTGCCAAAACATTAGCGAAGCGACATCATTAGGCAAAGCCGTCATCATTTGCTGAAAGCAAACATCATTGAAAAAAGCACTTGCTGTCGCAAGTGCTTTTTTCTTGGTGGACGCTAAGGAACTCGAATCCCTGACCCTTTGCACGTCAAGCAAATGCTCTACCAGCTGAGCTAAGCGTCCGTAACAGTAATTATTATACTTATTGGCGGGTTGAAAGTCAATAGGATTTTATCTTTTTTAAACATTTTGGGCAATTATGTAACATACTTCAATAAAAAACTTGACAAAAGTGCCTAAATCGTTATACAATATGTATTGGAATATTTATAACATTTTTAATGTTTTATTGAATATTTTATCTCCCGATTAGGATTTTCTGTTTTTTAAATTTGTCTTTTCTATATATTTTTAGCGGATTGGGGTTCCTCTTTCCGCAGTTTTGACATATTTATACGATTTTAACTTCCTTTTCGGGTATCATTCTGCCTATGTGGCATATTTTATCGAAAAGGAGGTTTTTTTGTGACATTTGAATTGCCAATGGTCATACTGTTCTGTGCTATCTCCGCAGTGGCTTTTGCTCTTATTGCCGGTTTTATTTCGTTCAGATTGGGTATCTCATATCGCAAAAGAGTTGCCGAGGCTGAAATCGGCTCCGCTGAGGAAGAAGCAAGAAAGATTGTTAACAACGCATTAAAAGCAAGTGAAGCAAAGAAGAAAGAGTCTCTTGTAGAGGCTAAGGACGAAATCTATAAGATGCGTCAAGAAGCTGAAAAAGAGCTCAAAGAACGTCGCAGTGAAGTTCAAAGACAAGAACGCAGACTGCAACAAAAGGAAGAATCTCTTGACAAAAAACTCGACAACATCGAGAAAAAAGAAGAGGTCCTTCAGGAAAAGCTCCGCGATGCAGACGAAAAGCTCGCTGAGGTAAACGAAATCAAAAAGCATCAGTTTGAGATGCTCGAAAAGATTTCAAACTACACCGCCGAGCAGGCTAAAGAGGCTATCCTCGAAGCGCTCGACAAGGAACTCGTTCACGAAAAGTCACTCAAGATTGCCGCTTACGAGCAGCAGTACAGAGAGGAATCCGAGCAGAAGGCTCGCGACATCATCTCGGTCGCTATACAGAGATATGCTGCCGATCAGGTTGCTGAAGCTACCGTTTCTGTTGTTCCGCTCCCCAACGACGATATGAAGGGCCGTATCATTGGCCGTGAGGGTAGAAACATCCGTGCCCTTGAAACCGCTACGGGCGTTGACCTCATCATCGACGACACTCCCGAAGCTATCACAGTTTCGAGCTTTGACCCCGTCAGACGTGAAATCGCTCGTTTGTCCCTTGAAAAGCTTATTACCGACGGAAGAATTCATCCTGCTCGTATTGAGGAAATGGTTGAAAAAGCTACCCGTGAGGTTGAGACAAAGATCAAGCAAGACGGTGAACGCGCTGTTATGGATCTTGGCATCCACGGTATGCATCCCGAGCTTATCAAGCTTCTCGGTCGTCTGCGTTACCGCACAAGCTACGGACAAAACGTACTTAATCACTCCATTGAAGTTGCTTATATCGCAGGTATGATTGCCGGAGAGGTTGGCGGAGACGTTGCTCTCGCAAGAAGAGCAGGACTTCTTCACGACATCGGCAAGGCACTCAACCACGAAATCGAAGGTTCTCACGTTGCTATCGGTGTTGATATCTGCCGTAAGTATAAAGAGAACGAGGACGTTATCCACGCTATCGAGGCGCACCACGGTGACGTTGACCCCAAGACACTCGTTGCTTGTATCGTTCAGGCTTCCGATGCTCTATCCGCTGCAAGACCCGGTGCAAGAAGAGAAAACCTGCAGAACTACATCAAGCGTCTTGAAAAGCTTGAGGAGATTGCAGAGTCCTTCAACGGTGTTGACCGCTCGTTTGCTATTCAGGCAGGCCGTGAGATTAGAATTATGCTCAAGCCTGAGGTTATCTCCGATGACCAGATGACTCTCGTTGCAAGAGAGATCGTCGAAAAGATTGAAAACGAGATGGAATATCCCGGACAGATCAAGGTTCATCTTATCAGAGAAAGCCGTGCTATCGAGTACGCAAAATAATCAAAAACACATCCGCTCCGAAGTTAAATTCGGGGCGGAATTCTTTTTATTTTTTATTCTAATTTTTTAAAAATACTATTGACATATCAGATTTGTTGTGGTAGAATATCAAGGTACCAAACGCGAAGGTGGCGGAATAGGCAGACGCGCACGTTTGAGGGGCGTGTGGGCAACCATGTGGGTTCAAGTCCCATCCTTCGCACCATAAAAACAGTTCAACCATTAGGTTGGGCTGTTTTTATTTTGTTTGGGACTTGAATATGAGTTCCAAGAGCACAAGTGCAACGCAGTGCGATTGGGAAGAACAGTCCGGTGGACTGTTCTGTTCACGAATGGATAGTCCCATCCTTCGCACCAAATAAAGAAGACTCAACCGACAGGTTGGGTCTTTTTTATTTCATTCGATGGGACTTGAATATGAGTTCCAAGAGCACAAGTGCAACGCAGTGCGATTGGGAAGAACAGTCCGGTGGACTGTTTCGTTCGTGAATGGCAAAGCCGACGAGCGCTGCCGGTGGCAGAAGAAGCGAGGAGGTCTTTGATGCCGTCGTCGGCTGGATGCGAACGGAATGTGAGCAGACAGACGCTAACGACAAATGGAAATCCCATCCTTCGCAAAGTCCCTGCCGAAATATCGGCAGGGACTTTTGGTTTATTTTGCTATTCTTTTTTTAATCGCCTTCGTCGCTTGTTCTATCACCCAAAACACAAAGCAGGTTATTGTTGCTATCAAGAGCGATTGCAGGACGTCATACAGCGTTATGCTTTTTATCATATCAAAAACTGTAACTGTAATTTCTTCGGGTTTTGCTATGATGGTATCCGCAGGATAACTTGTATAAGGCGATCCAAAGAATCTTGGATTTAGATAAAACTCCTTAAAACAAAGGTAGGCTAGTGTGGTTGTAGTTGCCATAATACCGTAATACAGCGGTCTTTTCATCTTTACAAAGATTTGCACAGCAAAGACTATGGTTGCCATTACAAGCGCAGGAACAGCGTTATACAGTACTGTGTTGAGAACGATTTCTACAAAATCGGGGGATTTTGAGAAAAGCAAAAAGTAGTCCTTCGTCCCAATCCACTTCGGTGTATTTATCTGTGAATCTGCAAAGACATATGTCGCTACATATACTGCAACTATAAGTACAGTTGGTATCACAAACCACAAAAGTTCCTTTTGTCTTTTCTTCATTTTGTTCCTCCCTATCAACTAATGTCTGATGTCAAATACGTATCGGGGCTCCAAAAAGTATTTTTTAAAGCCTTCCTTTATTTTATAATATCATGCTGTTATTAATAAATCAAGGTGTTTTTGAAGGAATATTATTTATATTGCTGATTCCGAAAAAAATGCGTTTTTATGAAAATTTATAGTTGACTTTTCGGAACAAGTGTGGTATCATATATAAGCAAAATACGTCTGGGTGTGGCGCAGCTGGTAGCGCGCTACCTTGGGGTGGTAGAGGCCGCAAGTTCAAGTCTTGTCACTCAGACCAAGAAAAGCCGTCGACTTTCGTCGATGGCTTTTTTTGCGTGGCGAGACTTGAAGATGAACTCCAAGAGTGCAAGTGTCAACGCAGCACGATTGGGAGAAACAGTCCAGTGGACTGTTTCGTTCGTGGTTGGACAAGTCTTGTCACTCAGACCAAAAAGAGATGCACGAAAGTGCATCTCTTTTTGCATTTATCGCAGAAGCTTTACGGTTTGCACAAACTTCTTGAACTTGCGGGCTCTACCATTGCCATCCCCGAGCGGTTGTCGCTTTGGCGACGAGCGAGTGGGGGAATCCCCGCTTTTGTAGGCGGGAGTGATGAATCAATTGACATCTTCGCTGAACAGAGCTTTAATCATTGCATTGCTTATCAGATCCATACCAAGCTCATTAGGATGGACACGACGGTCGGCGATATATTTATCAAAATTTTTCCGATTTTCTGTTATGCCGCAGTTTTCAAGGTCTACCATAGTGTAGCCAAAGTGCTTGATAATCTTTTCCAGCTCTGCATTAAACTCAGTGGGAGCCGGTACAACGTCTTTTCCATCTAAATCCGGCACTCGACGCGGCAACAGTCCCATGCAGTATACCTCAGCGTCGGGATAGCGGACGCTGATTTTGTGGAGCATGATAGCGTAGGCTTCGCAGGCGGTAGTGGGTTCTGCATCGGATTGAATCAGCGCGTCATAATCCAAATCAGCCGTACCCAGAGTATCCTGATAGTAGCTGTAGTCGTTAGTTCCCATAAACACAACGATTATATCAGGTTCTTCACCTGTATTATCGTTGTGAAGCTGCTCACATCGGCTGACATAAGCGCCCTTTGCATCGTCACGTTCTTGCAGTACATAGCTTCCGCTCCAGGAATTGTTGACGCACAGCTTCATTTCCAGAGCATCGATAACCTGTTGCCACCACGTTTCCGATTGGGTGACTTCCGTATTTTTTACACCGTAATACACAGCATTTTCACCGATCGTAGAGTTATAATCGGAATTATTCGATATACCTATGTAGGTTGAAATACTATCGCCAAGGATTGAGATAGTTTTACCTGCATAGGGGTTGGAAGTATAATCGGAGAAAAGGGGCACCTCTTCGCCATAGGTGAAGAGCTTACTATCTGCGGTATCCTCCAGTTCTCTCGCATTATAATCTTCGCCGATCAGAGCAACAAGTGCTTCCTCCCGGGTGGTGTAGGTTCCAACGGGCTCGCCTTTCTTAACAGCTATGACCTTGCCCTGTGTTACTTCATACAGGAACAGCTTTGGCATTTCGATTTTATCAGCGTTCTCTGCCATATATTCGGTGTACGCGTCCTTCGCCGCCTGCTTGTCATAGTTATCCTGCGCTTTAGCGTCGGCCTCACGCAAGATCGGAATCATTACCGATGCCAGTATGACAACGACCGCAACCACAGTCACGAGCACTGCAGCAATTAAAACTTTTTTGTTTTTTGTTCTTTTCATATCATTTATCCTCATATCAGATATTTTGTACTTTCATTGTACCATATTCCGCAAAGAATCTCAAGTTTTCCTCTCAAATCGGCAATAAAAAGATAAGTGTCGCAGTAGCTACGAGCGAGTGAGGGCATCCGCCGCTTTTATATGGAAAAAGGATGCGAAAAATCGCATCCTCTATTTTTTATATTTTCTTTTAGTTGCTAGGCCTCCGCGAATGTGTCGCAACATTGAGAGAGGCGTTTTCTCCATTGGAAGCAGAAATCCCAGCGTTTACAAGAGTATCGCTTAAAAAACCAGGATAACAAACAATCACGCGCCTCGCGAGAGGAGCGTGTTCCTATATTGTCAAAAGAAAGGTCTATTATGGCACGACCAATCACGTAGTCAAAACAATATAGGCTTTTCCTTGCTTTGTTCTTTTACAAACAGTTAAGTGTCCCAGTATACACCGCTTTTTGCAGCGCCTCAATGGGCGTATCCAAATTATAATTAGTATTCAAAAAACTGTCAACTTTGGTTGGCGGGATTTTTGCTTTTTATTGTTTTTTTGGGGCGGTTGTGGTATATTTTATTCATAGTGCTTTTGGAGGTTTTTATGCGCAGGTATAGATTTGGTAAAATTATTGCTCTCGTTTTGTTTGTTGTCCTTTCCTTTTCCGGATGTTTTTCGGATTTCGACTTAATCTATGATGATTACAGCGATTCATATTCATATGACGTCAGTTATGATTACGTTTCCGCCGGACCATCTTATGACGTTTCTTTTGAAGAAAGTTCTTCTTGTTCGAGCGAAGACCCATCTGAATACGCCTCGTCAGCTAATGTTTCTTCAAAGATTGAAGAACCGCAGATTCCAAAGATATGCAGCTTGGTTGAGTTGAGGGATTATTTTAAAGATAACCTGAGAAACGACGTTTTGGTGGTACAATTTGAGTGGCTTGGAGAGGAAGATTTATCTGCAAACGAAATAGCACGTATGACCATGACCTGTTACGTTAATTACAGGCGCACAGGCAATAAATATACCGTCACCTTTACCGAATATCCCGGTGACAGAATTGTTGACGCTTATTTTTCGGGCGACAGGTCCAAACTTAACGTAGGTGAGATTTCCGCTTTGGAGAAGGCGATTGAAATTGTCAATGAGGCAAAGGCTGTTACCTCCGATTTAATCGATTTGGAAGTGTATCTGCACGATTATATCTGCAGAGCCGTGACGTATGACGACAACACGCGTTCTGTTGAGGACCCGATGAATCCTCCGCGAAACCTAACCGTTGTTGGAGCGTTGTTGGACGGCAGAGCAAACTGTCAGGGATATACCGACGCGTTTTATGCTCTGGCTTCGATTGCGGGATTTACAGTTGACAGGATGTTTGTTAAAACCGCCAACGATCTACACGTTTTGAGCACCATATATCTTGGCGGACAATGGCTTATCGTAGATTCAACCTTTAACGATTCCAATTACTACGGCAACGAGTCCAAGGATTATCATCTGTTTAACGCAAGTAAAGACGTCGTTGAGCAGTTTTCTTGGCCTGAACATTATGAAATGAATCCTATTGCCAACGAGACGTCGAATTATTTTTACTACAATTACTATGATTGTTATTACCGCAATGCAGAGGAGTTTGCAAATGCTCTTCTTAATCAGTACATAAACGGCAAAACCGAGATACACGGCGCTCTGGTGAGCAGCGAAAGCGTGTATGACGTTTCAGACGCATTTAGCCTCGCGATTGCTAACGCAAATTTCGAACAAGCAGGATATATTTATTTTTACAGGCATTTTGGCAACACATACTATTGCCAGTTTTTGATTTCGTGAAATATATAGAAAAGGATGCGATTTAATTCGCATCCTCTATTTTTTATATTTTCTTTTAGTTGCTAGGCCTCCGCGGATATGGCGTTGGGCTTTGTTGAGGTCGAGCACCTCTTTTACGTTTGCATACAGGCTTGGATTTATCTTTTTGAGTCTTTCTGCGACGTCCTTATGTACAGTTGATTTACTTATACAAAATTTCTTTGCGGCGGCTCTTACAGTTGCTTTGTTCTCGATTATGTACTCAGCGAGCATCACCGCTCGTTCTTCTACTACCCCTTTCACAATCTCAACTCCTTATGAATGTTCATTCAAATATATGAGCCGAAAGGAGTTAGTATGCAAAAACAGACCCGAAAATTCGGGTCTGTTCAAAAATCAAACGAGTTTTCTACCCATCAAAACACCCATTACAGATGCCATCATAAGTCCTCTTGTCCATCCGCTCGAATCGCCGAGGCAGTGAAGTCCTTTGACATTTGTATTTAAGTCCTTATCCATCTTTACGCGGTTGGAATAAAACTTTAATTCGGGCGAGTACAAAAGTGTTTCTGTGGACGCAAAACCGGGCACTACGTGGTCTACCGCTTGGATGAAGTTTATGATATTCATCATAGCGCGGTACGGCATAGCAGCGGTTATATCCCCTGCTACAGCGTCGGGGAGTGTTGGCTTGAGGTTTGACTGTGCAAGTTCCTTTGGCCAAGTGCGTTTGCCGTCAAGAATATCGCCGAAGCGTTGCACCAAAATATGTCCCGCACCGAGCATATTTGTGAGCTCGCCAACCTTTTGCGCATAGGCAATAGGCTGATTGAACGGTTCGGAAAAATTATGCGAACATAAAATTGCGAGGTTTGTGTTATTGGATTTGAGTTCCTTGTAGGAATGTCCGTTTACGACAGCAAGGTCGTTGTCGTAGTTTTCCTGACTTACAAATCCGCCGGGGTTTTGGCAGAAGGTGCGAACCTTATTTTTAAAGGGCTTGGGATAGCCGATGAGCTTGGACTCATACAGCACCTCGTTTACCTTTTCGATAACTTCGTTTCTTACCTCAACTCTAACACCGATATCTACTGTTCCGGGTTGGTGCGCGATGTTATGCTCTGCACAAATCTTTTCGAGCCAATCTGCTCCTCTTCTGCCTGTTGCAACAACGGTGTGCTCACCAAAAATTTCGAGGTTGTTTTTGCCATCTGTGATGTAAACTCCCTTGCATTCGTTTCCCTCTAAAATGAGGTCGGTGCATTCATATCCAAACATCATCTCAACACCGTTGTTGAGAAGATACTGCTCAATTGCGTAGTATATCTGCTGTGCCTTTTCGGTGCCCATATGTCGAATGGGACAGTCAACAAGCTTGAGTCCTGCTTGGATTGCGCGTTTTCTGATATCCTTTACCTCTTCGGAGTTTCCGATACCCTCTACGTGCTCGTCAGCGCCAAACTCCAGATATATCTTGTCGGCGTAGTTAATGGTTTCCTGCGCGAGATCATCACCGATCAAAGTGGGAAGGTCACCGCCCACCTCGCTACTGAGAGAGAGCTTTCCATCGGAAAAGGCTCCCGCACCCGAGAATCCCGTAGTGATGTGACAGTATGGTTTGCAGTTGACGCATTGCTTGGTCTTGTGTTTTGGGCAACGTCTGTTTTCAACCGATTGTCCTTTTTCTACTATAACAATCTTTTTGTCGCTTCCCTTTTTGACCATTTCGAGTGCAGTAAATATACCCGCAGGGCCTGCACCGACTATAATGACATCCTTGTTCATACAAGACTCTCCTTTACGCAAGAATAAAGCGTTCTGCAGAGAACGCTTTACATATTTTTGACATCACAAAGAACTCGAGTGAAAATCATTCGAGTTCCTTTTTACTATAAACCAGTTTGTTGATTAGATTCTATTATTATTTTTTAAATTCATCCAATCCAACATCGTTATCACCACTAGTAGTGATAATGTCTTTTGTTTCGATTTCCTCTACCTCAAGTACAGGAGTTTCAAATTTTTCGATATTCATCAGATATCCTCCTCAGATAAAATTCATATAATTACCAAAAACAAATACAATAATTTATAATCAGTATACACCCGTTTTCAACGATTGTCAATAGTTTTTCGTGAAAAAGACGTAATTGTTTTTAACGTAATTAACCGATCTTTGCATTAGCATCCTTGAGCACTACGTCGTGTGCTCCGCCCTCTACTATAGAAGTTGCAGACACCATTGTAAGCTTGCTGTTCTTCTGAAGCTCGGGTATTGTCAAGAAGCCACAGTTACACATTGTGGAACGAACCTTTGCGAGAGATTTGCCCACGTTATCCTTGAGTCCACCTGCATAGGGAACGTAGGAGTCGACGCCTTCCTCAAAGGAGAGCTTTTTATCTCCGCCGAGGTCGTAGCGCTGCCAGTTTCTCGCACGGTTTGAGCCTTCACCCCAATATTCCTTCATATAGCTACCATTGATTACAACCTTGTTTGTGGGGCTCTCATCAAATCTAGAGAAGTATCTGCCGAGCATTATGAAATCTGCGCCCATAGCAAGTGCGAGTGTCATATGATAGTCGTGAACGATACCGCCATCAGAGCACACAGGAATATAGATACCTGTTTTCTCGTAGTATTCGTCTCTTGCCTTTGCAACCTCGATAAGAGCTGTTGCTTGTCCACGGCCGATTCCCTTCTGCTCACGGGTGATGCAGATAGAACCACCGCCGATACCGACCTTTACAAAGTCAGCTCCTGCTTCGGCAAGGAACATAAAGCCATCGCGATCAACAACGTTTCCTGCGCCAACCTTTACTGTATCGCCGTAGTTTGCGCGAATCCAGTCGAGAGTGAGTTTCTGCCACTCGGAATAGCCCTCGGAAGAGTCGATACACAGAACGTCTGCGCCTGCTTCTACAAGTGCGGGAACACGCTGTGCATAGTCGCGGGTGTTGATACCTGCACCTACTACGTATCTCTTCTGCGCGTCGAGAAGTTCATTGGCATTCTCTTTATGTGTAGAGTAGTCCTTGCGGAAAACCATATACTTGAGGCATCCGTTTTTGTCAACTATCGGGAGAGAGTTGAGCTTGTTGTCCCAAATTATATCGTTTGCAGTTTTGAGCGAAGTGTTCTCGTCTGCAACGATGAGCTTGTCCAAAGCGGTCATAAACTCGCTGACCTTTGTATCCATAGACATTCTGGAAACGCGGTAGTCACGACTTGTGACGATGCCGACGAGCTTTCCGTTTGCAGTTCCATCCTCGGTTACTGCTACTGTGGAGTGCCCTGTTTTCTCTTTAAGGTCGAGGATATCCTTTAGTGTAGCGTCGGGCTTTATGTTAGAATCACTTGTTACGAAGCCCGCCTTATAATTCTTGACTCTTGCTACCATTGCAGCCTCGTCCTCAATGGTCTGAGAACCATAAATAAAGGAGATTCCGCCCTCTTTTGCAAGTGCAATAGCCATTCTGTCGTCAGATACAGCCTGCATTATTGCAGAAACGAGGGGAATATTCATAACGATAGAAGAGGTTTCGCCCTTCTTGTATTTTACTACCGGTGTCTTGAGACTTACGTTTGCAGGAATACACTCTGAAGAGGAGTATCCAGGTACCAAAAGGTACTCGCCAAAGGTGCGAGAAGGTTCTTCGTAAATAAAAGCCATATTTGTTCTCCTTATATTTATATTACTCTTAATAGTACTCTAAACAGCGCCCTGTGTCAAGGCATTTTGAGCCTTCAAAATAATTTTCGGCAGTTTACACATATCGCGGATAAAATCAGCCGTTTTTCTCGTCTTTCGGCTCATGCACCATCTCGTTTTTTATCTCCCAATGTATCAAAAGTGTGAGCGCGGCACGAAGAAGAATTATCGCACCTACCATCAAAAGCTCTTCCCACTCCTGAACCACAACTGTTCTCAAAATCTCGCTCGCAAGCTTGAATTCGAGGGCGGTTGCAAGGCTCTGCGCAAGGGCGAGTCTTACCCCTTTCTTTTTGCGTACATATCCTATGAAGTTTACTACTGCGGCTTGAAGAATTATAAGTACTCCGATAAGTTCAACCGGAATTATCAAAACTTCTACCACTTCTCTAAAGACCTTTTCAAAGAGTTCCATTTTCAACTTCCTCCGTTTTCACTTTCTATAATTATACTACCTTATTTTTCGGTTTTAGTCAATCTTTTTATGTTGTATGCCTTGTCTGTCCACATAGTAATTTTCTGTGTATATCAACTCTGACACGGGCACTATTTCATAGCCTTTTTCTTCGATGGTGTCGATTAGCGTCGGGAGCGCTTTAGCGGTGTGTTCGGCTCCGAGATGAAGCAGTACTATTGAGCCGTTATCAAGCTTCTTCATAACCCGCTCTATCATTTCGTCAGCAGTATATCCTTTCCAATCCACCGTGTCGCAATTCCACTGTATACAGTGATACCCAAGCTCATTTGCAGTTTGTATGAGGCGGGTATTATACGAGCCCGAGGGAGCGCGAAACAGCGTGGGTCTTATTCCCGTGACCTTTTCTATTTTGTTTCCTGCCGAATTGAGCTCCTTTTTTATCTGTTCCTCGGTCAAGGTCTGCATATCAGGATGGCTGTCCGAGTGGTTTCCTATCTCGTGTCCCGCTTTCGACATTCTGACCACCGCGTTTTCGCATCTTTGTACAAATTCACCTGTGACAAAAAAGGTGGTTTTTACCCCTTTTTCCTCGAGGATTTTCAGGAAAATATCGGTATCGTCATCCTCCCAAGCGCAGTTTATTCCGAGGGCAACCTTTTTTTCTTCGGTATCTACGCTATACACAGGATAGAGCTTTCCCTGTGCTGCAACGGTTGCGGCTTTGAAGATGAGCGGAAGCACCACCGAAAGCACCAGCGCAGTTATCACCGCCGCCGAGCATATCATCATAGCGGTTTTTTGAATAGTAATATACGGCTTTTTCATACAAACACCTCTTTAGTGAGAATATGAAAAAAGCAGACGTATTATGTCTGCTTTAAAATTCCTCGGATGTTCGTGCATAGTGGAAGATATACTGCTGTGCGATACCTGCATAGCGTTTGCAATTTTCGGGAAGTCCGTCGGGATAGAGCTTTGCCATTGCGCGTTTTATCCACACGTCCTCGGGAAAAGCCTCAAGGCGATAAAATCCGTACAGAAGCGCACAGTCTGCAACCTTGCTTCCTATGCCGCAAATCTGCATCAATTCCGCTTTTGCCGTGGCGTAGTCGGAGTTTCTTATTCTATCTATGCTGACCTCTCCGCTGTCGAGCTTTTTGGCGGCATCAAGAATATACTTTGCACGAAATCCGCTTCTGAGCGGTGCCAGCTCCTCGACCGTGAGTTTTGCTATAACGCTATAATCGGGGAAGGTGCTGAAGCCGTCTGTTATCGGCTCTCCAAAGGTGTCGCAGAGTCTTTTGACGATGCCTTTTATGCGTTTTATGTTGTTGTTTTGACTGATGATAAACGAACAGATAGTTTCCCACGCGTCTTGCTTTAGTATGCGGATACCCGACGCGTAGTCCCCCGCTCTTTGCATTATCTCGTCTTTACATATCTCATCGCGGATTGCATTATAGTCAAGCTCGAAATCGAAGTAGTCCTTCCAGACTTTTTCAAAGGTTTCCTTGTCGGTGTCGAAAAAGGTGATCGTGTCATCGGTTTGGTTGATTTTGCACACCATTTTCCCGACTACGCCCACAAAGGTGTTCTCTTCGATTTCGTCCCATCTGAAGCACTGTCCGCAGTCCAGGGTTTGTCTCAGAGAAAAAGGTGACACTCCGCTTATCAGAGTGTCCTTTCCTTTGTATTGTATCTTCATTTTATCAATTCTTTCAGTTTGAGGATAGCGACCTGTGTTTTGGAGTCGCGGATTTCTCCGCTCATCACCATCTTCACAGCATCGGCAAGAGGTATGTGCTCTACGCTCAAGAATTCGTCTGCGTCGAGGTGTTGTGCGGTTTTTGAGAGGTTTTCGGCGTAATACATATGTATCACTTCGGTGACGTAGGCAGGGGTCGGATAGAGCTTTCCGAGGTCGGTATATTTTTCTGCAACGTAGCCCGTTTCCTCTTCCAGTTCACGTTTTCCGCATTCAAGCGGGTTTTCGCCCTTTTCGAGCTTTCCTGCAGGAATTTCGAGAAGCACCTCGCCATATGGATAGCGAAACTGACGCACCATCAAAAGACATCCGTCTTCATCAAGAGCCGCAACACAGACTCCCCCGTGGTGTTCTACAACCTCACGAAGCGCGGTTTTGCCGTTTTCAAGCTCCGCCTCGTCAACGCGAAGGCTCAGGATTTTTCCGTTATATTTATATTCTTGTGAAAGGGTTTTTTCAAACAGCTTCATTCTATTTCACCAAAGGAATGTCAGCGCCGTCAATCTCGAGCGCATATCTTGTCGCAGAGTATTTTTTAGCCTCTTTTATCTGATTTTGCACGTCCTCGTCCTCATAGCCATAGCCCTGAAGCAAAGCAAGTATCTCAACTCCGTCTGTGTTCATACTCTGGCATTTGCCGATAACGGTACGAATGAGGTCGCGATAGTTTTTGGAGGGGGTTTGAATAGTGGTATTGTTTATAAATATCGAAGGTCCAAAGTCCTCTGCAACCAAATTTATGACGACACAGTCTGCGCCATACTCAAACGGATTCGTTCCATATATTTCGGGTTGCTGTCCGAGATAGTGAGGCATATCGACCTCTACCCAAACCTCTGAGTTTGCATATTCGAGGGTAGCTTTCATCTTTGAAACAAAACGAGCAAGGCATTCCTCGCGGGAAACGGTATTGCTATCATAACCGTAGTATGCAAACTGCTGGTGTCCGCCGGGGAAGCGAAGCGACGAAAGAAGAACGTTATCAACGCCCATATCTGTGAGTTCTTTTGCTATATTCAAAAGGTAGTTTACTGCAGTATCAGAATAGGGGTTGAGCCAGGATTTTCCGCCGTTTTCTTTGTAATCATCCAGCCATTTACCGCCGTTTTCGCCCTGATATTTTACTGCGGCATCGGCAATATCGGTGGCAGTTCTATCGCTGAAGCAGTTGATTTTTGCGGTTACGGTGATGCTGTTTTCACGAAGCTTTGAAATTATTGCAGAGAGGTTTGTTATCGCATTTGAGCTTATTGCCTTGCAGTTTTTCGCGTCCCTGAGGTTGCTCTTATAGTAGAGATATCCCTCAGCATCCTTGAGCTCGATTATTACATTCTCCACGCCCTGTGCTACTGCGCTCTGCAAGAACGCTTCGAATTTTTCGGAGTTTCTGACAACGTCGCGGTCGAGCACAACACTCAGTCCTGCGGTATATTCGGTTCGGTCAGGGCGCACAACAACCGCCTCGGACGAGGTGTTCTGCGAATTATCGCCTGTGCTCTCACTTTTGTCGTCAGACTCGTCGGGTTGTGTCGAGGTCGTGTCGCTCGCATAGGAAACCGTGGGGTTGAATTCGGACGAGGTGTCGTCGCCCAAATCTCCCGAGAAGAGCTTTGCTATCGGGTCTGCAATGCTGAACGCCAAGAACACCACAAGCGCAATCACAACAAAGGTGATTACAATCTTGAGCCACGTATGGTCATTTTTTGAGTAGATGTTACTGTATCTTCTTATCTTCAATTCGACCCCTCCTTACGCTGTGAGCTGATGGCCTATCAAGCCATAGAGTGCCAAAGAAATTATTCCTATATATATTAGGGTTATAGGCAGACCCCTGAAAGCATTTGGCACACGAAGCATTTTGGTTTGGTGACGCTGACGTCTTATGAACAGCATCGCTATCATATATCCTGCCGCTCCGCCCAAGCCGTAGAACACGGCATCGATTGGGGTGTAGAGTCTTCGTGTGACTATCAATACTGCACCGAACACAGCGCTATTGAAGGTCGCAGTGGCAAGCTGTTTACAAAAGTTCGAGGTATTTATTTCCTTTTTGTTTCCTATAAGCTTTGCGGTGATGTATATCGCAAGATATATCAAACTGATGAGTGTTGTATAGATTATAGGCTCTACGTAGACCCTCTTATCTGCAGTCACAAGTCCAGACACAAGCGACGCGAAAAAGCAAGACAGGGCAATTACCGCCGCGAGCAGTCCGCCCGTTCGAAGAATATCCTGCGGGCGCTGTTTTTCGGGCACGGTTACTCCTATCGCTCTTCCGAAAACTATATTTTCAGTTACCATCGCGGCAAACAAAAGTGTTGCCATTCTGACAGCTATCTGCATGGCCTGACCTCCACATTAGTTGGATTTATGCGTTTTTCTGTAACGGCGACGGCAAATAGCCAAAATTGCCATAGCCTGTGCGTGTTTAAAAAGTGCCGCCGTGAATCCCGAAATTATAAAGCCCATAAAGGGGAGCAAAAACTCGGGGTTTGTTTTTGATAATATTTTGTAGCCAAAAAGGCTGCCGCTTCCCAAAAGCTCTCGTACAAAAGCTATGAAAAGCATTGTGAGTGTAAAGCTGAGAATACAGCCGAAGGTATCGGCAAGTGCAAATGTGAGTGAACGCTTAGTAGCGTAGCGGTCTGCACGGAGCACAACAAGTTCATTTACCGCCAAAAGCGGCAGGTAGATAGTTAATGCCATAATCGCTTGTGGGAAAAGAGCTCTGACCGCCATTACCGCGGGGATATACGAGAGGGACGCCACCAACGTGTGAACCGCAAAACGAATTTCGGGTGGCAATTTTGAGCCCATCACAAGTGATACCGCGGTAGTGGGTATCATCATTATCAAGAGCGCCAAGCAGACGCTGAGTGCCGAGTTTAGCGAGGTCGTGGTCATAACCGCTGTGACAACCGAAAGTCCGTATATCAAAAGCGGGTTTTTTATCCACAAAAAGCTGATGACGTTTCTAATGGTCGCGTTTTTTCTACTCATACCGTAAGCCTCCTTGCCTTGAGGTACAGGGTGAGTCTGTCAAAGGAATGTGAAAGTGCGTTCACCAAAAGAATTGCAAAGCAAATGCCCTGTTCATATCCTCCCAGATGTCTGAACACCATAGTCAGCACACCCGCTGTGACAGCGTAGAGGTGCTTTGAAAAGCGGTGCTTTGGCGCTGTTACGGGGTCGGTGAGCATAAATACCGCAGCAAACACCACGTAGCCCGAGCCGAACTCGTACATAACAGACTCAAAGGGGGTGCAGTTTACGCGCGGAAGAATAAAGGCAATAACAGCCACCGTTATAAGATATGTTATGGATATACGTGCGCTGATAGTTCTTCGAAGCATCAAGAATACAAAACAGCACAATATTATTATCGTATTTGTAGCACCCATAGGTCCACAGAAGTTTCCTATAAGCATATCGGTTGAGGAAACTGCGGGGATGCCTCCAAATTTCAGAACGTAGGAAAGGCTGCGAGTCAGGGTTTCCTCTGCAGCAAAAGGCTGCGGATACCAGAATATTTTATCAGCATAGACAACCGTTACAAAGGCTAGTCCCGCTGCTGCAGGGTTGAAGATATTATTTCCTATTCCTCCAAACGTTTCCTTTGCAACTATTACCGCAAAAAGGCTACCCGCCAGAAGTATCGAAAAATCTACGTTCGCAGGAAGCAAAAGCGCAAGTATCGCTCCCGTAACAAAGGAACAAAAACCTGCAGAAACCGATTTTCTTCGGCTGAGAAGGGTTGCCGCAAGGTCAGCAAAATAGCAGCAAAAACCCGCGAAAAGCACACGCCATATAACCTGCACACCATACAGGTAGCAGGCAAACGCCAGTGGAAAGCAGAGCGCAACAAGCATCTCTACCATTATGTGTTTCGTGGTGTCATCCGAGCGCAAGAAGGGGGCGCGGCTGGCTTTGTAATTGTGCTCTGTTGCGGGCATCGCGTTAGTCCTCCTTGGATTGCAAGCTCTGGTTCTTGTTCTTTAAAAGTCTGATGTAGTGGGTGGGGTTGCAGGTTCCCGGACAAACGTGGGAACAGCATCCGCAGAGGGTACATTTCTCTGCGAGCTTTAAAAGTGTCGGCGCCTCTATCTGACGCTTACTGCTCTTGTACATATAATACGGGGACAGCTCCTGCGGACAAACCTGAACACATCTTCCGCATCCAATACAGTTGAGTCCCGTTTTTACGGTATATTTACTGAGAGCGACAACGGTTTTGGTCGCCACATCTACTCCTACCTCTGCTGTTTCAACGGGTCTTCCCGTCATCATAGCGCCGAGGATGAGCTTTTGGGGTTCTTTTTCAAGGGGACACATTTCAAAAATGTCCTTTAGCTGTGTTCCGACATACACCGCCACGTTTGCAGGTTCCTTTACACAATCGCCTGCGACGGTGAGAAAGCATATCTTTGAAATTTCTCCATCCACAACGGTTTTTGCAAGGTTTATGAGCGCACAGCTTCCGACTGCGGTGATATTCTCCCTATAATGTCCCTTCAGTCGAGTAGCAATAGGATATTTGCCGTCTATTCTTCTGACATCTTCGCCGCAAAGAGTTTCGGGAAATCTGAACGCCGAGCCGTCTTGGTCGATATTCGCGTTTACAGCGCAGGAAATCTTTCTTACGCCGAGCACCTTTGAAACAAGTCTTGCACCGAAGATGGCGTATTCCTTGAGCTGAACAAGTGCTGTTGAGGAGGACGAGGTGTATGGGTCATCGTCCACCGCGTTTATTACAAGCTCGGTCGCACCGCTTCTCAAGCCGCGATTTATTATATCGAGCACAAATTCACCCGTATGCTCATCGCGGATTTTGGAAATCTCGATTATTTTATATATGTATTCATCCTTGACGGAAAGAAGCTTATCTACGTCGAAGGGCTCAAAGGTTATTCCGTCCGCCATACGAATTTTTTTGGATATAGCGGGTTCTTTGTGCTGTTCGAGGTAGATTCCTCGGTCAAAAAAGCTCATTTTTTACCTCTTTTTAGGTTAGTCTCTAAGTGCCTGTGCTGCCGCTTTTCTATCCTCTGCTTTGAAGAAATAGGTTCCTGCAACAAGCACGTTTGCTCCAGCATCCTTTGCGGTTTTGACGGTTTTGGCATCTATTCCGCCATCGACCTGTATATCAACCTGAAGTCCGAGAGAGTCAATCTTTTCGCGATAGTACTCTACCTTTGGCATCATATCAGCCATAAAGCTCTGTCCGCCAAAGCCGGGCTCGACGGTCATTACAAGCACCATATCTATCGTATCAAGATACTCGTCGAGAACATTTGCGGGGGTTTTGGGTTTTATGCTGATGCCGACCTTTTTGCCTTTTGCCTTTATCTTTTTGATGGTTTCAAGCACATCACTCTTGCTCTCATAGTGAAAGGTGATGATATCCGCGCCCGCATCGGCAAAATTGTCAACGTACTTTATCGGGTCCTCTATCATAAGGTGGACGTCAAAGATTATGTCAGATTTGGGACGAAGGCTTTTCACAACGGGGATTCCAATGCTGATGTTTGGCACGAAAAGTCCATCCATAACGTCGATATGTGCCATCTCACAGCCTGCATTTTTAATGCTGTCAAATTCTTCGCCAAGCTTTGAAAAATCTGCCGCAAGAATTGACGGAGAAAGCTTAAGCTGTTGTGTTGTTTTCATAGCCAAATCCTCCTTATGCTCACACTTATACATAGTATATTGTACTACATACTTGTAAAAAGGTCAACCTTGGTCACAATTTTTTTACAAACATTGACACGGTTTGCAAAAAATGATACCCTAAATATACGGAAAGGAGGCAGAATATGAAAACCAAATCGCTTGTTGTTGTGGCATTTTTTGTCGCGTTTATCTGTATTCTTTCTCCTTTCTCGTTGTATTTAGGAACTGTGCCTGTGACGCTTGGGCTATTCGCGGTTTGTCTTTCTTCTGCGCTTCTTGGCAGCAGGAAAGGGGTTATTGCCGTTTTGATATACCTTCTCATTGGTGCTGTCGGTGTGCCCGTTTTTGCAGGTTTCTTGGGCGGTGTTCAGGTGCTATTTCGCCACACGGGCGGTTATCTTTGGGGGTATATTCCCTGCGCTTTTATTGTCGGATTTGGTTGCGAGAGGTTTTCTTTCAAGGGGCATCTTCCCCTTTTCTTGACGCTTGGCGTTGTTGTCTGCAATCTATTTGGCACTATCTGGTATATGATAAGTATGAATCTCACGTTTTTCTACGCTTTTGAGGTGACGGCGGTTTCGTTTTTACTCACCGATATTGCGAAGATAATAGCTTGCTCAGTGCTTGTGCCAATCCTCAAAAAAAAACTATAAAAAGCTTTTGTAAAATATTAAAAACCACGGAACCAAAATTCCGGTTGCCCCTTTTTATTTCCCCCCTGTCCCCTGC